>NZ_JBHXRA010000016.1:0-19987 GCF_042717045.1 Nocardia sp. NPDC058633
GTCGCCTACGCAACGGCGGCTGACCGGCGACCCGGCCGCGGACCGGCCACTTCGTGGCCGCCGCTCCCTATGGGTCGCGGGTTGTGGCTGGGAGTGCGGTCATGGCGGACCTGGGGTGGACGGGGTTGCTGGTGATGCGGTCACCCCCCTGGACCGGCTGCGACGGTGTTGTTGGTGCTGTGGTCGCGGTGGACCTCGGGATGAACGGGTGTGGGGTCGCGGTGGAGCTGGGGGTGGACGGGGTGGCCGGGGGTCAGTCTTCGGCTCGGACTACTACTCCGTCGGAGTCGCTGTAGAGCATTTCGCCGGGGACGAAGGTGATGCCGCCGAATTCGACGGTCACGTCCTGCTCGCCGCTGCCGGTTTGGGTGCTCTTGCGGGGGTTGGTGCCCAGTGCCTTCACGCCGATGTCGAGGGTGCGCAGGATGGCGGAGTCGCGCACGGCGCCGTTGACGATCACGCCGGCCCAGCCGTTGTCCACGCCGCGACCGGCGATGATGTCGCCGACCAGCGCGGTGTGCACGCTGGCGCCGCCGTCGACGACGAGGACCTTGCCCTCGCCGGGGGCGCTCAGGGTCTGCTTGACCAGCAGGTTGTCCTGGAAGCAGCGGATCGTGGTGATCCGGCCCGCGAATTCGGCGCGGCCGCCGAACTGGATGAACTGCGTATCGCAGCTACGGATCTCGGGGCCGATCTCGTCGGCCAGATCGGCGGTGGCCACAACATTCGCTGATTCGGTCATGAACCAGATTGTGTCAGGCCCGCCCGTGGCGGTGTTCGTAGGCGGTGCGCTCGCTCGCAGTCTCAGACCTGCTCGCTGTGCGACTTCTCGATCTCGCGAATGAGAGCGTCGGTGGTGTGCTGGACCGCGATCTTCACGAACGGCTCGATCGTCTTGCTCAGCACCTTGCCCGCGATACCGCCGCCGACGGAGAAATTGATGTCGGCGTCCACCGTGCACGCGATCTCGCCCTTGGGGATGAAGCGGAAGGTCGACACGATCTCGATGCCCTTGATCGACTTGGTGGCGATCAACCGGCCCTCTTCCCAGCCGACGACCTCGATACGGGAGGTCAGCGAAGCGGGGCCGAGCTTCATCTTGCCGTCGAACTTCGCGCCGATGCCGTCGGTCTGCGCGGTGACAGGGGTGAAGGATTCGATGCCGTACCAGAACTTCGGCAGATTGCGGTAGTCGTTGATGAACGCGAACGCTGTTTCGGCGGGCGCAGCGCAGTCTTCGACAATCCTCACTTCGGTCATATCGCCACTCTAATCGGTGACGGCGACGCCCCAGGGGACTCGAGGCCGAACGTGACCGAGGTGACTACGCGGTGACCGCCAACGTCGCTGCCAGGCCGAATGCCACGGCCATGACCAGCACGTCGGCGGTGGCGTTGCGCAGGGAGACCTCGGCGGTGACGCGATGGTCGCCGGCCTTGCCCACCCAGGTGCGCCGCCACCACCAGCCCAGCGCGACGAGCGCGCACAACACCGCGAACTTCGCCAACAGGATCCGCCCGTACCCACTGGTCAGCAGCGGGGCGAGCCCACCGAGGCGCACCACGCCGTTGACCAGGCCGGTGAGCGCGACAACGCCGACCAGCGGCGCGGCGATCGTGGAGAACCTGGGCAGGGTCGCGGCCCATTCGCCGCGCGTGCGCAGAACCAGCGCCATGGCGAGCAGCATTCCCAGCCAGCAGGCCGCGGCGAGCGCGTGGATCGCGGCCAGCACCGAACCGAACATCTGCTGGGACATGTGCCCGGTGATCGGCCGCAGCGACAGCGCGACCGCCGCGAACACGAGCACCAGATCGGCCGACGCGGTGTCCGGCCTGCGGAAGGCCAGTGCCGCGTAACAAGCGATCGCGCCGGTGCAGAACAGGATCGCGATGCCGATCTGGCCGCCGCTGAGCCGGCCGAGGAACGTGGTGAACTCGCTCGCGCCGAGCTGGGTCACCGGCACGCCGACGATTTCGGCGGCTTCGCAGACGAGCACGGTGAACTCGGCGGCGAACCAGATGCCGGCGAGGACGGCCAGTGGTCGCCAGGCGAGCGCCGGCCGGTCGTTGAGCCGGGGGAGTGCGGCGAGACCGATCACGACAGCGCCCGCGCAGTCGGCGAGCACGCGCGCGAACGCCACCCACGCGAGCCCGTCGGTCCGGCGCAGAATCCACGCCAGCACCACCCCGGCCAGCGCGGCGGCGACGACCGGCACCAGGATCCGCCACTGCCGCGGCACGGGCGCCCGGCGACCGGTCGTCATCGTCGACTACTTCTTGCGACCGGACCGGCCGCCGAGCAACGCCACCGCGAGGCCCGCACCGAACAGCACGACACCGCCGACGACGAACACCCACACGGGCACCCCGCCGTCGCCGCCGCCGTCGGCGTTGTCCTCGCCCGGACGCGCGCCGGGCGTGCCGGTGCCCGCCTTGCTGAGCGTGAAAGTCCTCGTCCCGCTCACGGGATGGCCGTCGGCCGAGGTGACCCGGAACGCGAGCGTGTATTCCCCGACCGGTCCCAGCTCACCCACTTCCACACTGACACTTCGTCCTTCGACCTGCGCCTTTCCTTTGGACCACAACCGGCCGTCCGGCCCGACGACGGTCAGCGACGGAAAGTTCTGCTGCAGTTCCTCGTTGAAGGTGATGCTGGCCCGCGCCGGACCGACCTCGACGGTCGACCCGTCCTCGGGCACGCTGCTCACCGCACCGGAGTGCGCACCCGCCGGGCCCGCCGCCGCGAAAGCGCAGGCGAACAGAACGGCGAGGAGAGCGACGAGCATCGTGCGTGAGTTGCGCACGGCGAGTGGACCGCCCGCGCGGCCGCTGTCCGCGTGCTCGCCGGCGGTCACGACGACCGCCGGGAGCGGAAGACGAGGCCGAGACCAAGAGCGGCGGCGAACAGACCGAGTGCCAGACCGAGGCCACCCATCCAGCGGGCGACCGTATCGGTCTGTGCCTGTGGGGTTTCGCCGGAGGCGACGTGGTGATCGCCACCCTCGGCGCCGCCGTTCGCGGTCAAGTTGAGAGCGGGCGCGGGGTGTTCCGGCTCGGCGCCGCCGGTGCTCGGCTGATCCCAGGCCACGACCTTGCCGTCGCTATAGGTCTGCTGGGCGGGGAAATCCACCGTGTCCTGGGTCGGCAGCGGCCCGAGCGAGAGCACGAACCGCTGGAACTGGCCGGGCCCCACGCCGGGGTTACCCGGCTCGGCCGACCACACCACGGCGACCGCTTCGCCCTTGTCGTTGCGCTCGACCTTCGAGATCCAGCCCGGCATCGGTTCGGTTCGCACGCTTTTCAGGTTCGGCACGCTCACGCGCAGTGCCGTGGTGGACGCCGTCTCGGATTCGGTGGGCACCTTGAAGGTGGCGACGGTGTACTTGCCCTGCGCGGCGCCCGGCGCCTCGACGCCCACGTGCGCGGCTGCCGAACCACAAGCGGCGAGCACCAGACCCGCCGCGAGAGCGGCGGTACCGGTGCTGCGGGTGATGAAGTTGTGCATGGAATGCCTTCTGTTCGAAGAGTTCTGATGTCGTCGTGAATCAGGCGAACAGTGGCGGTGCGCGCGGACATCGCGCACCCCTCGGACGAGCACCGCGCGCCACGGCGACCGTGGCGAGCCAACGAACAGCGCGTGCCCCGACAGCGGGTGCGGGCGCGCCGATCACCGCCCGAACCACGCTCGACGCGACGAGATACAGCCGCTCGGCAAGGAGGATCAGTGCGGCACAGGCAAACGCCGCGAGCAGGTGTGCGGCGATCATCGCCGCACTCGGCAGATGCAGTAGCCCACCGTGATGGCCGAGCGTCGCCGACAGCGCGAAGTGCCCGGCCCACTGACCACCGATCAACGCGGCGGCCGTACGCACCACCGCGGGGCGATCCGGGTTCGCGAAAGCCGTCAGCCCAGCACGTTTCCCGGGGTCACCCTGCGCGAACATCCCGGCCATCAGCGAAACCAGCAGCAGCAGGGCGATATCCGCCGATCTCGGCACCGCGCCCCCGCCGATCCCGTGCGCGGCCACAGCCAGCGCACCCACGAGTACGCCGCAGCCACCACCGCGCAAGCGGGAGGTGAGCTGCGGCGTGGTCACGGGAGAATCAGCGAACGCCGAGGCGAGCGAGCACGTCGTTCTCCAGCACCGCCAGTTCGGTCGAGATCGACGCGTGCACAGCCTTGCGCCGTGTGGCGGGCATCTGCTCGGCCGTGCGCACCGCCACATTCAGGTCGGCCATGCGCGAGCGCGCCGCTTCGACGAACTTCTCGGTGTCGGCATCGCCTGCCTTGTCGGCGGCGATCTTGTCGAGCGCTTCCTCGGTGTTGGTGATGCGGGCCTGCAGGCGCGCACCGTGCCCGCTGAACTCGCTCAGCTGGTCGAGGCCGATCCCGAGCTGCTGGGCCTTGCGGGCGTCGAGCTGGCCACGCACCATGGTGGCGCCGCGATAAGCCAGCGGGGCGAGCACCGGGATGAGCACCCGCGCGACACCGATGTACTTGCGGATCTGACCGGCGCTGAACAACTCGCGCTCGGCCTTGGCCGCGGCCTTCTGGGCTGCCTTCTCTTCTGCCTGCAGGGTCGCGATCTGCGCCTTGGCGACCTTGTCGGCGGTGCGTGCCTGTGCTTTGGCGGCGCGCCGATTGACGCGCTCGCCCGCCTTGGCGGCCTTGCGCTCGTTCTTGGCGCTCAGTTTCGCCTCCACCGCGGCTTTGTGCTTGAGTGCTTTCGCCTCAGCGCGTCGGCTCGGCCGCCGCTTACGCTTGCTGAACAACCCCATGAGATCAGGCCCTCCGTCATGCTCGCCAAGTCATGAGGCAGTACCGCCTCCAGGCGGCCTGCCGTTCTTCGTAGCGTAGTGGGATCAGGGTAGCGATTGGGCAATGTGTCGGGGGGAGAGGCCATACTGCTTGCGTGCGTGCAGCCGAGGACGACTTCGACGGCGGGCCGGTGCGTAGCCCGGTCCCCGCTTCCGCTGCGCCCGATCGAGGTGCCGATATCGGCGGTTCCCGCGTCTCCTTTTTGGACGCGCGCTCGCTGATCGGGTGCAGACACCGTCTTCGCCTCGATGCCGAGAATCCCGGTGTGCTCGCCGAGGTCCGCGAAGACCCGGGCGTGCAGCAGCGTCGCGATGCCGCCACCGCGCACCGCGCCAAGGTGCGCGACGAGCTGGTCGCGGCCGCCCCCGCCGACTGGGTGGTGATCGACCCGGAGCTGCGGGGGGCCGCCAAGGCCGCGGCGACGATGGCCGCCATCGAGGCGGGCGCCCCCCGCATCTGGGGCGGGCTGCTGCCCCAGGAAGCCGATACCGGTCGACGTGGCGGTGTCGAGATCCTGCTGCGCGACGACGACCGCGGCGGCTACATCCCCATCATCGTGGTCAACCACAAGGTCACCGACCCGCGCCGACCCGACCCGGCCGATTTCCACCCCATGACCTCGGATCTTTTCCGCTGGCAGCCCCGCCGCGACAAGCACGTGAAACTGCGTCCGCAGCCGCGCGATCAGCAGCGCCTCGCCCACCTCTACCGCATGCTGCAGCGCTACGGCATGGCCAGTCCCGCCCTGGTCGGCGGCGCGATCGGCCTGGTCGCCGACCGCATCCTGGTCCACGACCTGACGAGCGTGCTGGCCGATTACGACCAGCGCTACGCCGACCGCATCGCGGTGGTGCGCGGCGAACTGCCCACCCGGCCGTCGAAGGTGCCCGAGTGCAGGCAGTGCCCGTGGTGGGTGCGTGGTCCCGGCGCGCAGTCATCGGATACAGCGCAGTCATCGGATACAGCGCAGTCGTCGGAAACAGCGCAGCCCAGTTGTGAGGCGACGTTGGCGCAGATGCGCGACGTCAGCCTGGTCGCCCCGGGCTCGCGCGCCGAGGTGCTGCGCCTGCACGGCATCGAGACGGTCGATGAGCTGGCCGCCTGGGAGGGCGAGGACCCCGACGACTGGCAGCACGGCCCGTTCGCCGAGACCGTGGTCACCGCCCGTGCCTGGATCGACGGCGCTCCGCTGGTGCGCCGGTTCGAGCAGGTGAGCGTGCGTCGCGCGGATGTGGAAGTCGATGTCGACCTGGAGAGTTACCAGGAAGACGGCGCCTACCTGTGGGGCACCCTGCTCGACGACGTCTATCGACCGTTCGTCACCTGGGATCCGCTGCCCACCGAGGACGAGGGCCGCTCGTTCGGCGAGTTCTGGACCTGGTTGATGGAGCGGCGCGCCGAAGCCCACGCCGCGGGCAAAACCTTTGCCGCCTACTGCTATTCGCGTACCGCCGAGGACAAGTGGCTCTACGAATCGGCGCGCCGGTTCGCGGGTCGACCCGGTGTCCCCACCCACGAACAAGTGCGTGCCTTCGTCGATTCGGCGGAATGGGTCGACATGTTCCAGGCCGTCACCGAGCAGTTCATCTGCCCGAACGGCAAGGGGCTCAAGAAGATCGCCCCCGTGGCCGGCTTCGGCTGGCGTGATCCGGAAGCGGGCGGCGAGGCGTCGATGGGCTGGTACCGCCGCGCTGTCGGCTACGACGCCGCCGTCGACATGTCCCAGCGCACCCGCCTGTTCGTCTACAACGAAGACGATGTCCGCGCCACCCAGGTGTTGCGCGATTGGATGTCGAAGCGGGCCGTCGCCGAGGTGCCTTCACTGGCGGATTTCGGCGCGGTGCGACCGGCGGGCTGGGACACGCAAGCGGAGCGGGACCACGCAGGGTCCTCGGGAGCACCGCGACAGCGGCCGTAATACCATCGGGGGCGTGACTGAGCAGCACGTCGAAACCCTCGAGTTCCAGGCCGAAACCCACCAGCTCCTCGAGCTGATGATCCACTCGGTCTACTCCAACAAAGACACCTTCCTGCGGGAGCTGATCTCGAACGCTTCCGACGCACTGGACAAACTCAAACTTGCCGCCTACCAGGACAAAGACCTGGTAGCCGACACCGCCGACCTGCACATCGAGCTGGAGGTCGACCAGGACAAGCGTGTCCTGACGGTGCGCGACAACGGCATCGGCATGTCCCGCGCCGAAGTGATCGACCTCATCGGCACCCTGGCCAAGTCCGGCACCGCCGACCTGCGCCGCAAGCTGACCGAAGCCAAGTCCGACGCCGCGGCCGAGGAACTGATCGGCCAGTTCGGCATCGGCTTCTATTCCACCTTCATGGTCGCCGACCGGGTCATCCTCACCACCCGCAGGGCGGACGAGACCGAAGGCACCCGCTGGGAAGCCGCCGCGGGCAGCTCCACCTACTCCATCGACACTGTCGCCGACGCGCCGCAGGGCACCTCGGTGACCCTCGAGCTCAAGCCTGCCGACGAAGACGATCACCTCTTCGATTACACGCAGGAATGGAAGCTGCGCGAGATCGTGCGCAAGTACTCCGACTTCATCGCCTGGCCGATCCGCATGCAGGTCGAGCGCACGGTGACCGAGGGCGAAGGCGAGGACAAGGTCGAGAAGACGCTTGTCGAGGACCAGATCCTCAACTCGCAGAAGGCGTTGTGGACGCGACCGCGCAGCGAGGTGAGCGACGAGGAGTACAAGGAGTTCTACCACCACGTCTCGCACGCCTGGGACGAACCGCTCGAGATCATCCCGATGAAGGCCGAAGGCACCTTCGAATACCAAGCGCTGTTGTTCATTCCGTCGATCGCCCCGTTCGACCTGTTCACCCGTGAGCACAAGCGCGGTGTGCAGCTCTACGTGCGTCGGGTGTTCATCATGGACAACTGCGAAGAGCTGATGCCGGAGTACCTGCGCTTCGTCAAGGGAGTCGTCGACGCGCAGGACCTCTCGCTCAATGTCTCGCGCGAGATCCTGCAGCAGGACCGCCAGATCCAGATGATCCGCAAGCGCCTGGTGAAGAAGGTGCTCTCCACCGTCAAGGACATGCAGGGCGCCGAGGATCAGGCCAGGTACCAGACGTTTTGGGCGCAGTTCGGCCGGGTTCTCAAGGAGGGCTTGCTCTCCGACACCGACAACCGCGAAACCCTGCTCACCGTCTCGTCCTTCGCCTCCACCGCGTCGGAGTCCGAGCTCACCACGCTCGCGCAGTACGTGGAGCGGATGAAGGACGGCCAGGACTCGATCTACTACATGACCGGTGAAAGCCGTGCGCAGGTGGAGAATTCGCCGCACCTGGAAGCCTTCACGGCCAAGGGTCGCGAGGTGCTGATCCTCACCGATCCCGTCGACGAGATGTGGGTCGGCTCGGTCCCGGAGTTCCAGGGCAAGAATTTCCAGTCCATCGCCAAGGGCGAGGTCGACCTCGAGACCGAGGACGAGAAGAAGGAAACCGAAGCCCTGCGCGAACAGCAGGACAAGGACTTCGGCGACCTGCTCACCTGGCTCGGCGCCACGTTGACCGATGTCGCCAAGGAAGTGCGCCTCACCAACCGCCTCACCACCTCACCCGCCTGCCTGGTCGGTGATGTCTACGACTTCACCCCCATGCTCGAGCGCATGTACCGCGCCTCGGGCCAGGCGCTGCCGGAGTCCAAGCGCATCCTCGAGCTCAACCCGACCCACCCGTTGGTCACCGGCCTGCGCGACGCCTACGACGCCCGCAAGTCCGACGCCGACGAAGGCAAGGTGCCCGAACTCGCCGAAACCGCCGAACTCCTCTACGGCACAGCGGTTCTCGCCGAAGGTGGCGAGCTCAAGGATCCGGCCCGCTTCGCCCAGCTGCTGACCGAGCGGCTCACCCGCACGGTCTGACAGAACAACCGCCTCCCCGCGACCCACGAAAGTCGCGGGGAGGCGGAACAGTTCACCCCGAATTCCGGTGCTGACGAGTCACATCGGGGCCACCATGGAGTGATGGTGGGGCACGAGATCCGACGGGCGAGACCCGACGACTACGACAGCATCATCGGCATAGTCGACAACTGGTGGGGCCGCGCGGCCGTCCACAACCTTCCCCGCATGTTCCTCGACCACTTCCACCGCACCAGCCTCATCGCCTCCGATGACGGCGGTCTCTCGGGTTTCCTGGTGGGTTTCGGTTCTCCCTCCGACCCCTACACGGCCTATATCCACTTCGTCGCCGTGCGTCCCGACGCCCGCAAATCCGGCCTCGGCAGGGCCCTCTACGAAGCCTTCTTCACCATCGCCCGCTCGGACAACCGCACCACCGTCTCCGCGATAACGTCGCCCGCCAACTACACCAGCATCGACTTCCACCGCAGCCTCGGCTTCACCGTCGCGGGCCCCATCCCCGACTACAACGGCCCGGGCCGCTCCCTGATCACCTTCACCCGCCCCGTATAACCGCTGGTCGGTCTCTTCGGCATGCGTGGGGATCTGCCGTGGATCCGTCGTCCGGCGCGGGTGCAAAAAATCTGTTGTGGTGGGGGTAGACATTCTCGAAGGCGAGGGTATATAGTCGCAGTCGTTCCGAAGAAGAAATCAGGTGGCCGGGCAGGTGAACTGCCCGGGACAAGAAGTTCGACCGTCCCCTTTCGGCGGAGAAGAGAATCCGGTGCAGTCGGCCGGACCGCGCAGGGGGCGATGAAGCAAGACAGAAGAAGCAAGTGAAGTGAAGTACCGCAGGTAGAACCGACGATTCAGGAGGTGGTGGCCACTGATCAGCCATTTAGATGTCCCGCATCCCGAGAGTTGTCGGGTGCGGTTTATCAGATCGGCCGCTGCGGCCGGTGAAGGCAAGTGAAATCAATCCCTCAGTCGTAAATCACGGCCCCGGCGCCCAGCGCGCCGGGGCCTTCCGGCGTTGAATCCCGAGAGGCCTCGTGCAGCACCCGAACATCAATTCCGCCGACGGTCCCAGCGCCGCGGACAAGCTCGACGACGACACCTACCCCGCCTACAGCATGGGGCGCGCCGCCGAGATCCTCGGCGTCACCCAATCGTTTCTGCGCGGCCTCGACGCGGCACGGCTGCTGACCCCCCAGCGCTCGGCGGGCGGGCACCGGCGCTACTCGCGCTACCAACTACGCATCGCCGCGCGCGTGCGCGAACTCGTCGATCTCGGCAACGCACTGGAGGCGTCGTGCCGAATCGTGATCTTGGAAGACCAACTCGCCGAGGCGCAGCGCATCAACAGCGACCTTCAGCGCGAACTCGACATCCGCGACGACTGACGGCCCACCGGTGCCCGGTTGTCGGCGCGACTTGCGGCCGGCGGCATGATCGGCGACACCGCCCGAGCGGCGGGCACCGTCATATGAAAAAACGGCGCCCGGCCGATTCAGCCAGGCGCCGTCGATCAGGACAGGACTAGCGCGGTGCCATGCGCAGCGCGCCGTCCATCCGGATGGTCTCGCCGTTGAGGTAGTCGTGGGCGGCGATGTATTCCACCAGCTGGGCGTACTCGTCCGGGCGGCCGAGGCGGGACGGGAACGGGACGCCCGCTTCCAGGCCCGCGCGGTACTCGGGGGTGACGCCGGCGAGCATCGGGGTGTCGATGATGCCGGGGGCGATGGTGTTGACGCGGATGCCGAACTGGGCGAGATCGCGAGCGGCGGGAACGGTCATGCCGTGGACGCCGCCCTTGGACGCGGAGTAGGCGATCTGGCCGACCTGGCCCTCGAAGGCCGCCACCGACGCGGTGTTGACCACCACGCCGCGCTGGCCGTACTCGTCGACCGGTTCGGTCTTGGCGATCGCATCGGCGGCCAGGCGCATCACGTTGAACGTGCCGAGCAGGTTCACGGTGATGACGGTGCGGAACAGTTCCAGGTCGTGCGGGCCGTTCTTGGACAGGATGCGACCCGCCCAGCCGACGCCGGCGCAGTTGACCACGATGCGCAGCGGCGCCGGGCCTTCGGTGATCTGGGCGATCGCGGCGGCCACCTCGTCACCGCTGGTCACGTCGGCCGCGATCAGCGTGACGCCGGCGGGGACGTTGTCGCCCGCGCGCTCGATGGACTGGGGGACATCCAGGCCGAAGACGGTGGCACCCGCGTCGGCGAGACGCTTGGCGGTGGCGGCACCGAGGCCGGACGCGCCTCCGGTGACAATGGCAGCGGTACCCGAAATCTCCACGACAAAATCCTCCTGTGTCTAGGTGCGGCTGGTGCCGCTGTTCTCGGCGATCGACTCCGCCTGTTCCCTACCTACGGGTACTCCTTCGTCGCACCTTTCGGTCGGTCCAGCGATGCAGACGCGCCGAGAACCCGTGGCTCACGGCTTATTGTGCCGCTTGCCAATAGTGGCACCCTAGCGTGTCGCCGGTGTGGTCTGGAACACCCATCTCGAGCGGTGGCGAAATCGTCGTGAACACCAGTGTTTACCGGTGGTAGCGTGCCGTCATGAGATCGTTCGCCGGTCCCTCGGTGGCTGGACGCAAGGTCCTGATCACCGGGGCAGCTCGCGGGATCGGTGCCGCGCTCGCTCGCAGGTTGGCCGCGCGCGGGGCCGAGGTCGCGTTGCTCGGATTGGAACCGGAACTGCTGGCCGAAGTGGCCTCCGAATGCGGCGATGTGCCGTGGCGGTATTGCGATGTGGCCGATCGGGGACAGGTCGAGCGGGTGGTCGCGGCGTTGGTCGCCGAACTCGGCGGGCTCGATGTGCTGGTGGCCAACGCGGGAGTCGCCAAGCAGATGGCGATGATCGGCGGCGATCCGTCGGTGTTGGAGGAGACCCTCGCGGTGAACGTGCTCGGGGTCGCCTACACGGTGTCGGCGGCGGGTGCGCATCTTTCGCATCCGGGCGGGTATGTGTTGATGATGTCGTCGATCTCCACGGAGGTGCAGCTGCCGCTCGGCGGGGCCTACAGCGCGTCGGCGGCGGCGGTGGCCTCGCTCGGCGCCACGTTGCGTGCGGAACTGCGGTCGACCGGGGCGAAGGTGGGGGTGAGTTATTTCGCCGGGATCGAGACCGACATGACGGTGCGCGGGTTCGGTACGGCGGCCGCGCACAGCATCCTCGGGGAGACCAGTCTCACCGGGAAGTCACCGGTCGGGCCCGCGGTGGAGGCGCTGGAACGCGCCATCGCGCGTCGCCGGAAAACCGTGGTCTCACCCTGGTGGGTGGCGTGGGTCCGGCCGTTCCGGCTGCTGGCCCAACTGGTCGTGCAACGGGTGCAGGGCGACCGCCTGGCCCGCGCCATCGACATCGCCCGCACCGAGGACGTCGCATTCACCACCGAACAGCCCGCCCGACCCCGCAGATTGGAACGGCAATCATGACCGATTCGACCCTGCGGCAACAGCTTCCGCGTGGACGCCACCATTTGTCACGTGAGGAGGTCGTCGCCTCCCAGCGTGAGCGCATTCTCGTCGCGATGGGCGAGGCGATGACCGTGGGCGGCTATGTCGGCACGCCGGTCGCGGCCGTACTCAAGCGGGCGGGAGTTTCACGGGAAACGTTCTACGAGTTGTTCCGCTCGAAGGAGGACTGCTTCAAGGCGGCCTTCGATCGGGTGTCGAGCGCGCTGGCCGAGAAGCTACAGGCGGTGATCGCCGAGTGCGCCGACTCCGACGCGCTCACCAGGATGGACCGCATCCTCACCGCCTACTTCGACCACATGATCGACGACCCGGCCTCGGCCCGCCTGTTCCTGGTGGAGGTCTACGCGGTGGGACCGTCGGCCATCGAGGAGCGGATGGCCTTGCAGCACCGCTTCGTCGAGGTGGTGGCCACCATGCTCGGCGCCGAATCCGAGGAGCAGCGGTTCGCCTGCGCGACCCTGGCCGCCGCCATCGGCGCCATGGTCACCGGCCGGATCGCCGCCGACGACCCGGAGAGTCTGCGCGGCATCAAGGAACAGCTGATCGCCCTGGCCGCACGCTCCGGCACGCTCTACGGCAACGCCTTCGCCTGACTCTCGGAACTCAGCTCCCGACCTCGGCGAGCTCGCCGACCCGCTCGGCCTGCTCGCGGCGCCGGCGCCACCCGGCGACTCCGACGCCGACCAGCGCGGGCGCGATCAGGGCGACCCCCGCCGAACCCCAACCGCCCAGCGAGGGCACGAACGCGCCGAGAACGGTCTTGGCGGCGAAGAACAGGAACAGCAGGCCCGACGCGATGGCGATGGCGCGCTCGGGGAGGTGCTTGCCCGCGATCTTGCCGACCAGGATCGCCAGTCCGCCCGCGGCCACCATGCCGGCGACCGAGCCGATCCAGACGGCCAGCCAGTTGTTGTTGGAGGCGAGCGCGGCGGCCGCGAACATGGTGCGGTCGCCGAGTTCGGCGAGGGTGAAGGCGGAGATGACGACGAGGAAGGCGTTGCGAGCGCTCGGTGGCTCAGGAGCTTCTTCGGGGTCGTCGGCGCTGGTCAGCGCATCGCGCAGCGTCCAAAGGCCGACCGCCAGCAGGGTGAGCGCGGTGATGACGGCGATGGCGTTCGCGGGGAGCGCGGTGCCGAGGAAGTGGCCGACGCCCGCGGCGATGAGGTTCACGGCGACGCTGGCGACGCTGATGCCCGCCAGTACCACCCACCAGCGGTAGCGCAGCGAGAAGGTCAGCGCCATGAGTTGCGATTTGTCGCCGAGTTCGGCGAGGAAGAGCACGCCGAAGCTCAGTAGAATCGTGGCGATCATGAGGTCAGCTCCCAGGTGAGTACTCCGGCCTGTGGCTGAAAGACGGGTGCGCCTTCAGCCACACCGGTCGTGGTGATCGGTTCGTGGCCGAAGGTCTCGCCCACCGGTGATGACCGGTCCGCGCAGCCGGACCGCGCCGAATCCGGCGGCGATCAGTATGTCGACTACGCGATTGTGGGCTACTCCCCTTCGCTGTTGTCCACTCTAGCCCGGTTGCTCCCTGGATGCCAAGCTCGCGTTGTCGAAATCTCAATGGGCGCAATAAGTTTGGGTACGCTGCGGTGATAGTTCGGCGTCCCTGATTTCAGGGGTACGCCGACCCGTTGCCAGCCGTTCGCCGAGCCGCCACGCGGGAAAAGCTCAGGCCGCCAGCAGCATTGCGAGCACGGCGGTATCGGGATCGCTGATCAGATCCATCCCGACCCGGCTCACCAGCGAGGTGATCGTGCCGTCGAGCTCGGCTTCGGCCCACGCCGCACGGTGCTCCAGGCCGAGGTGCGGCACGCCGGGCAGCAGCACGCATCCCGAGGCCGCGCCCGCGCATTCGGGCAGCGACGGGCGGGTCTCCGACGGCGGATGCAACATCAGCAGCGCGGGCGGCACGTGCGCGGCGAACCGGCCGGGTTCGATCGCCTCGGCCCCGAGCACCGGCCCCTCCGCCATCACCAGCCCCACCGTGCCCGGTTCCGGATCGTCGGGCAACTCCTCGCGCACCCCGAACACCGTGGTGGTCACCAGCAGGCCCGGCATCGACGCCACCCGCACGGCCAGCACCAGCACCTGCGCCCATTCCTTGGTGGTATCCGGCCACCGCCCCGAAACCACGAACCCGCACAATCGCCCACGCGCCTGGAACGGCGTGATCCCGATCGGACCCTGAGTATTCATGATGGCCTCCCGACACCGGGGGCGACTATGCCCGTATATGACAGGGATAGCCCTAAAACCATCTGGCACACAAGTACCAAAGAGTGCCAGTTCGCCTCGCCGGTCTTCGCGCCGGTCGTAGGACGGGTCGACCGAAATCGGGCGGGCACGCGGTGATGTGCGGCGAGACCCGCGGAACATGCCGATGCGAGACCCCCGTCCAGGCGAGATCGGACAGCACGAAAGAGGCCCCTCGACAACGCTGTTGTCAAGGGGCCTCTCGCGAATTCGCTGGTTACCCGAAGATCAGGCCCTTGCCCTGCGACACCGCGCGGGCGAAGCGGTCCTGCACGTCGGCCCAGTTGACGACGTTCCAGAACGCCGTCACGTAGTCGGCCTTGACGTTCTTGTACTGCAGGTAGAAGGCGTGCTCCCACATGTCGACCTGCAGCAGCGGGATGATGCCGGTGGGCACGTTGGCCTGCTGGTCGTACAGCTGGAAGGTCAGCAGCTTCTGGCCCAGGGTGTCGTAACCCAGGACGGCCCAGCCGGAGCCCTGCAGGCCGTTGGCGGCAGCGGTGAACTGCGCACGGAACTTGTCGAACGAACCGAACTGGTCGGCGATGGCCGCGGCCAGGTCGCCTTCCGGCTGGTCGCCGCCGTTGGGGGAGAGGTTCTTCCACCAGACGGAGTGGTTGTAGTGGCCACCGAGGTGGAAGGCCAGGTTCTTCTCCAGCAGCAGGATGGCAGCCAGGTCACCCGACTCGCGGGCCTCCTCGAGCTGCTCGAGGGCCTTGTTGGCGCCTGCGACGTAGGCAGCGTGGTGCTTGGTGTAGTGGATCTCGTTGATCTGACCGGAGATGTGAGGCTCCAGTGCGCCGAAGTCGTAGTCCAGTTCCGGCAGCGTGTAGACGGCCACGATGTCCCTTTCCGTATGTCGGGCTGTGTGCGCCCAATTGGACGACAACACCAACCATCATTCGTACACCCGCCCCGTGCAACCCGCGCACCTTGCCCCCGCATTCCCCACCGCGTCGAGCAATCCTGATGCGTGGCCACCGACATGCACCGCCTGGCCCGGGCGACCCGGTAGCCACCCGGGCCCGGTACGCGCCTTATCTGTCCTTACCGAAGCTTCGTGCCGATCCCTACAGCGGCGGTGCGATGTCCGCCTTGGTGGTCCGCGCATCACCCGTAGCGTGCGCATCCCACCACCGACGCCCACCGTCGATGAACTCGTTCATCGGAATCTCACGCCCGGCCGGATCGGTTACCGAGATCTTGTCGAACCACACGCGAACATCGAGTTCGCGCGGATCGATGCCCTCCTCCTGGGAGAACTCGATGACATGGGCGGCGATGCGCTGATCGAGCACCGTGTCGAAGCTGAGCAGCTCACTCCACAGCGTCCAGCCACTGTCGTCGAGGTCGATGAACTCCCACCCGTGGAGTCCACCGCCGCCGAAGCTCTGGATGGCCTCGTCGAGCTGGTCGAGGGTCAGGGGAAGCACCCGGGCGTCGACGTCGTCCCAGCGCTGGATGCGCAGGGAGGCCGCGACGCGGGTGACTCCGGTGAAGGTGAGCAGGACTTTCGTGTCGATCGGCGCGGGTCCATCCGTGGGTAGCGTCAGCACCTCCAGAGCGAGTTGCAATCGGCCCGCCGCGGCATCCACTTCTACGCCTAGACACGTGGATTCGGACAAAGCGGTATTCAAGCCGTTGATGTCGAAACTGTCGAGTAGCCCCCTGCTCACGTTCATGCGCCCAGGCTACCGATCGGGCCGCCCAGATCCCAGGATTTAAGATTTTCTCTAGTGTTCTCGTTTTTATGGAACCGAATCGGTCCCGCTCGCGTCCAAGTAGATGTCGGGACAGAACGCACTGCACGAATCCCGACGTCAGCGGCGAACGACCGCTCCGGGATGACATGGAGGGGAGTCCCGGATCGGTCGTTCCCGGCTGGTCGTGCCCGGCTGTCGGTGCGGTAGGCGACCCGCTCCGGGCGATGATGTGCTGACCGGTAGCTGAGGCCCGCGCGGCACGTCGTCCTCGCACAGGCGCGCCCGGCGATGCGTGCGGCATGGCAGGATCGAGGCGTGACGAGCTCCGATGTCCCCACGGTGCCGGTGGGTGCGGTACCCGCCGCGTTCGACCACGCGGACCCGGCGCCGGGCGCGCAGCTGCTCGACGTGCGCGAACCCGACGAATGGAACCTCGGGCACGCGCCCGGCGCGATCCACATTCCGATGGTCGACGTGCCCGCCCGCCTCGACGAGCTCGATATCGACGCCGAGCTCTACATCGTGTGCAGGCAGGGCGGCCGCTCACTCGAGGTCGTCCGGTATCTCGCCCACATCGGGTACGAAGCGGTCAATGTCGCGGGGGGCATGGTGGCCTGGCAGCAGACCGGCCGCCCGGTGGTCGCCGACGGCGACCACGAAGCCAAGATCTACTAGTCCGGAAGCGGGGTGCGCGGGTGAGTTCGGTGGTGCAGCCATGTGCGCGTTGTGGTGCGCGGTGGGCCGTGCAGGGCGCGCCGATGCACTGGTGCCCGCGCTGCCGAGGGGTGCTGCTCTCGCCCGGCAAGGTCGACGCGCCGCCCGCCCAGCGCAACTACCGCTGGGTCGCGCGCCGACCCGACCATCGCACCCGTAAGGCGGGCACGACCACGCCTGCCCCGCTCGGGCCGACTCCGCGCTATACCCAGATCCCGCGCTGGGGCCTGCTCGATCCGCCGCCCGCCCCGACTCGCACCCCCGAGCGCCCGCTGCGCGGCATCGCCGCCCGCCGCGACCGACTGCTGGTCGTCACCGCGTTCGCGTTCGTGCTCGCCGGCCTCGCCGAGTACGGCCGCTACCTGATCCTGTTGCAGAACCGCGCCCGGCTCATCCCCGGCTGGCTGCTGTCGATCTCCGACGCCACGGTGCTGGTGTTCGGCGTCATCGCGCCGATCTGTGCGTTGGTGACCGCCGTGTCGCTGGCCGCCTGGCTGATCGAAGCGCGCACGATCGTGTTCACGGCCTACGGCAAGCGTGATCCGCGCAAGCGGTGGTCGCTGATCGCGGGATGCCTTGTGCCGGGCGTCAACCTGATCTGGCCGGGCGTGTTCCTCACCGAACTGCTCGGAGCCGACTCCGATCCTCGTTCGCGGCGGGCCGTGCGGATCTGGTGGTGCGCGTGGGCTTTGAGCGGGCTGCTGTGGATCGCGGCGACCCTGTGGCGCGACGCGTCGACCTTGCAGGCCGAG
Organism: Nocardia sp. NPDC058633; assembly: GCF_042717045.1. NCBI lineage: Bacteria > Bacillati > Actinomycetota > Actinomycetes > Mycobacteriales > Nocardiaceae > Nocardia > Nocardia sp. NPDC058633. Next base: position 17,610 of record NZ_JBHXRA010000016.1, read on the forward strand.
GCCGACGGCGTCTCGTTCACCGGTTTCACCAACCTGTGCGCGGCCGGTTTCGCGGTGCTCACGCTGTGGATGGTGCGCACGCTGGAGGGCCGTGACCTGCGCGGGGACATCAGGTCGGCGCATCGATGGGTGATGGCGGCCGATCCCGCCGAGGTCGTCATCGCGCCGGTCGAGCCGGGCGCTGTCGCCGTGCACGACAACGCCGAGCACGACCACGCCGAGCACGATGGGGCCGAGCACGATTGGGCCGAGCACGAGGAGATCGAACGCGCGGATTCTGCCCGGACAGGCGAGAATGCGCAGGAGGAGGTCGTGGCCAAGTGAGCCAGAACAATCGCGCACCCTTCGTGGTGGCGCATCGTGGCGCGTCGGCGGCGCGACCCGAACACACCCTCGCCGCGTACGAGCTGGCCCTGCGGGAGGGCGCCGACGGTGTCGAATGCGACGTTCGGCTCACCCGCGACGGCCACCTGGTCTGCGTCCACGACCGCACCGTCGACCGCACCGCCGACGCGACCGGCTTGGTCAGCGAACTGACGCTGGACGAGTTGCGCGACATGAACTTCGGCACCGACGACGAACCGCAGGGCGTGCTCGCGCTGAGCGATCTGATCGGGCTCGTCCTCGACTGGCGCACCCGTCCGACGAAGCTGTTCATCGAGACCAAGCACCCGGTCCGCTACGGCGCCCTGGTGGAGAACAAGGTGCTCGCCGAACTCCAGCGCTTCGGTATCGCCACGCCTGCCTCGGCCGATCACTCACGCGCGGTGGTGATGTCGTTCGCGGCGACCGCGGTCTGGCGGATCCGCCGTGCCGCGCCGCTGCTGCCGACGGTGCTGCTCGGCGAATCGTCGCGGTTCCTCGGCGGCGGCGCGGCCACCACGGTGGGTGCGACCGCGGTGGGGCCGTCGGTGAAGACCCTGCGCGAGCATCCCGAACTCGTGGACAAAGCCGCCGCGGCGGGCCGGGCCACCTACTGCTGGACGGTCGACGACCCGGAGGACGTGACGTTGTGCGCCGATCTGGGCGTCAGCTGGGTCGCGACCAACCACCCCGGCCGCACGAAGGCCCTCCTGGCCGGGGTCTGAGCGCCCAGTCGTTCGGGGCCCGAATGTGCCTGGGCAGGGGGCGCGGTCCGCGAACTTGCCGCTCGGCCATAAACTCCACGCGTGGGTAAAAGCAAGCGGAACAGTCCGAAGCCCGACAGTAATCGGGCCGAGCGTCTCGCGCAGCGGCGTGCGGCGCAGGAGCAGGCATCGGCGGCCGTGACGCGGCCGTTCGAGGGGCTTGCCGCCGAATGTGATCTGGTGGCGCTGCGGGAGTTCGTGCCGTCGGCGACCGCGACCTTGAAGCTCGCGCCCGGTGTGGCCGCGCAGCGTGAGGTCACCCTGGCGACGGTGCTGCCCGGCGCGGTGGCCGCGCTGGTGCGCGCCGGTGACGAGCCGGTCGGCTTCGTCGGCACGCAGATGCAGTTCCGCGGCGATGACCCGTCGGCCGATATCGCGGCGGCGATCCTGTGGACCCAATCGGCCGAGCCCGGGGAGTCGTTGAACTCCGCCGACGCCATCGACGGTGGTCCGCGCCTGGCCGATGTCATCGATCCCGGTGCCGACCTCGAGCTCACCGTGCACCAGGACTTCGACTGGTGGGTGCCCGAGGGTGTCACCCCGGATCCGCAGGTGGCGGCGACGATCGAGCAGGCCAAGCAGGCCATCATGCCGTCGGCGCGGCTGGACCTCGGCCCGGATTCCGTCGGCGCGGCCTGGTGGGTCGACGCGGGCGAGAAGGCGCATGTGCGCTGGGTGCGTCCCGAGGACGAAGACTCGCTGATGCTGGCGCTGGCTCGCGTGCACGCCACCGGTGGTCTGCACCTGGGCGAGGGCTCGCGTTTCGCCGGCTCGTTCCGCACACACGGCCTGCTGGTGCCGGTGTTCGACCTCGATCCCGAGCGGCACCCGGCCGAATGGGAATCGCCGGCGCGTGAATTCGGGGCTCGGCTGGCCGAGGCATTGGCCACCGACGCGGAGATGACCAGTGAAGAGCGTCGTTCGCGCGATGGACTGCGTTCGCGTCAGGTCACCCTGCGCTGAACTTAATGAAACATGCCTCTTTCACTGATTCGTTCGGCTAAGTTCTCGACTGAACCGGACAATCGGTGATGAGGAAAGTAAGAGGCATCGTGGAATTTCTCGGATCTATCGCCGGACTCGCGCAGATCTTGATCGGTACCGTGCTGGCCAACACCGGCTCGGGTGGCTCCGGCTCCGGCTGGTAGACGCACAGTAGAAGCAGAAAGGGGTTGGGGGGCCGGGCCCCGGGCCGGCCCCCCTTGGGGGTGGGGCGCTTTGCGGCCGCCGGGGGCCGCACGGGCCCCCCAC
>NZ_JBHXRA010000016.1:19997-189464 GCF_042717045.1 Nocardia sp. NPDC058633
TATTCCTTTTGGTCTGGGGGGCTCGTTTTTTTTTAAACCTCCCCGGGGGCGGGCCGGCGCCCCGCCCCCCCAACCCCTTTCGCGTTCGAGCTAGACGCTGCCGCCGGCGACCGACGGCGCACCCGAGGCGTCCTTCGGGGTGCTCAGCTCACGCCACATGAACTCCTCCAGGTCGAACAGGTTCGACCCGGCGCGGTCGGCGATATTGAGCAGCGTTGTCATGTGCGCCACTTCTTCGACCTGTTCCTTCAGGAACCACTGCATGAACTGCTCGCCGAGGTAATCGCCCTCTTCGCGGGCGGTGCTGGCCAGCTGGACGATCTGATCGGTGACCGTCTTCTCCTGGGTCAACGCCAGTTCGATCGGCTCACGGGCGGAGTCGAACTTCGACTTCGCCGCGTCGATGCCCGAGATATCCACGGAGATGTCGCGGTCGACGAAATACTGCACGATCATCATCGCGTGATTTCGTTCCTCCACCGACTGGGCGTAGAAACGCTTGGCCAGCTGCGGCAGGTCGTGGTTGTCGAACCACACCGCGATGGCGATGTACTGATGCTCGGCATTGAACTCATGCCGGATCTGGTCTTGAAGCAGAGTGTGGAACTTGCTACGCGGAGCTTCCGGATGAATCGACATAGCGGCAACATTAATGCTGGTCATAGGGGGTTGTCATCCAAGTGCAGCCTTATTGAGGACAGTATTCCCTAACAAAGTATTTCCTAATAAGCGCCGACGAGGCAGCGTTCGTCAGCTGCGTACGGCCGGGGCGAAGGCGGCGGTACGCCTAACTCGCGCCTGCCATTCGGGGAGCGGTGGTATCGACGCGCACCGTGCCACGCAGCTCGCGGCGGACGAATTCCTCGACGTCGAACAGGTTGTCCTGCCGGTCGAGCACGGTCAGCAGGGTGGACATCTTGGCGACATCGTCGACCTGTTCGGCGAGGAACCACTGCATGAACTGCTCGCCGAGGAAGTCGTTCGAGTCCCGCGCCGCCGCGGCGAGAGCGCTGACCTGCGTGGTGGTGACCCGTTCGCGGTCGAGCAGAAACGCGATCGCGTCGCGCGGGGATTCGAATTCCGCGCGCACGTCGTCGAGCCCGCCGATCGCGATCGGCACATCACGGTCGAGCAGGTACTGCACCATGCGCATCGCGTGCCCGTGATTGGCCGTCGAGCGCGCGTAGGTCTGCGTGGCCAGCTCGGGTAAGTCCTGCGCGTCGAAATAGACGGCGGCGGCGAGATATTGATGCGCCGCGGTCAGACCCGCTCTGACCTGGTCACGAAGCATTTCGGCGAAGGACAGCTTTTCGGACATACCCACGACGTTACCGCGTGAGCAGCTCCTCCGGAATCTGCTGATCGGCAGCGAGCGCCTCGAAGAAGCCAGTGGCCCTCGCCTTGTCCCAGAGCAAGACGTTGCCCACCTCGGTGTCGTCGAATCCGCCGATCGGCACGCTGGTGGTGACGGTCTCCGCGCGCATCGCCCAGCCGAGTGCGGCCAGGTTCCAGATGTGGTCACCGTCGTCGACCTTCAGCGAGCCCGCGACTCCGGTTGCCATGGGCCACAAGGCGAACGGATTCGCGAGGGTGCCCGTGCTCGTCGCCTTCTTCAGCAGCGCCGCCATGAACATGCGCTGGCGGTTCATCCGGTCGACATCGGCGGTCGGGGTCGCGCGGGTGCGCACGAAACCGAGTGCCTGCGGGCCGGACAGTTCCTGACAGCCCGCGGGCAGGTCGAGTCCGGCCAGCGGGTCGACGATCGGTTCGTCCAGGCACATCTCGAGCCCACCCAGCGCGTCGACAACGCTGGCGAAACCACCGAAACCGATCTGCGCGTAGTGGTCGATCCGCACGCCCGTCGCTACTTCCACTGTCTGGACCAGCAACGACGCGCCGCCGATCGCGAACGACGCGTTCAGCTTGTCTTTGCCGTGGCCGGGAATGCTCACGTAGGAGTCGCGCGGGAGGCTGACCATGGTGGTCGGGCCGGAGGACGGAATGTGCACCAGCATGATCGTGTCGGTGCGTTCGGGTCCGGTGTCGCCACCGGTCGCGAGTTCCTGCTCCTGCTCGGTCGAGAGGTCGCCGCGGCCGTCGGAGCCGACGAGCAACCAGTTGGTGCCGGGGGTATTGCTCACGCGGTCGCTGTAGGAGGGCAGCGCGGTGATGCGGGTGAGCGAGTTGTCCAGGTGAACGACCGCGGCGATGAGGCCCGCGATCACCAGCACGATGATCACCGTGAGCCACCGGAACGGATGACGTTTGCGCCTGCGCCGCGGCGGCCGCGGCTGTCTGCCCAGGTCGACGGGCGGGGGAGTGCGCCGGGGCGGGACGGCGTCGTGGTGGGGCACCGGACGCTGGGTCGGCGCGTGCCTGACCTGGTCACGACGTGGGCGTGGCGGGGGCGGCGGTGGTGGCTGACGCGGCTTCTCGCGCTCGTACGGCATCTGCGAATAGGCCAACGGCTGGTCGCCGGAGTTGCCGCGGTGCATCACCTGGGTGGGTTCGATGTGCGACGCGCCGCGCCGAGGCGCCGGGTTGTAGCGAACAGTCGGCCCGTCTTCGGGATTCGGGCGCCGATCGTTGCCGGGCGGGCGGCCGTAGCGCGGATCGGGGGGCATCGCGCGACCCTGCGGCATCGGCGGACGACCTGGTGGGGGCACCGGGGGACCGCCGGGTCGGCCGGACGTCGGCGGCACCCGGCGTCTACGGGGGTCCTCGCGGGGGTCGTCGCCGTTCATCACCGTCAAACTCTACTGATCGTGGGGGCGCGTGGGGGTTCTGCGCGCTCGGTCTCTACTGGGATACCCCGTGCGAGGGCCACTGTTAGCGCGAAACGCGGTGATGTGGTGAAACTCGCCGCGACACGCCGCCCACATCAGCGAACGGCCCATCGGCCGACCGATCACGGCAGCCTCGCTGTCACGGCAGCCAGCCGACGCGTCCACGCAGGACGTGGTAGCCCAGATAGGCCACCGCGTCGATCGTCGCGTGCGCCACGATCAGCGGCCACAGGCGGTTGGTGCGCTGCCAGTATCGACCGAAGATCACGCCCATCACGATGTTGCCCAGGCCGCCGCCGATCCCCTGATACAGGTGATAGCTGCCACGCAGCAGCGCCGACGCGGCCAGCGAGGAGTTCTCCGACCAGCCGAGCTTGCGCAACCGGGTGATCAGATACCCCACCACCAGCACTTCCTCGGCGACGGAATTCGCGCACGCCGACAGAACCAGCACCGGCAGCCGCCACCAGTGTTCCGACAGCGAACTCGGCACGATGGTCACGCTCACCCCCATCGCGTGCGCGATCAGATACAGCGCGAGCCCCGGCACCCCGATCACCGCGGCCAACACCAGGCCCGCCACGACATCGCCGCGCCGGATCCGTGCCAGCCCGATCAGCCGCGGCCCGATCCCGCTGCGCCACAACAGATACAGGCCCAGCGCCGCCCACGCCAGCAGCCGGGTCACCCCGACGAGCTGGAACAGCAGATCGAGAAACGAATTGTTCGACCGCGACGCGTTCAACGCCACCGTCCGCCCACCGACCCCACCCGGCGACAGCGCCGAATCGAGCAGGGACAGACCGGCACTGATCCCGCTCAACCCGAAGGTCACGAGCAGCACGACCGCGATCTCGACTCGCAGCCCGAACCTGTCCCGCTCGCTCAGTTGGTCCTGGGGAGGATCGACACGCATGCCGCGCAGTGTAAGCAGCGACCGCGGCGGAGTCGGTTCCCGGCGGGCCCTGTCAGATGCGGCGCAGGCCGTTCAGGAACGGGCAGCCCGCCAACACGCGCACCGCGCGGCTCAGCGACTCGATGTTGTCGGCAGGGGTGGGGAAGGGCAGGCGGACGTCGTGATCACCGTCCTTGCTCTCGATCCGCAGCGTGATGCCGTAGCGGTCGATGGCGAGCGGATGCACCAGCCCGCCCCGCAGCCGGGTCGGCAGGTGGCGGGCCAGTTGGGCCACCACGTCGGCGTGATCCTCGGACATGTGCTGCAGCCAAGCGCTTTCCAGCTCGCAGAACGGGTCGGCGGTGGCGGCGCGCAGGTCGGCGTGGTCGACGGATTCGGCGCCCGCGGTGTCGGCCAGCACCGCCGAGTTCACCACGATCCGCAGCAACGTGACCCCGTGCCCGACATCGAGCAGGCCCGGATGCGGGTAGTCCTTGGCGATTTCGACGGCGAGGGCGCGCTGCGCGTGCTCGGGTACCTGGCGCACCCATCCGCGCAACCACACCAGCGCCCGGACCGGCTCGCGCAGCGGCAGCGGCGCGTGATCGGTGAGTTCGAGGACCGCGGAGGTCTCGTTGGCCGTGGCGGCCAGGGCGGCCGCCAGCGAGGACGCGGGCACCGCGATCACCGCGTCGCCGCAGTGGCGCAGGTGGTGCAGCGATGTGGGGACCGGGTCGATCCCGGGAAGCGCGAGCACCGCTGTCTCGGCATGAGCGCACGCGCTTCGCACCCGCTCGGCGGTGGTCGGCGCGAGGATCGTGGTGGGGCTCGGCATGACAACCTCCGCGAAACGTTTGATTAGGTAAACCTAAGCTAAGTTACAAACGCTCGCCACGCAAGAGGACACCCCGAAGAATCGAGCCGATACGGTGGACCGATGACGCACGACGACCACGGCGACGACCACTCCGCCCCCGCCGAACCCGTCCTGCTGAGCCTGTCGGCCCCCGCCCGCCGCAGCCTCGTGGCCGACCTGGTCCGCCCCGACGGCAGTTCCCCCACCCCGGTGAACGTCGACATTCCCGATCCCGAGCTCGCCGCCTTCCTGGCCGGTATCGCCCACGCCGACCACGGCTTCACCGCCCGCACCACCAGCGGTCCCCGTGCCCTCGCCGTCGTCGCGGGCACAGTCGCCGCCCTCTGCGGCGACGACATCCGCACCGCCCTCACCACCCCCGACCTGCCCTTCCTGACGTCGCTGAAACCCGCCGCGATCGAGGCCACCCGTACCGTCCTGCTCGCCATCGAAACCCCCGACGAACAGGCGGTCACCGCGGCGCTCGCGGTCCTGGATTCCTGAGCCCGGCGAGCTTCGACGGCGGTCCAGCTAATCTTTGTGTGTGCCGCGTATTGCGTATTTCGGACCGTCCGGAACCTTCACCGAGATGGCCTTGGCGAAGTTCGAGAACTCGGGGGCCTTCCACGGCCCGGTCGAGCGGGTCGCCGCGCCGAGCCAAGGGGCCGCGCTGGACTTGATCCGGGCCGGACAGGTCGACGGCGCGGTGGTGCCGATCGAGAGTTCGGTGGAGGGCTCCATCCCGGCGACCCTGGATTCCCTCGCCATCGGGCCGCGGTTGCAGATCATGGCCGAAACCGAGCTCGAGGTGACCTTCACGATCCTGGCCAGGCCCGGAACATCCCTGGCCGACGTGCGCACGCTGGCCGCCTACCCGGTGGCCGCGGCACAGGTCAGGGAGTGGGTGGCGCGCACCATGCCCGAGGCGCGCCCGTTCACCTCGGCGTCCAACGCGGCCGCCGCCGAAGACGTGGTAGCCGGTACGGCCGATGCGGCGGTCTCGACCGCGCTGGCGGGCGAACGACTCGGCCTGGTCGCCCTGGCGGGCGGTGTCGCCGACCACGACCAGGCCATCACCCGCTTCGTCCTGGTCACCCCGCCGGGCGTCGCACCTGCGGCCACCGGCGCCGACCGGACCTCCGTCGTGTTCGAACTGCCCAACGAGCCCGGATCGCTGATGCGCGCGTTCGCCGAATTCGCCACGCGTGGAGTCGATCTCACGCGCATCGAATCGCGCCCCACCCGCACCGGCATGGGCACCTACCGGTTCTACCTCGACTGCGTGGGCCACCTCGACGACCCGGCGGTGGCCGAAACGTTGAAAGCCCTGCACCGCACCACCCGGGTCCGATTCCTCGGCTCCTGGCCCGCGACAGCGGCGGTCGGTACACCGCCGCCGTCGGACGAGCCCGCGGCGGAATGGTTGACGCAATTGCGAAAGGGGGTCGCGGACCTATGACAACCCGCGCGAAACTGATTCTGGTGCGCCACGGCGAGACCGAGGGCAACGTCGCGAAGATCCTCGACACCGCGGTGCCAGGTCTGCCGCTGACCGAACGTGGTGTGGCACAGGCCAAAGCGTTCGGCGCCGGCCTGGAGCGCGCGCCCCAGGTGCTGGTGTCGTCGGACGCGTTGCGTGCCCGCCAGACCGCCGGCTACATCGAAGAAGCCACCGGCACACCGGCATACGTGCTCGACGGCCTCTGCGAGGTGCAGGTCGGCGAGCTACACGGCCGCTCCGACCGGGAAGCGCACGAGCTCTTCCAGCGGATCTATCGCGGCTGGCACCTCGGCGAACTCGACGTCAGAGCCCCCGGCGGCGAATCCGGCCACGAAGTGCTTGCCCGCATCCTGCCCGTCCTCGACGGGCTGCGCGCGGAGTTCCTGACCGACGATGCCGACGGTGACGTCGTGGTCGTGAACCACGGCGCCGCCATGCGCCTGATCGGCAAGGCGCTCGCCGGGGTGGCGCCGCCGTTCACGACGAACAACCACCTCGACAACACCGAGACCATCGAACTGCTCCCGACCGAGGACGGCGGCTGGGAATGCCTACGCTGGGGCAAATTCACCCCACCGTTCACCACCAAGGCAGACTCCTCGGCCGACGACCCGATGGGTTGAACGCTCCGGCTGCGCCTACGGTTCACGGTTGACTTGTGGGGGCGTTTGGTGGGGGCGGTTGGGGTTGGGTTGGGGCGGGGTGGGGTGGGGTGGGCTTACGCCGGGTTAGTGGCTGCCGCGGTAGGGAATTCGGTGCGGACCGGTAGGGACTCGATGAGGTCGGCTACGGCGGTGCGGAGGCGGGCGTTGGTGCCGCTGGCGATGGACGACCACTTCACTCCGTCGTCGGCGACGCTGGCGGTGATGATGAATCTGCCTGCGCGCGTGTTGAATACGGCGATGTGGTTGTCCTGGATATCGCGGGTGCCGTCACCGTAGGCCACGCCGACGATCTCGGCGTAGGAGTGGATCTCCACCAGCGCCGAGGACAGCACCTGCGCGTCGGTGGTCGGATTGCCCACCTTGCTCAGGCGCTGGGCGGTGGCGGCCGCGTCGCCGGTGTCGCCGAAGATCGGCGCCAACTGTTCGGTGGGAGCGTTCATTCCGTACAGCTCGAGCGCCTCGACCGGTCCGAGTGCCTGCAGCACCGCGCCGGGCAGATCGAGACCGGCGTCGTCGATGACGTAGGACTCCGGCCCGCGCAGGGCGACCACCGCACGGTCGTCGCCCTGGGCCAGACAGAATCGGTTGACCTGGCCCGCCACCACCCACCGCAGCGCGATGATCCACTGCGGCCGGTAGAGCACCCGCAGCCGTTCGGCCAGTTCGGGTGCCACCACCTGGCCGAACAGCAGTTCGCGTTCGGCCAGGGCGGCTTGTGCCACGTTCATGGCGGCGTCGTGCGCGGTGACGTTGTCATAGCGGCCCATGGCGTCGAGCACCACGGGCATCTCGTCGAATTCCAGTTTCTCCAGGAGGAACTGCATGTCGTCGAGCGAGAGCACGACGGCGCCGAGCAGCGAACCTCCGCTGCCGGTGCCGAGAACCGTCACTTGGCCGATCCGGCGAGATCGGCGCCGATCACACCTTCGGCCGCGTAGCGACCATCGGTGAACTCGTCGGAGCGCACGTAGTCGACGCCCTCGTGCTCGTCGTCCTCCTCGCCCTTCTGCCGGTTGCCCATCAGCGGGTTGCCCGCACCGGTGCCGGTGTTGCGCACAGGTGCGCTGTCGACCCGGTTGACCACCGATTCCGAGACCGGCGCGCTCGCGGTCGCGTTCGCGGCGGGAGCACCCCAGCCCTCGGGCAGCTTCAGCGAGCCCGCGCTGACGCCACCGAGACCGGCCGAGGTGGTGGCCATGCCACCGACCGCGGCACCGGCGGCACCGACACCGGCCATCGCGGGTGCGACGGCGGCGGTGCCCGCGGGCACGGTGGCCGTGGCCGCGGAGATGGCGGAGGCACCGATGTTGCCGACGGTGCCGACACCGCTGGTGAGCACGCCGCCCGCGGTGTTGGCCGCCTGGGTGGCCGCGCTGACCACGCCGGGGTTGCTGACGAAGGCCTGCGCCGCGGCGACCGCGGTCTGCAGCGGGTCGCCCCCACCGAAGTCGCCCTGCGCCGCGGAGCCCGCGCCGCTGGCGATCGCCGGCGGCATGGAGAACTCACCGGGCGTGGTGACGGTGGCCGTGGTGGCGGCCTCGTAGGTCTCCATCACCAGCGCGGCGCGGATGTCCATCGCGTGGCGCGCGACCTCGGCGACCTCGAAGGCGCCGGAGACGACACCGGGCGGGTTGGCCGAGGCGGCGACCGCGGTGTTGGTCGCGGCGATCTCGGGCAGGCTCGGCATCGCGATCGAGGCGACGGTGTAGGCGGTGGCGTTGGCCGCGCACTTGGCACCGAGCGCGGCGGACATGATGCCCTGCTGGCTGGCCCAGCCGGCGAACGGCGCGAGACGGGCGAGCACGGCGATGCCGTTGACGCCCTGGAGGCCGACACCGACCTCCGCGATCACCCGCGTGACGGTGAAGGCGGCATCGCCCCACGCGGCGGCCAGCGTGCCCCACGAGGTGGCGGCCGCGCTGATCGGGATCGCGTGTGCGCCCGCGTTGAGCGTGGTGGAGTTCACTTCGGCCATACGAGGCAGCCAGAACACCCCGGTGATCCCTGCGGTCATGCTTGTTTCTCCCCTGAGTAAATGATCATCGACGAGTTCGGTGCGACTACACCTGGACGGCGTTGATCGTCGCCGCGCGGACCACGTCTTCCCCGATATGAGTCGTCAGCTGCGAGCGCAGGGTCGCGGCCGCGTGATGCAGCTCGAGGATGCCCTGGGCGATCGAGCTGTCGTGCGTGGCCGCCGCCTTGTTGAAGTGGGACGCCGCGAGCAGCGACACCTCTTCGGCGCCGGACGGCAACACATGGGTCGTCGGCCCGGCGAGGCCGGCGGCGATGGCGAGGCGCTCCGCGAGCAGATCCAGCTCTGCGGCAGCGGCGAGGACGATTTCAGGTGCAACGAGAACGTGTCCAACCATGACCCGACTCCTTCTGGTGGCGGCTATCGGGAACCACGAGAATTCCCCCTACGAGTACTTGGACGCGAGAGCGGGTCATTCGGTTCCATCGATTCCCCACCCAGTTTCGCTAACCCCATCCCAACTCATGCAACCGCTCGTCGTCAATCCCGAAATGGTGTGCTATTTCATGGATCACGGTGATCGCGACTTCCTCGACCACCTCGTCGTCGGTGTTGCAGATGTCGAGAATAGCCTCTCGATAGATGGTGATGGTATCCGGCAACGATCCAGCGTAATAGCTGTCGCGTTCGGTGAGGGCGATCCCGTGGTAGAGCCCGAGCAGCGACGGTTCCTCGTCGTTGCGGGCCTCTACCAGCACCACAACGTTGTCTATGGCATTGGCCAGTTCCGCCGGGATCCGGTCGAGGGCATCGCTGACCAACTCCTCGAATCGCCGCTGCGGCATCCGCTCGGACAACATCACCTCGGCTGGGGCTGCGGCGGCAGTGGCGCGGCGCCCGGCAACGGAGCCGGTGTCGAGCGTCCGGTGTTCGGCGGGGGCACCGGGGCCTGTCCGTCGATCAGGATCTCGCCGCGGGCCGAGCCGACGATGGGTGCGAAACCCTCACGGTCGGCACCTTTTCCGAGCCAACAGTCCAGTTTGTGACTGCCCGCGAGCCAGCTGGCGGGCTCCAGGTAGTCGAAGAACAGGGTGAGCGTCTTGTTGCGGATCGCGTCGGGGCTGCCGAGATAGTCGGCGGAGAGGCGGTTGCACTCGGCTTCGACGAACTTGTCCTGTTCGGCTTCCGACGGCGGTCCACCGGTGAAGTTGGTGGCCAGATCGACCGTGCCGACGATCTCCACCGAGTGCGGCTGGGCGCAGTCGACCGGATCGGTGGGCAGGTTCTGGTTGATGCCGAGGCAGGTGCCGGTGGCGTGGATCTTGGACTGATCGCTGTCGAGCAGGCTGCCGGTGGAGGCGGGGCTGGCGGTGGTGGCGGCGACCTGAACCCCGCACCGCAGGGTCCGATCGCCGTGCTGCCAGCCTGCCGGGCTCGGCGACATCACGTTCACCATGAACTTGCCGCGCGGATCGAACCGCCCGCCCAAGTACTTCTGCACGGCGGTCACACAGTGTTCGTCGCGCAGTTCGGTCATGCGCAGCGAATCGGGGTGGCGGGTGCCTTCGGCGAACTCACGCCCCGGATAGGCGCTGAGATCGATGACGCCCGCCACCTCGAACAGGTGCTTGTCGCCGCAGCCCACCTTCACCAGGTCGCTGCGGTCGGGTCTGGACCAGGTCAGACAGTCGCCCTTCGCCGCTTTGCTGAACTCCTTGTCGCGCACCACCGGTTCGGCGCCGGGCTGGTGCGCTTCCACCTTGTCGGTGTCGAAGCCCGTCACGGTCATGGTGACCATGGCCGCGATCACCGCCCCGAGGGCGGCCAACAGCAGCCCCCAACGCAGTTTCGTCGCGGACAGGTGCAGGGCGCCGCCGCGACTGGGCGCGGCGGGTCCCTCGGCTGGGTTGCTCTGCTTCTTCGACATCGTCGACGAGTGTATTTGTCGTGGCGGGCTGCCGGGTCAGCCCCGCAGAGCTGACACGAAGATGCCCGGGATGCGGCGCAGCTTGCCGTCGCCGTAGAAATCGGTCAGCTTGCGGCCGGTGGAGGTGCCGGTCTTGTTCGAGACGAACCACGGCGGCTTCGGGGTGAGGGCGAATTCGCCGCGCAGGATCGAGCGCGGGGCTGGGCGGAAGGGGCCGCGCACCACGGTGCGTTCCACGTCGTCGAGGAGGAAGGCGTTGTGTACGACGCCGATACCGCTCTGGATGTCGTCGATGGTGTGGCCCGGGTAGGCGCCCCAGCTGGCGCGCGGAGTCAGGAACGCGAGGCCGGTCCAGGCGTTGAGGGCGACGGTGCCGTAGCGCAGGTTCTCGATCGCGGTGTCGAGCTTCGGGCCGAGCTCGCTGATGGTCGCGGGGTCGGCGATGATGTTGGCGCCCAGGGTGCCCATCAGCTGTTCGTTGGCGAAATCGACCGCGTTGCCGAGGAATTCGGCTCCGGTGCCGGGCAGTTCGACCACGCCGAGAACCGGCGAGAAGTACTCGGTGCGCAACAGCGGCGTGCCGACCGCAGGCAGGTTCTCCACCAGGAGGCGGCCGTTGGCGCGGCCCGCGTCGGGGTAGGCCGCGAGTGCGTCCGCCACGCGGTTGTCGCTGCCCGGGTAGTAGGCGGTGCGCGCGGGCGCGTTGTCGATCGCGGCCCGCAGTTCGGTGAGGAACTGCTGCTTGAGCGGCCAGTCCGCCGCGAGCACCACGGTCTGCGCGGCGACGCAGTTGTAGCCACCGTTGTGCAGGCGCTGGGTGGCCACGTGCTCGGCCTGGAACTTCAGATCGGCGGCCGCCCAGTCGCCTGGGATCACGATGCACGGCGCGACACCGCCGAGTTCGCTGGTGATCGGCTTGTCCAGGATGGGCTCGCCGGTCTTGTCGGCGCCCGGTCCCCACACGATCGCGTCGTGGGTCGGCGCCCCGCCGGTCATGTGCACGTGCGCGACCAGCGGATGGTTCACCAGATAGCCGCCCTCGGGAGCGCCACCGGTGAGGATGCGCACCACACCGAGCTCGATGAACGGCGCGAAGATCGCCTGGAACACCGGCAGCAGCGGATCGGTGATCGGGTTGAGCTTGAGCGCGACGACGCGGTTGTTGGCGTAGAGCTCGTAGAGGGTGTCCAGCGGCGCGATCGACATGATGTTGCCCGCGCCGAGTACCGCGCCGACACCGTTGGTCTTCGCGGGTTCGCGCTGGGCCAGGCCCGCCTTGCGACGCGCGGTCGCGGCATCGACGCCGGGCTTGAGCCAGACATCGGCGCTGAACCCGCTCAGCAGCAGCTTGTCGTAGATGCCGTACGGCAGTGCGGGCACCGCCACCCGGCCGCCGGGCGCGGTGGTGAGTTCGACGCCGTCGATCGGGCCCACACCCTTCTCGAGGGCGGCCATCGACTCGCTCAGCGCCGCGGCGCCCGCGAGCATCGTCATCGGGCCCGACATCCACTCCTCGCCGAGCAGGGGGCTGTCGGCGTCGAGCTTCTTGATGGTGCGGGCGGCGGCGACCCAGGCCTCGGCGTCGCGGGCGGTGAGCGCGTGCAGTTCGTCGAGCAGTTCGCGGCGGCGACGCAGGTCTGTCGCGGCCCAGGTCTTTTCCCCCTGGGTGAGATCGGCGAGCGCGGTATCGATGACGGCGGTGTCGAAAGAGGTACTCACACCGCAACTATGCCCCTGCGCTGCCCGATTGGCATAGGCCGAAAGATTAAGGGTTGCGTAAACAACTACGCTTGATTCTCATGATCGACCTCCGATTCCTGCGCGAGAACCCGGAAGCCGTCCGTGCCTCGCAGCGGACCCGCGGTGAGGACCCCGCGCTCGTCGACGCCCTGCTCGAAGCCGACGCCGCGCGCCGGGCCGCCGTGGCCACCGCCGACAACCTGCGCGCCGAGCACAAGGCCATGGGCAAGGTGATCGGCAAGGCGAGCAAGGAGGAGCGCCCCGCGCTGCTGGCCGCCGCCACCGACATGTCCGCCAAGGTCAAAGAGGCCGAGCTCGCCCAGCACGCCGCCGACGCCGATCTGGACGCCGCGCAGCGCGCGATCTCCAATGTCGTGCAGGAAGGCGCGCCCGCGGGCGGCGAGGACGATTACGTCGTACTCGAGACCGTCGGCACCCCACCGGTTTTCGACTTCGAGCCCAAGGACCATCTCGAGCTCGGCGAAGCGCTGCGCCTGATCGACATGGAGCGCGGCGCGAAGGTGTCGGGTTCGCGGTTCTACTTCATGACCGGCTACGGCGCGCTGCTGCAGATGGGCCTGCTGCAGCTGGCCGCGCAGAAGGCGGTGGCCAACGGGTTCACCATGATGATCCCGCCGGTGCTCGTTCGCCCGGAGATCATGGCGGGCACGGGGTTCCTCGGTCAGCACGCGGCCGAGGTCTACCACCTCGAGGAAGACGACCTCTACCTCGTCGGCACCTCGGAGGTGCCGCTGGCCGGCTATCACTCCGACGAGATCCTCGACCTGAGCGAGGGGCCGAAGCGGTACGCGGGCTGGTCGTCGTGCTTCCGCCGCGAGGCAGGCAGCTACGGCAAGGACACCCGCGGCATCATTCGCGTGCATCAGTTCGACAAGGTGGAGATGTTCGTCTACACCACCCCTGACCAGGCCGAAGCCGAGCATCAGCGGCTACTGGCGTGGGAGCGCGAGATGCTCGCGGCGATCGAGGTGCCCTACCGGGTGATCGACGTGGCGGGCGGCGATCTGGGTAGCTCGGCGGCGCGCAAGTTCGACTGCGAGGCCTGGGTGCCCACCCAGCAGACCTATCGCGAGCTCACCTCCACGTCGAACTGCACCACCTTCCAGGCGCGCAGGCTCTCGGTCCGCTACCGCGACGAGAACGGGAAAGCGCAGGTCGCGGCCACGCTGAACGGCACACTGGCCACCACGCGCTGGATCGTGGCGATCCTGGAGAACCACCAGCAGGCCGACGGTTCGGTGCGCGTGCCCGCGGCGCTGGTCCCGTTCGTCGGCACCGATGTGCTGACGCCGTAGGATGCTCATTGTTTGCTGACGTCCATTTGTCGGATGTGGCAAACACCCTGACCCATCAACATCTAGGCTGGTGCTCGTGCGAGGAATCGGGGCGCGCGGCGATACCCGAACCCGGGTGCGGGCGGCATCGGCGTTGGCGACGGCAAAGGTCATGGCCAGGACAACGGGGGCGTTCTACGTTCTCGGTGGTGTCCTCGGCCTGATGATCACTGCCGTCGCACCGGGTGACGACGGCAATCGCACCGTGGTCGGTACCGCGGCGGCGATCTCGGTGCTGCTCGGGCTCACGCTGCTGGCGTGGGGTCCGCGGATGCCGCACGGTCTGCATCACGCCTATCTCGCCACCGCGGCCGTGCTCGTCGCGATCGCGGTCTACGACTTCCCCAACTTGGTCGGCGCCATCACCCTGGCCTCGTTCTTCGTGTTCGTCGCCTGTGACGCGGCGCTGTTCTTCGCCTGGACCCAGGCCGCGGCGCATATCGGTTTCGCGATGGTGCTGTGTCTGCTGGTGCTGCCCGCGCGCGGGTTGCCGTGGTGGTCCGGGCTGATCCCGGCCGGTGTCACCTTCGGTGCGGGTGTGGTGGTCGGCATCCTTACCAGGATGGCGTCGGAAGCCGATATCGACGTGCTCACCGGCCTGCTCAACCGTCGCGGTTTCGAGAAGCAGCTCAACCCGGCGATCGACGCGGCCGGTCGTGGCGGTCAGGGCATGGCCCTGGTGCTCGTCGACCTCGACCGATTCCAGAAGATCAACGACCACCTCGGCCACCGTGCGGGCGACGCCGTCCTGCAGCGAGTCGCCGATACCTGGCTCGACCTGCTCGCCCCCGGCCAGGTGCTGGCCCGCTTCGGCGGCGACGTGTTCGCGCTGCTGTTGCCTGGCACCACCGAGCAGGCCGCGATCCTGCTCACCGAACAGCTGCGCGCCGCGGTGACCATGGGCTGCTCGGCCGGTGTCACCTCCTGGCAGCCGGGTGAATCCGGTTCGCTGCTGGTCAGCCGTGCCGATGTGGGTCTGTACCGGGCCAAGCAGGCAGGGCGCAACCGCACGGTGCTCGAGTCGTCGCGTCAGCTACCGCTGGCGGTGGAACTGCGCGAGGCGATCGACCGCGGTGCGCTCGATGTGCACTACCAGCCGATCGTCAGCCTGACCGAGGACGGCGGCCAAGCGGTCGGTGTCGAGGCGCTGCTGCGCTGGTCGTCGAGCGCGCAACCGGAGGTCACCACCGAGGGCCTGATCCGCGTCGCCGAGGAATACGACCTCATCTCCGACCTCGACGAGCTGGTCCTGCGCCGCGCCTGCGCCGACGCCGCCCGCCTGCAGGAGAGCTTCGCCTCGCTGAACCTCACCCTCAACGTCAACGTCTCCGGCCTCGAGCTGGCCGAAACCGAATACGCCGAGCGGGTCGCGACCATCCTGTCCGATACCGGCTGGCCCGCCGACCAACTCGTCCTCGAGGTCACCGAGAGCGAACTCGCCGCCGAATCCCAGACCGCGATCACCAACCTGCACACCCTGCGCGACCGTGGCGTGCGCATCGCCATCGACGATTTCGGCACCGGGTATTCCTCGCTGAGCCGCCTGGCCACCATCCCCAGCGACATCCTCAAGGTCGACCAGTCCTTCGTCGCCGCCATCCGCTCCGATTCCCCCGCTCCGCCGCTGCTCAGCGTCATCGCCGCCCTCAGCAAGTCCCTGGACCTGCAGGTCATCGCCGAGGGCGTGGAAACCGAGTACCAGGCCGCGGTCCTCACCGAGCTCGGCTTCGCCCTGGCCCAGGGCTACCACTACAGCGACTCCCACCCGGTGGCCGAACTCATCAACGACCTCAACGACGGTCGCCCCCTGACCGGCGCCACCACCGACGACGACGATTCCCTCGCCGCCAACGGCTGGATTCCGCTCGGATAATTCGCTTGACCCGGCTGGACGCGACGCGAACGATAGAGCCCATGCGAATGCTCCTCTACGGCTGTTGACCTTCCCCGCTCCGGCACGCGGTGGCCTGGTTGAGGCGTGATCCGACCGGCGTCCGTGACCTCACCGTGCGCGCGGTCCTGTTCAAGGCGACGCGCGACCTGCTGCCGATCTATGCCCTCTACGGCGTGCTTTTCGCCGATCACGGGCTGAGTACCGCGCAGATCTCGTTGTTGCTGGCGATCTGGTCGGTGACCGCGTTCCTGCTCGAGGTGCCCTCGGGCGCCTGGGCCGACACGGTTTCCCGCCGTCACCTGCTCATCCTGAGCTGTGTGTTGCAGGCCGCGTGCTTCGCGATCTGGATGCTGGCACCGTCGTTCGTCGGATTCGCGCTGGGCTTCCTCGTCTGGGGTATCGCGGGCGCACTGGAATCGGGCACCTTCGAGGCGTTGGTCTACGACGATCTGGTCGCGCGTGGTGAACCGTCGGCGTACGCGCGAATCATGGGCTGGGCGCGCGGTGCGCAGGAGGGCACCGTCCTCGTGGCGATCCTCGCCGCCGCACCGCTGTTCGCTGTCGGCGGCTATGCGCTGGTGGGCTGGGTGAGCGTCGGTGTCGGTCTCGTGCACACGCTCACCGCACTGGCACTACCCAGCGCGCCCGTGGCCATCTCCGCCACCGCCGTCGACGATCTGGACGACGAGCCCGCACCCGAACCGCTGGGCCCGCACGTCAAGCCGGGTGCGGCTGCGGCCCCACCGAATTCGCACGATCGCCCCTCGTCTCGATATCTCACGATGCTCGAAACCGGGCTCTCCGAGGCACTTCACGTCCGGAAGGTCCGTCGTGGTGTGCTGCTCGGCGCACTCCTCTACGGCGTCACCGCCTTCGACGAGTACTTCGGCCTCCTCGCGGTCTCCGGAGGTGCTTCGACCAGTACCTCGGCACTGCTGGTCGGCGTCACCGTCGCGGGCTCGCTGATCGGTTCACTGCTGGCGGGCCGCACCGAGGTCGTGTCGGCTCGGACGTTGGCCTTCGCGCTGTTGGCCGCCGCGATCCTGTTCATCGCCGGCGCGTTGACGGTCGGTGTGACAGCGGGCCCGGCACTGGTCTGGGTGGGGTTCATCGGTATCGGCATCGCCTACGGCATCGACTTCAATGCCGAGGTCATCGCCGGCGCTCGGCTGCAGGATGCGATCGAGGGGTCGGCCAGGGCCACTGTCACCTCGGTGTCGGGATTGCTCTCGGAGATCGTCGCGCTGGGCGTGTTCGGGTTCGTCGCGGTGGCGACGCGGTGGTTGTCGATGTCGACGACGATCGCGCTGCTCGGATTGGTGCTGTTGGTCGCCGCGGCATTGACACCGACGTGGCTCCCGCCCCGCCGAGCGGAACAATAACCGGCGGCGCGCTCGACGGCGGGCCCGCGGGTGCAGGCTGGCATGCTCGTGGTCGGGCATGGTCGGTGGCGAGGGGAGTGCGGTGGTCGGGCGGCATGGTGTCGGGCTGGGGTTCGGGCTCTGTATCGGCGCCGGTGTCGCGGTGCAGGGGCGGATCAACGGGGCCTTGGGTGCGCGGCTGTCCGACGGGATCGCGGCGGCCACCATCAGCTTCGGTACCGGGCTCGTCGCGTTGCTGGTCGCGTTCGCCTTCAGCCCGGCGCTGCGAGCGGGTGCGGCCAAGGTTCGGGTCGCGGTAGCCCGGCGCGAGTTACCGGCGTGGCAGTTGCTCGGCGGGTTGTGTGGCGCGTTCTTCGTCGCCACCCAGGGTCTCACCATCGCCGCGATCGGGGTCACCGCTTTCACGGTCGCCGTGGTCGCGGGCCAACTACTGAGCAGCCTCATGGTCGACCGCCTCGGCATCGCCCCGAACGGCCGAACCCCGATCACCCCGTGGCGCGTCTTCGCCGCCGCGCTCGGCCTCTCCGGGGTCGTCCTGTCGGCCGGAGCAGGATCCGCGCCGACCACGGTAGCCACCGGCGTCCCGGACATTCCCGCCCTGCTCATCGTCCTACCCGCCCTCGCGGGCATCGGCCTGGCCTGGCAGCAAGCGGTCAACGGCCGAGTAGGCGCCACCGGCGGCCCCTTCACCGCCACCCTGATCAACTTCGGAATAGGCCTGACCGCCCTGCTCCTGCTCGACCTCTACACGTTGTCCACCACCGGCCTGCCCACCGAATTCCCCACCGAACCCTGGCTCTACACCGGCGGCCTGATCGGCGTCGCGTTCATCGCCCTGGCCGCCGTCGCAGTCGGCCTGATCGGCGTCCTGCTGCTCGGCCTCACTTCGGTGGCGGGCCAACTCGTCGCGGCTGTGTTACTCGACGCCGCTGCCGGAAAACTCTCGCTCACCGCCGCCTTCAGCTGTGTGATCGTGTTGTGCGCGGTGCTCGTCGCGAGCAAGGTATCGGGCGCCGCTCGCTGATCGCTGATCGCCGCTCGCCGCGGATGCTAGGTTGCTGGCGAACCAGCCGCACTGGTCCGGTGAGTCGGCAGGCGCGCCGTCGGCGCGGGTATCGATGTGGGGGAGCACCGAAGTGATCGAACCGTTGGCGACGAACGAACCGCCGATCATCGGCCGCTACCGCACGCTCGGGGTCCTCGGCGCTGGTGGCATGGGCCGAGTCCTGCTCGGCTCCGGGCCGGATGGGCGTTTCGTCGCGATCAAGCAGATTCATCCACATCTGCTCGACGACAGTGATTTTCGGGCCCGTTTCGCTCGCGAGGTCAGCATCTCCACCCGCGTCTCGGGTGCGTTCACTGCCGCCGTGGTCGATTTCGACATCGGCGAGAATCCCTGGCTGGCTTCGGCATTCATCGCCGGAGTGCCGCTCGACCGGGCGGTGCGCGACCTCGGCCCGCTGCCGGTAGCCGCCCTGCGCATGCTCGCCTCCGGCCTTGCCTCGGCGCTGCATTCCATTCATGGCGCAGGACTGGTACATCGAGATCTCAAGCCCGCCAACGTGATCCTGGCCGCCGACGGACCACGGGTGATCGACTTCGGTATCGCCCATGCGGGCGAGAGCAGCGCACAGCTCACCGAGACCGGAGCCGTGGTCGGCTCGCCCGCGTACATGTCGCCGGAGCAGGCGATGAGCGGGCCGGTGACGGCGGCCGGTGATGTCTTCTCGCTCGGTTCGCTGCTGGTCATGGCGGCCACCGGGCAGAGTCCGTTCGCCGCGACCTCGGCGCCGTACACCCTGTTCAACATCGTGCACAGCGAACCGCAGCTCGACGCGGTGCCGCCCGAGTTGCGAGAGCTGATCGGCGCGTGCCTGCGCAAGGACCCGGCTGCCCGCCCGACGGCGGCGCAGATCCTCGACTATCTGGGCGTACTGCCGGTGCAGGCGCAGCCCTGGCCCGCATCGATCCATGCCGAGATCGCTGAGCAGTCACGGTTTCTGGTCTCGCTCACCTCGGATCCGGAAGCGACGCAGATTATTTCGTCCTTCGCGATCCCCCAGGCCTCCGCGCTGCCGCCCGACCCGGCCCGGAAGCGGTATCGGAGCAGGCTCACGCTCGCGCTCGCGGTGGTGACGGCGGTGGTGATCACGGGGACGGTCGGTGCGGTCCTGCTGCGCGGCGAGGAACCCGCGGTGCGAGCGAGTCCGGCCGCGGTCCTGCCGAGCATGGCGCAACTGCGCGAGATCGATGCTTGCAGCTGGTTGCCCCAGGCGCTCGGCGCCAGTCTGCCCGATGACCTCGTCTCCGGAGGTCAGGCCGAAATCGCGCAGTGGCGGTGGCAGCAGACCTCCAGCTGGGGTTGCGAGGGCACCTCGGCCGCGGCCCGAATAACGATCGAGATCGGCACGGCCACCGATGGATTCACACCGACCGGCGCCCAGACCAACGGCTTCGCCGTGCAGCGCAGCGGCTCCGAATGCCTGTTCGGCATCGACAACGGCACGGCCACCGGGCGCTGGGGTATTTCCCTCAGCACCGCCGAACGCACAACCTGTGCGCTGGCCGAGTACGCCCTCGATCGGCTGGCCGCCACGATCGCCGCCGCACCGCGCAGGCCGGCAGCCCTGCGGACACTGGCCACGCTCGATCCGTGCGCGCTGGCATCGGACGCCGAGATCACCGCCGCTGGAGCAGCGGTCCCCGGCTCCGGTGTCGCGCACACCTGTGAGTGGCGAGGCGCATCCACCGTGCGGCTCACCCTCGCCGTTCCCCGGCGCGAAGACCTCCCGACATTCCTGCGCAAGACCTTCGATGTCGGTGACGGTGTGGTGTTCGAGGAACTGAACGCGGCCGATGCGATGACCGATTGTCCACGCCTCTACCGCTTCCGAGACATCGGCGAGTCCTACGTGGAAGCGGTCACGGTCCAGGTCACCCGCCCGACCGGACAGCCCGACGCGGGCTTGTGCGCCGATACCGAAACAGTGCTGAAGGCGATCGTCGGCCGGTTGCCGCGGTAGCGGTCACGGATCATCTGGTGATAGTTTCACCGCAGGTAGGGAGGACCGGCCGCGCACGGCGGCGGCTCGGTCGGAGGGGAATGTTTCGTGCGGTACATGTCGCGTAGGTTCGCGGCGCTCACAGTTCTGATCGTCGGCCTCGCCACGGCGTGTGGAGACCAGCCGGGTCCCGATTACGGCGACTACGCGATCCAGCCGATCGCCGTCGACTACGACACTCAGGCAAGCTATCACCGCGGTGTCCTGACCGAGTCGCTGCGGATCGGTGAGCGGCTGGTGATCGCCGAGCAGATCGACCCGGACCTGTCGCGGACCCGCGGCGGCGGAGTGATCGTCGACTTCGACGGAATCGACGAGATGCTGTCCAGCGCACAGCGCGAGGCGCTGGCGCCTTTCGACGTGCTGGCGGGCTTCGGCGCGATCGCGGGCAACGACCAAGTGCACAACGAGGCCACTCTCAAATTTCTGTCGATCGCGATCCTGGCGTTGCCCAGCGAGGAGATCGCCGGGCAGGCCGCCGCCGCGATGGCCGCGTCCGACTTCGCGGCCAATATCGACAACGCGCCGCTGCCGGTGCCGGAGTTCGGTGCGGCACTGAACCATTGGCGCCCCGGTGTGCCGACTGTCGGTAGCTGGCTGGTGTGGAAGAACCTGGTGATCCGGATCTACGCCAAGGTCGTCGAACCGAATCCCGACGTGCTGACCGACCTGCTGACCCGCACCTATCGCGCGCAACTCGCCGAGCTGGACGGCTTCACGTCGACGCCTCCCGAGCGATTCGCGATGACCAGGATGGACCCCGACGGTTTGCTGACCCGGGTGGTGTCGACCGGCCGAACCATCCCGGAGCACCAGGAATTCGCGGTGTACGGTCCGCGCGCGTTCGCCCTGCTGGTAGGTCGGCCGTCGGCGCGGTTGGCGCTGTTCGAGCGCACTCAGGTCACCGCGGTCGCTGTGTCCCACAACAAGTTTCTGTTCCGCACCGGCTCACCCGCCGCCGCGGTGGCTTACGCCGATGAGCTCGCGGCCTCCCTGACCGCGGACTACACCGACATGGCGGGTGTGCCCGAGCTCCCCATGGTGCGGTGTCACCGCGCGCTGCGGCCCAATCCGTCCGAGTTCGAGGCCATCCGGTTCTCCTGCGTGGTGGTACACGGCGAGTTCGTGGTTCGCCTGCTGAGCAACCAGGACGACGATGTCCGGCAGATGGCGGCGGCGCAGTACGCGTTGCTCGCCGGTACCGAGGGGGCGTAGTTCGATGAAAGCCCTTGGGCCGCAGGATACTGAAACAGTGGGCCGCTATCGCATGCTCGCGACGATCGGTCGCGGCGGCATGGGCCAGGTGCTGCTCGGCCAGGGTCCCGACGGCCGACTGGTCGCGGTGAAGCAGATTCACCCGCAGTTCACCGGCAGCCCCGAGTTCCGTGCGCGTTTCCGCCGGGAGGTGCTGGCCTCTCAGCAGGTCACCGGCGCGTACACCGCGGGCGTCGTCGACCACGACGCGGATGCCGAGGTTCCTTGGCTGGCTTCGGAATACATCGCGGGCCCGTCGCTGCAGGAGGCGGTCGGCGAGTTCGGGAAACTGAACTCGAGCGGGCTCAGGTTGCTCGCCACCGGGCTGGCGATGGCGCTGCTCGAGATTCATCGCACCGGACTGATCCATCGCGATCTCAAGCCGAGCAATGTGCTGCTCACCAATGACGGTCCCCGGGTGATCGACTTCGGTATCGCCAGGGCGCTCGAGGACGACGTCGCGCTCACCACGACCGGCGCGATTCTCGGCTCACCGGCGTACATGTCGCCCGAGCAGGCCGAATGCCGCCCGCTCACCCCGGCTTCCGATGTGTTCGCGGTGGGCGCGATCCTGGCGATGGCCGCGTCCGGCGCGAGCCCGTTCGAGGCGGCATCGACACCGCAGGTGCTCTACAACGTGCTGTACCGGACGCCCGATACCAGTGCGCTTCCCGAGCGACTGCGCCCGCTGGTCGACGCGTGCCTGGCCAAGGACCCGGCGCAGCGCCCCACCCCGGAACAGCTGCTCGACGTGGCGAGCGGGCTCGACGCCACACCGGTCTGGCCGGTCCGCATCCGCAGACGCATCGCCGACCATCAGGCCGAGGCGGGGCGGTGGGCGGCCGGCATCGAGGCGGTGGACGAGCCGCCACCGAGCAGACCCGCGTTCGGCCGCCCTCCGCGCCGCGCCGTCCTCGTCGTCGGTGCCGCCGCGGTCTCGGCGCTCGTGCTCGCCGGTATCGCGTTCCTGGGAATCGGGATGGACGGGCACGCGCGGGCGATGGCGGATCCGCCGCTGGCGCTGACCGCCGACGAGGCCCGCCGCCTCGACATCTGCGAGCTGTTGAAGCCCGATGTCCTGCGCGATTTCGGTAAGCACACCGCCGAGCTCACGAGAAACGGCGCCGACGGGTGCAGCACGATCTACGGCTGGGACGAGGACCAGACGTTCTTCACTTTCAATGTCGCTGTCCCACAAGAGGAGATCATCAGGGACAAGACGCCGTTCGGCAGCACGATCGCCTGGATGCCGGTCCTCGGGCAGCGCAAGGAGGCGGGCGCCTGCGACCGTACCGTGTTGACCCAGAGCGGCCTACCGCTGGCCATTACGATGCAGGCCCAGGTGAAGCCGTCGAAACGTGACGGTTGTCCCACCGCGGAACGTGCGCTCGCCGCGATAGTGCATCGGCTGTCGGTGAATCCACCGCTGGTCGACTACGAATCCGATTCGGTCCTGCTCCTCGATCCCTGTGTCGTGCTGGATCGCGCGGCAGTGCTGCCGATCATCGGTGACCCGGCGTGGCCGCGGGTGGACGGCCCGCACGGGTGTATGGCACTGGGTCCCGACGGGGCGGTCGGACTCGCCTTCGACGACCGGATGCGGCCGGACAACGGCAGCGAGAACAAGGACAAAGAGATGACCGTCGCGGGTCGGACCGCCTATATCGACCTGCGGTCCCCCCACCACTGCGTGCTCATCGCCATGCACCGGCCGACCCGCGACGACCGGGCGGAGATCATCAAGATGGCCTATTACCCGAACGCCCCCGCACCCGACGCCTGCGACACCGCGGCCGCGCTGTTCGCCCCCATTCTCGCGAAGTTGCCCACCTCATGACGATCCAATCGCTCGGCCCCGATGATCCAGAACGCATCGGCCGCTACCGCCTGCTCGGCGCGCTGGAGCCGACGGTCGGCTTCCGGCCGATGCTCGCCGTCGCCCCGGACGACTCCCTGGTCGTCGTGCACCAGGTGCAGCCGGAACTGCTCGCCGAACCGGATCTCCGAATCCGGCTGCGGCACAGCGCCATCGCGGGGATGCGCGTAGCCGGCGCGTCGAACACCACCGTGCTCGATGTCGATGCCGATGCGGAAAAGCCTTGGCTGGCGTCGGCATTCGTGCCCGGAACGCGGCTCGACCGTGCGGTCGCGACGCACGGCCCACTGTCGGTGCCCGCGGTGCGCGCGCTCGCCGCCGCGCTGGCGACAGCACTGCGAACCGTGCACGGCGCTGGTCTGGTGCACCAGCGAGTGCGCGCCGACACCGTCCTGTTGACCAGGGACAGCGGCCGCCTCGGTGAGATCGGCATCACCCCGGCCGCGAGCCCGCCACGATCCGGGACGGCGACGGTCCTCGGCACACCCGAGTTCCTCTCCCCGGAACAGACACTCGGCCTCGAACTCACCCCGGCCGCCGACGTCTTCGCCCTAGGCTCGGTGCTCGCGTTCGCCGCGGGCGGCCTCGCCCCGTTCACCGCGCCGTCGGTGCCCTACATCCTGTTCAACATCGCCCAGCGTGAACCCGACCTGAGCCACGTACCCGAGCCGCTGCGCGAGATGATCGCCGCGTGCCTGCGTAAGGAGCCGGGCGCACGCCCGACTCCGGCGCAGATCCTGGACTATCTCGGTGGGCCGTCGAGCGCACCGGCGCCGTGGCCCCCGGCCGTCGTCGCCGACATCGACAGCATCGAGCAGCAGGTGTCGTCGCTGCTTGCCGCGTTGCCACCGGCAATCGCGCCGGAGCCCGCACCCACGCGTGCGCTTCCCGAAATCATCACCGCTGCGGTGGCGACGGTCCGCGCGGAGGCAGTGCGCCGGTGGCGAGAAACCGAGCCACGGGCTCGGCGTGCGCTCGCGGCAGGCCTGGCAGCGCTGCTGCTCATCGTGGCCACGAGCGTCGTTGTGCTCGGCCGTGATTCGGGCGAGGCCGCGCCCGTGACGGGCCTGACTCTCGCCGAACTGCGCCAGATCGACGCCTGCGCCTGGCTCGACACGGCTATGGGTGATTCGGTCCCGGTCCCGCCGACCCCGCTGCCCAAGGACGCCTGGAAGCTGACGCCGACCTCGAGTTGGGGTTGTCGGGCCGTATCGGGCAAGAACAATCTCGAGCTGAACCTCGGCAAGGAAATGGAGTACCTGACGGCGCACCGGAGTTTCGTCGACGATGTCCCGATCATCCACGGCACCCCGCACGGCTGTGCCCGCGTGATCGCGAGCCCGGGTAGGGAGCGCCATGCCGGACTGGTCGTCGATTTCAGCCAGCACACCGAGGAGAAGGATTGCGGCGCAGCCGATTACCTGATCGGCGCGATCGCGCGGTCACTGACCAGTGCGCCGCGAGCTCCCGGCCGTGACAAGTCGCTGGTCACGCAGGACCCGTGCGAGCTGCTCGACCGTGCGGAGTTGGATCGCAAGATCGGCCCACTGCCGAAGGAACCGACCGTCGCCGACGCGCACACCTGCGAGTGGACCGGCCGGGTCGACCTCACCGTCGACCTGCTCCGCACGAGCACTTTCACCACCGGCGACAAGGTGACCACCGTCGACGGCCTCCCGATATTCGTCGACCAAGGAAGATCTTCTGCGATCTGCACCCGGGCCGCCCGCGCGCCGGGTTCCGACGAGGAGACGATCGAAGTCGAGATCGCGGGCATCGGCGCCGACCGACGCGACGAATACTGCGCCGTCGCCGTCGCGGTGCTGCGCGAGGTGGTGGGGCGCCTGCCCGCGCGCTGAGATTCCGTCAGGAGGGTCGCCGGGGCATACTCGATTCCCGACAGACCACCACGAAGGGGCAGCGATGGACCAGCTCGGAGTTGCGGTAGTCGGCTACGGCCTGGCCGGGTCGGTGTTCCACGCACCGCTCATCGCCGCCGATCCGCGCATGCGGGTAGCTGCCGTGGTGACCTCATCGCAAGAGCGGGCCGAGCAGGCGCGGGCCGAGCATCCGGGGGTGCGGGTGTGGGGGTCGGCACAGGAGATGTTCGTCGAGGACGAGGACGTCGATCTCGCGGTGATCGCCACGCCCAACCGCTCGCACGCGCCGCTGGCGTTGCAGGCGCTGGCCGCCGGGTTGCCGGTGGTGGTGGACAAGCCGTTCGCGGTGACGGCGGCCGACGCCGAGGAAGTGGTCGACGCCGCCGTGCGGGCCGACCTGCCGCTGAGTGTTTTCCAGAATCGTCGCTGGGACAACGACTTCCTGACCGTGCGTGCGCTGATGGAGGCCGGTGAGCTGGGTGAGGTGCGCCGGTTCGAGTCCAGGTTCGAGCGGTGGCGGCCGGTGCCCAAGGGCGGTTGGCGCGAAGTCGGTGATGCCGAGGACGGCGCGGGCATCCTGTTCGATCTCGGCAGTCATCTCGTTGATCAGGCAGTGACGCTGTTCGGTCCGGTCACCGAGGTGTACGCCGAACTCGACCGCCGCCGCCCGGATGTCAAAGCCGATGACGACGCCTTCATCGCCCTCACCCACGCCAACGGCACCCGCTCCCAACTGTGGATGAGCGCCGTTGCGCCGCAGCTGGGTCCGCGGATGCGCGTGCTCGGCTCCGCCAGCGGCTACACCGTCTCCGGCCTCGACCCCCAGGAAGACGATCTGCGCGCAGGCCGCCGCCCGGATGACGGAAAACCTTGGGGCACAGTCGTACCCGAGAAGTGGGGCACTTTCGGCGCGGGCGAGGACCTACGCACCATTCCCACCCTCCCCGGTGACTACCCCGCCTTCTACGCGGGTATGGCCGCCGCCCTGCTCGACGGAGCTCCGGTCCCCGTCGACCCTCGTGACGCCGTGGAAACCCTGCGCATCCTCGAATACGCCCGCCACGTAGCGGAACCCGCCGATCTCACTTCCTGACAACTCGCACCGGCGACTATCGCGCCGGTGCGATGTTCTGGTTCAGGTGGAACAGGTTGGTCGGATCGTAGGTCTTCTTGACGGTGGTCAAACGGTCGAAGTTGGGGCCGTAGTTGGCGCGGATGCGGCCCTGGTCGTCGGAGGCCATGAAGTTGATGTAGCCACCGTCGGCGGTGTGGGGCTCGAGCGCGCCGTGGTAGTCGCGCACCCAGGCGATGTTGGCCTCGTTGTCCGCCGGATCCGGCCACATACCGGCGATCACGGGGGCGAAATTCGCGTCGCGGTAGGCGAACGCGGTGTCACCCACCGCGACGTCGTGCACGGCGCCGTCGATCGGGTAGAGGTGCATCGTGGACTGCACAGCGGGCACGCGCGGGCCGAACTCGAGGTGGGCGGCGAGGGCGCCGTCGGTGAGCTCGGGTTGGAACGCCGCTTTCCAGTAGTGCTGGAGGCCGGGGGGAAGCAGTCCGTCGAAGGCGCCGTTGAGGGCCGGGTAGGGCATCCGGCCGACGTGTTCGGCCACCGGTGTCGCGACCGCCCGCAAGTCCGCGAGCAGCGCCTCGGCCTGCTCGTCGGCGCCGTTGAAGCACGACACCACCAGCACGAACGGCTCACCGACGCGGTCCTCGGGGATGAACGGCAGCGGCGGGGCGATCTGGAAGCCGGGGAAGGCCCCCATCGCACGCGGTGCCGCGGCGATCCAGTCGCGGTAGGTCCGCAACAGCTCTTCGGCGGCGTCGAGCTCGAAGAACATGGGTCCGCCGTAGATCGTGTCGACCGGGTGCAGATCGAATTCCATCTCGGTGACCACACCGAAGTTGCCGCCACCGCCGCGTAGTGCCCAGAACAGGTCGGGGTGCTCGGTCGCGTTCGTGGTCACGAAGGTGCCGTCGGCCAGCACCACATCGGCGGCCCGGAGGTTGTCGATGGACAGACCGTACGCGCGGGCGAGGTAGCCGATGCCGCCACCGAGGGTCAGTCCTGCCACGCCGGTGGTCGAGATGATGCCGCCGGTGGTGGCGAGCCCGAAGGAATGCGCGGCATGGTCGAAATCGCCCCAGTCGCAGCCGCCCTGCACGCGGGCCGTTCGCCGCTCGGGGTCGATGCGGATGCCCTTCATCGCGCTCAGGTCCAAGACGATGCCGTCGTCGACGGTGCCGAACCCCGGCACGCTGTGGGCGCCCGCGCGGATGGCGAGGTCGAGTCCGCTCTCGCGGGCGGCATCGACGGTGATGCGCACATCGGTGACGTCGACCGCGCCGACGATGGCGAGGGGTCGGCGGTCGATCATCGCGTTGTACACCGAGCGAGCCTCGTCGTAGTCAGGCGACTGCGAGGTGATCACCTCGCCGCGGACCGCTTCGAGCATGGTCAGTACGGGTGTGCCGTTCATTGTCGCTCCCTGGACGGGTCGGATCGGTCAGCCGAACAAGCGCAGCGCGTGATCGTGGAATTGGCGCATCGGCGCCACAGGACCGACTTCGAGGAAAACGGCGCCATCGGCCGAGGTCGCGGTGTGTCCGGCGGGCCAGTAGTAGACCTCGCCCGCGTTCGCGGTCTCCACCGTGCCGTCGGCGTGCTCGAGGCGCAGCGACCCCTCCAGCACGATCCCCCAGTGCGGAGAGGGACAACGGTCGTCGGGCAGGCCTCGCAGCACAGGGCCGAAGTCGGTCCCGGCCGGTACCCGGGCGTGCCGGACAGCCATGTCACCCAACTCGATGTACCGGGTTTGCATGTCGCCCTGGGCGACCTCGATGGGCAGATCCTCGATCGGAGTGGCCATGGTGTGCTCCTTCGCGGCGGGCGCTGTGGTTCTTCCGACGCTACGAAGAACCGGTTCCGCGCACCTGACCTGATCTGACCGAATCCGCGCGATCGCGAGGGGGTCAGATCGGACTATTCGCCGGTCATAGAATCCGGCTATGGTCGATGAGTGACGGAATCGGCTTCGCCGAGCAGCGGCACCGACTTCGTCGGTCGGCGTGCGGAAGTCGAGCGGCTCGAAGCCGTCTGGGCGGCCGTCGAGAGCGATCGGCGGCAGGTCGTCTTCGTGGGTGGGGAACCCGGCGTCGGTAAGACCAGGCTGGTCGCCGAGGCCGCCGCCGCGCTGCGCCCCCACGCCACGGTGCTGTGGGGTGCGTGCCGCGAAGATCTCGACATCGCCTACCGGCCCTTCGTGGCCGTTCTCGAACAAGCACTCGAGCAGTTGCCGCCGGAGGTCCTGCGCGATATCGCGCCCACGGCGGCGGCTCCGCTGCGGCGCCTGACCGCGAGCGTGTCGCGGTACTGGCCGAGCGCGGAGCCCGTTCCCGGCGGGCCGGACTCGCGGCCCGCCCTGTTCGACGCCCTGTTGCGGGTGTTGCTGGCGACCGCCGAGCGACGCCCGCTGGTGCTGGTCCTCGAGGATCTGCACTGGGCCCAGGAACCGACCCTGGCGATGCTCACCCATCTGGTCGAGTCGACGGCAGGGGAGCGACTACTGGTGCTGGCGACCCGCCGGACCACCGCCCCCGACCTCACCGACGCGGTCAGCTTCGCCCTCGCCGATCTGCACCGCCTCGACGGCGTCGCCCGGATGGACCTGGTCGGGCTGAGTACCGAGGATGTGGCCGAATACCTCGTCCGGGCGGCCGGGGTGTCGCCCGGCTCGGCGAGATCGGCCGCGCCGGTGCTGCGCGATCACACCGGCGGCAATCCGTTCTTCCTCCAGGAATATTGGCACGACCTGGCCAATCGAGGCGGCCTCGCCGCGGTTCGATCCGGCGTCGCCGCGCCGCGCTCGGTCCAGGACGCGCTCGCCCGCAGGCTCGCGGCGTTCGATGTCGACCACACGCGAGTGATCGAACTGGCCGCGGTGGCGGGCGACGCCGTAGATCCGGCGCTGCTGGCCGACGCGCTCGACCCGACCGAGGTCCTCGCGGGCATCGATTTCGGCGTGCGAGCCGGACTCCTCGTCGCCGACGCCGCCGAGGGCGAGTACCGCTTCGCGCATGCCCTGGCTCGCCAGGCCGTGCTCGACCGGATGTCGTCGAGCGATCTCGCGGCGGCGCACGCCGGGATCGCGCGGGCGATCGAAGCGCGGGATCCAGCTCTGGTCGTCGCGCTCGCTCATCACTATTTTCGGGCTCGCGCTCGCGGGTACGCGGACAAAGCGGTGCACTATCTCGTGCTCGCCGCCCACCAGGCCGAGCGGGGAATCGCCTACCGTGAGGCGGCGGTGCTGTACGAGCGCGCCGCGCAGGTGCGTGTCGCGCAGGGCCCGACGCGGGTCGAGCTCCTTTCGGCGGCAGCGCGCTGCCACATGCACGGCGGTGACTTCACAACGGCCAGAAGCCTTTACGAGGACCTGTGCGCCGACGAGGACCCCCGTGTCCGATTGACGGCCGCCATCGGCCACGAGGACGCGTCGTGGCGCCCCTCGGCGAATGGTCAGCGTTCGCTGACCCTGCTGCGCGAGGCACTGGCCGCGGCCGGCCTGGATCATGACGATCCGCTGGCGGTGCGCGCCGGCGCGAGCATGGGCCGGGCGGCCTCGTTCACCGGGGATTCCCAGCAGGCTCGACAGGTCGGTGAGGACGCGCTGACGCGCGCCAGGGCTCTCGGCGACGAGGAACTGCTCGCACACGCGTTGCGTACGACGCTGTGGCAAGGCCTGCGCCCCGACCTCGCACCTGAGCTGCTGGCCAGAGCTGTCGAGCTCAACGAGATCGGCGCACGCCTCGGCGACGACGATCACCGCGGTCCCGCCGCCTTCCACCGCGCGGTTTTCGCCTACCTGCTCGGTGACGAGCCCGCCTGGAGCAGCGCCCAGCGTGACCTGACCGAACTGGCGCTCGCCCGCGGGCAACCGTTCTTCCGCTATGTCGCCGGGTGCTCCCGCTGCGCGCACCGGTACGCGGTCGGCGACTTCGCGGGCACCGAGCGCATCATCGACTGGCTCGACGACCAGTTCACCCACGAGTTCGACGGCGCCACCGAAGGTTCTTGGGGCGTACAGCAATTCATGCTGCGGCGGGTCACCGGTGGCCTGGAACAGGTGCGCCCGCTCATCACCGGCACGGAGAGCTTCGACGACCACTGGCTGCCCGGCCTGCTCGCCGTGTACACCGAGCTGGAGATGTGGCCGCCCGCCGCCCGCCTGCTGACCCACCTGTGCGCCGGGCTCGACGATCACCGTTCCGGCGCGCAATGGGCCGCGGTACTGGCTTTCGCGACCGAGGCAGCGGTCGGGCTCGACGACACCGTGGCGGCGGCGACGTTGCGTCCGTTGCTGGCCGAATACGCCGGGGCCAACCTGATGGCGGGCGCGAGCGTCGCGGTGTTCGGCAGTGCGGACCGCTATCTCGCCGAACTCGACTCCGTGCTGGGCGCCCAGACCGCCGACCGGCACTTCGAACTCGCCCTGGCCATGGACCGGCGAATGGGCGCGGTGACCCACCAGGCCGAAACGCTGGCGGCCTGGAGTCGGCACCGACTCCATCGCCCTGGCGACGTGGCAGGCCCTTCCGCCGCCGACCTCGCGACCGAGGCGCGCGCGTTGGCACGGCGGATCGGGCACCGGCGCATCCTGCGAGATCTCGACGCCGACCCGGCGCCACGTACCGACCATGTGCCGTTACCGAACGGACTGACCGATCGCGAGGTCGACGTACTGCGCCTGGTCGCCGACGGCCTGTCCAACCGGGAGATCGGCGAACGGCTGTTCATCAGCGCCAACACCGCCGCCAACCACGTGCGCAGCATCCTGATCAAGACCGCCGCACCCAATCGCACCAGGGCCGCGATCTTCGCCACCGAGCACGGGCTGCTCTAGTCACATCGGCGCGAAGGTGCCGTCCGGCGCGATCGTGCCGGACAGTTCCATGATCGCGTCGGCGGGGATTCCCGCGCGCACCGCCGCGGCGCGGATCGCGTCGACGTTGTCCGCCTCGTAGAGACAGAACGTCTTGCGTTTGTCCGAGGACAGGAAGGAGCTGAGCCAGCGCACCCCGGCCTCGTCGTTGATCCGGTTGATCTCCGCGGCCGTTTCCGGCGCGACCTCGAGCTGTTCGGCGAATTGCCGCTCCACCATGAATACCGGCATCGGCTGTGCCTTTCATCGTGCTCCGGCGGCACCGCGCAGGTCACCGGCCGGAACGGCGAACCCCCGACTCAAGCTTCCTCTGCTGCCGTTCCCGGTTCAAGGTTCAGAGCTTCCGAGAGCGCAGCTCGTGGCCCTTCGATGTCTTGCAGCGGCCCGATTCCAGATCCCACTGCCAACCGTGCAGATTGCAGGTGAGGTTGTTGCCCTCCACCACGCCGAATTTGGACAGGTCGGCCTTGAGGTGGGGGCAGCGGCGCTGCACTTCCCAGCCGTCGAGTTCGGTGACGGCGGAGTCGTCGTGGGCCTCGGAGAACCAGCCGTCGGCGTAGGCGATGCGCTCGTCGGTGAGGCACTTGAAGAAGGTGTAGAGGAACTCGTTGTAGCCGCCGATGCGCCACGCCTGGAAGCGGGTGGACAGGAAGATCGTGTTCACCCAGTCGGGCTCGTTGTCGCGCAGCACCGTGCGCACCAGTTCGGGGGCGATACGGAAGCCGTAGCGGTAGCGGCCTTCACCTTCCAGCGGCGCGCGCACGGTGCGATGCGGGAAGTCCAGGACGATGGTCTCCTCGCCGATCACCAGGCCCACGGGGTAGCCGATGCCGTCGCTGATCAGCGCGCTCTGCTTCATGATCGGTTCGAACAGCTCGCGCAGCGGCTCGAGCAGCGAACCCTCGCCGGTCTCCCACGTCGCCTTCTCCGCGGCCAGGACCGGCGCGAAACGCTGCGCCATCTCCTCGATGTAGGCGGCTTTGTCGCCGTAGATCTTCGCGGGGTCGAACGGGTGCGCGAGGTCGAGTTCCTTACCGCGCACATCGGCGACCGAGCCGGGGATCATCAAGATCCCGCCCGCGTTGCCGTGGATGTTCATCTGATCGAGGAACACCATCTGGTCAGGGAAGATGTTGCCTTCGTCGCCGCGATCGTCGTTGAGATAGCGCAGCTCGGGGTCGAGGAACACCGGCGGCCCGGCCGAGGGCACCACCCAGGTCGCGCCGACCTGCTCGATGTAGGAGCGCGCGCGATCCATTCCGCGCTGACGCTTCTGCTTGCCGAAGTTGGCCTTGGTCCGCGCCGGGATGTCGTACACCGCCGGGTACCAGATCGCGCCCGAGTACTGCAGCAGGTGGATGTCGATGTCGCCGAACGTGTCGTGGATGACGTCCATGTCCACCGGCCGGGCGTCGTTCATGTTGAAGCAGGTGGTCTCACCATCGGAGATGAGAATGCCGGAGTCTCCGATCGGGCCGTCGGCGGGCGCGCGCAACGCCACGATCATGATGTCGACGGACCCCTTCGGCCCGGTGATCGTGTGCTTGACCGAGTCCTCGGTCTCGAAGAACTTGGTGAATCCCAGCGCCTCGAGCTCACGGCGCAGGTCGAGCACCGGGTAGTCGGGCAGCAGGACCGTGGCGTCCTTGTTGACGTACTTCGCCAGGTGCGCGGCATCGAAGTGATCGCGGTGCAGGTGCGAGACGTACAGGTAGTCGACATCGCCGAGGGCTTCCCAGTCGAGCTGGGAGTTGTCCGGGAACGGGAACCACGACGCGAAGTAGGCGGGGTTCACCCAGGGATCGCACAGGATCGTGCCGGCCTCGGTTCGGATATGGAAGCCGGCATGTCCGACGCTGGTGATCTGCACGAGCTGTTTCCTCCTACCAGGATCTGATTCGCCGGATCAATGGCGAGCTACCGCCTCAGGCCCCCTGACTGCTTCGGCGTACCAGCCAACCAGGGTAGTGGCTAAATCGTTACGTCACCGATGCAATAGCCCTCAGCGGTCGCGACAACCGTGAAAGTGCGCGTCCGCGTGCCCCCCGGCGAGGTGGTCACCGGAACGTGAACTGCCAGGTAGTCGCCACGAACCTGCTCGGATCGTAACTCCTCGCCGGTGTAGGAGGTGACATTGCCTACTTTGCCCGAGTCGCCTGTCAAGGGGGCTGCTACGGGGTTGCCGGTGCCCTCCGGATCCCAGGTGGCGGGGGAGGCCTTGCAGGTCAGTGGATGGTCTGCTTCGATGTCGGCCGGGTCGAGGGGTTTGCCGCTGGCGCGGGCCAGGTAGCGGCGGACGGTGTGGCGCGCGTCCGCGTCGTCGTAAGCGGGCTCGACGCCGGCCGCGGACACCCGCCCACAGGCGTAGCCCGAGGCGACGGACTCGCGTTCGACGGTGACCGTTGTGGTTCTGTTACGCCAGGTCACGGTGTCGGCGGTCGCGGTGCCCGGGCCGGCGAGCGCGGCCAGCACCGACTGCGGGTCGGCGTACATCTCGGTGACGGTGGCCGGGGGGATGGTCCAGCATTTCGCCTGGAGTTCAGCGGTGGTGCCGCTTTGTAGGTCGACGGCCCAGCGGCGCACGGCGGTGACCGCGTCGGCATGACCCGCGACCGCGCCGACCGGCGGTGCGTCGGCGGGTAGCGGGCTGGTCGGCGCCGGTTCGCCCGGTGCGACGCCCTGAGCGGCCGTGGTGGCAGGCGCGGCCGCCGTGGTCGACTCGGTGGTGGCCGCCTCGACCGGATCGCCCGGGATGCCGGAGACCGAATCGCACCCGGTGACCAGAGCCGCGGTGACGGTCAGTCCCGCGACCAGCGCGTACGCGCGACGGTGCGGGACGAACGGGGCCAGCTGAGCGCGTTGCACTTCGACGTTCCTCAATTCCTAGGTCGTGGCACCCGCGGTGCTGCGGGCGTTGACTGTCGGGGCGAGCGGACTCGCCGGGTGTAGACCGGTGTGCGCGAAGCGGTTTCGCCTGCGCGAGCGAACGCCGCGATTGTACGGTGATATGCCCGGTCGGCGGCGACCTGCCGGAGACGAGGATCTGCGACTACGCTCACTGAATTGTGGAACCCGTCTACCGGTCGATCATCGGCCTGGCCCGAACCGTCTTCTTCCTCGAAGGTCTGAAGTTCACCGTCAAGGGAGCGGAGAACATCCCCGCGTCCGGCGGTGCCGTGGTGGCGATCAACCACACCGGCTACATGGACTTCACCTACGCAGGTCTGCCCGCGCGCACCCCTGGTCGCTACATCAGGTTCATGGCCAAGCAGGAGGTGTTCGACAACAACATCTCCGGCCCGATCATGCGCGCTCTCAAGCACATCCCGGTCGACCGCACCGCGGGCGCCGACTCCTACAAGTCAGCGGTGAAATACCTGCGCGACGGCGAGCTCGTCGGCGTGTATCCCGAGGCCACGATCAGCCGCAGCTTCGAGATCAAGGAATTCAAGTCCGGCGCGGCCCGCATGGCGCTGGAAGCCGATGTCCCGATCATCCCGATGACCATCTGGGGTGCCCAGCGCGTGTGGACCAAGGGCTTCCCGAAGCGCCTCGGTCGCACCAATACCCCCATCTCCATCGCGGTCGGCGCGCCTATTCAGCCCTACGAACCCATCGCCGACCTCACCGCACAGCTGCGCTCCACCATGCAGGAAATGCTGGCCGACCTGCAGGAATCCTACGAGCACGAGCCCGGTGCCTACTGGGTGCCCAAGCGCCTCGGCGGCAGCGCGCCCTCACTGGAAGAGGCGACCGCCCTCGACGACGCCGAAGCCGCCGAGCGGGTGGCCCGCAAGGCCGCCGAGCGGGCGAACCCGGAGGCCTGACCGCGCCGGGCCACCCACGGCTGCGCTCAGCCCGTCGCCCGGCAGCGGACCGGGTGGGGCAGCTCGCCGTGGAGGTAGGCGCCCGGAGGCACGCCCATGAGGGCGCGGAAGTCGGCCGTGAGATGGGATTGGTCGTAGTAGCCGACCTCGGCCGCGAGGGTCGACCACGGGGTGTCGCCCGCGTGGGCGAGCACCCGCAGCACGCGCGCGATCCGGGCGAAGTGCTTGGGCGACAGCCCGATTCCGGTGACGAACAGCGAGCGCAGGTGACGTTCACTGACCGCGAGCCGGGCCGCGAGGTCGGAAACCGGCTGGGCGGTGTTCGCGGTGAGCACGGAGATCGCCTCGCGCAACACGAGGCGGTGCGCACGCAGGGTTTCGCTCTCGGACGCCTGACGCGGGAGTGCGTCGGCCAGACGGGTGATCGCCTCGTCGGCGGTGAGCCTGGTGAGCGCGGGCGCCACCGCGCTGAGGAGCCCGGGCAGGTCGCCGAGGGGGATCACGCGATCGGTGAGCTCGGCCGCGGCCACGCCGAGCAGCTGACGGGTCGCCCCCGGCGCCACCCGCAGTCGCACGCATCCGCCGGGCTTCTCCGGCTGTGAGTAGGCCGCTTTCGTCTGCGCTCCGATAACGAAAGCCGCTGTCCTGCCGCTTGATTCGGTGCGCAATACCACCGTCGTCGCAGTCCCGGGCGGATGGGCGAAGGGCTGGATGAGGTCGTGTCGCACGGAGGTTGCCGTCAGCTCGGTGAGCCAGGGGCGCAGCGACTCCGGCATCGGCACCGATGTCTCGATCTGCGCGGGGGTCAGGTACCGGGTGCTCACCCGGTCAACAGTAGGCGGGCCACGGCCTGCTCGTCCGTGCCGATTTTTCCTATCGGCACGAGCGGTCGCACGACCATGCTCGAACCATGATCCTGATCACCGGTGCGACAGGCACCATCGGTAGCGCCCTGCTCGCCCATCTCGTCGCCGACGGCGTCTCCGTCCGGGCCACCACCCGCGACCCGGCGAACGCGAGCTTTCCCGCCGGCGTCGAGGCGGTTCACGTCGACTACCGCGACCCGGACACCTTCGCCCCCGCCATGGCCGGGATCGAGGCCGCGTTCCTCAACGGCCTGCCCGGTCCCGACGACACCGGTGTCGACGCCGCGCTGGTCGAGGCCGCGCGCGCCGCCGGCGTGCGACGGGTGGTGAAACTGTCCATCATCGGCGCGGGCGATCCCCGTCTCGGCGAGCCCGGCCGCTGGCACGTGCCCGGTGAGGAAGCGGTGCGCGAGTCGGGCCTGGAGTGGACGATCTTGCGCCCCAACACTTTCGCCTCCAATACCCTCAGCTGGATCGAACCGCTGCGCGCCGGTGCGCCGGTGCCGAACCTCACCGGCGAGGGCAGGCAGGCGGTGGTCGACCCCCGTGACGTCGCCGAGGTCGCTGCCGCCGCCTTGCGCGGCGAAGCGCATCACGGCCGCACCTACACCCTCACCGGCCCCATCCTGCAGACCGGACGTGAGCAGGCCGGCGCACTGGCGGAGGTTATCGGCCGCCCGATCACGGTGACCGATATCGCCGAGGACGACGCGGCCGACTTCATGCGGTCGGCGGGCCTGCCACCTGCCTTCGTCGAGGCCGCCGCCAACGGCCAATCATTCATCCGGCACGGCCACAACGAGCTGCTCACCGCCGACATCGAACATGTCCTCGGCCGCCCGCCCCGCAGCTACGCCACCTGGGCCGCCGACCACCGCGACTCCTTCGCCTGACGTCGCGGTGCGGTCGTCGCGACCGCGCCGAACGGGGTCCGGCGCGCACCGGACCCCGTTCGCTCAGTTCATCGTCAGCAGCCACGCCCCGTTGCAGCCGATGTGCCTGTTCATGTTGGCGTCGTAGACCCAAACGAACTCGATCGGCGGGTTCGTTCGCACATTCCACCGGCCGGACGGCGAGGTCACCACCTTGCCGTTGTGGGTGAGCACGCCGATCTGGTTGTGCCTGAACTGCCATTTCCCACGGCTGGCCGGGTAGTTCAATCGCATCGTCACCCCCTTGCCGGTGTGGTTCTGCACCACCAGGCACGACCCCGGCGCCGCACGGTTGACCGCGTACTCCCCGAACCCTTCGTCCGGCATGTTCTCGTCGCTGTCGCTGAGCTCTACCGGATCGGCGAAGTCGGCATGCGCGTACCCGGCCCCCAGCACGGTCATCGCCGCCACCGCAACACCCGCCGCGATCATCTTCAGAGTCTTCATTGTGTTCCTCCCATGATTCCCGCGGTCCCGACCGCCCTGGGAAAGACTCTGCCCCGCAACCATTTCCGCGAGCTTGTGACCCGCTTAACGAGGCCGGCCACTGTCGGAACTCACCGCCATCCGGGGTCGTCGGTGAGCGCGGATTTCGTAGTTCGACAGTTTCGCGCTAGAGTTCCTTCTCGCACGACGAAGTCAGCGGCGGTCGCCGCAACGGCTTCGGAAGGCACGCGGATGTGGCGCAGTGGTAGCGCATCACCTTGCCAAGGTGAGGGTCGCGAGTTCGAATCTCGTCATCCGCTCGAAGAATGGGTGAGGTCCTTGTGACCTCGCCCATTCGTCGTTTCGGGCCCGACTCGGTGCGGTAACGGTTGCTGAGTTGAGGAAACGATTGCGCGGTTGCCCTCGATCTCACTCGTAAGGGTCGGGATACGCGAGGGGAAATTCTCATGAGATCAGCATTCGTGTCGGCCGTGGTCGTGGTGCTCGCCGGGGGACTCGCCGCCTGCGACGGTGAGTCGTCGCCATCGCGGGTGCCGGTGACCACTCAGCCCGCCGATCAGGGCGGGGGTTCGACCATCGCGCCTGCCTCCAACGAGCCGCCCGCCGCGCCCGGCACCGGTGCGGATCGCTCCGACCTCCCCTCGCGTGACGACGCCACCGTCGACGCCCGCGACTACCAGCAGCACGGTGACAACTTCTACTTCCAATCGCCCAGCGGCAACATCATGTGCGGCTTCGTCGAGGCGGAGTCGCTCGGCGTCGGCTGCCAGCTGGCCGATGCGAAGGTGATTCCGGCCGACCTACCCACCTGTGACAATTCCCCCGCCCGCAAGGTCGCCGCCCATGTGGCCGGCGGCAGATCCGAATTCCTGTGCGTCAACCAGGGCTTCTTCGTCGGCGAACCGGTGGACGGCACCAGCAAGGGCGGGGGCAAGGTGCTGAACTACGGCGACACCGTCATCGTTCGCTCCGCCGCCTGCACCTCCACCGAACAGGGCGTGCGCTGCGACGTGGGCGGTCGCGGCTTCTTCATCGCGGCCGACCAGCAGTACCTGTTCTGACCACCACCACAGCACGAGGCGAGGTCCGTGGATTCGCGGACCTCGCCTACTCGACCGGTCTATTGCGCGGTCGACTTGAACCGGCGCAGGCGCAAGCTGTTGCTCACCACGAAGACCGAGCTGAACGCCATGGCGGCGCCGGCCAGCATCGGGTTGAGCAGGCCTGCCATGGCCAGCGGGATGGCGGCCACGTTGTAGGCGAAGGCCCAGAACAGGTTGCCCTTGATCGTGGCCAGCGTGCGCCGCGACAGCCGGATCGCGTCGGCGGCGGCACGCAGGTCGCCGCGGACGAGGGTGAGGTCGCTGGCCTCGATCGCGACGTCGGTGCCGGTGCCCATGGACAGGCCGAGATCGGCCTGGGCCAGGGCAGCCGCGTCGTTGACGCCGTCACCGACCATGGCGACGACCTTGCCCTGCGCCTGCAGCCGTTTGACGGTGTCGACCTTGTCCTGCGGCAGCACCTCGGCGATCACCTCGTCGATACCGACCTCGTCGCCGATGGTGCGGGCGGCGCGGGCATTGTCGCCGGTGAGCAGGATCGGGGTCAGACCGAGCTCGCGGAACTGGGCGATGGCCCGGGCCGAGGTCGGTTTCACCGCGTCGGCGACAACGAGCACGCCGCGCGCCTTGCCGTCCCAGCCGATGGCGACCGCGGTCTTGCCCGCCGATTCCGCTTGCGCCAGTGCGGTTTCCAGCTTCTCGTCGAGCGGTTGTGACCAGTCGGCCAGCAGTCGCGCCCGGCCCACGATCACCGCGTGTCCGTCGACCACGCCCTGCACGCCGAGGCCCTCGACATTGGCGAAGCCCTCCACCGGCGCCAACGTGGCGAACTCCTCGCGTGCGCCCTTGGCGATCGCCTGCGCGATCGGGTGCTCCGACGAATCCTCCAGCGCACCAGCGAGTGCCAGCACCCGACCGCGCGGTTCACCGTCGGCGGGAATCACCTCGAGCAGCGTCATCTTGCCGGTGGTGACGGTGCCGGTCTTGTCCAGCACGATGGTGTCGACCTCGCGGGTCGATTCCAGCACCTCGGGGCCCTTGATCAGGATGCCGAGCTGCGCGCCGCGTCCGGTGCCGACCATCAGCGCGGTCGGGGTGGCCAGGCCGAGGGCGCAGGGGCAGGCGATGATCAGCACCGCGACGGCCGCGGTGAAGGCCGCGGCGATGGAACCGCCTGTGCCGAGCCAGAATCCGAGCGTCGCCACGGCGAGCGCGATGACGATCGGAACGAAGATGCCGGAGATCCTGTCGGCCAGACGCTGTGCCTGCGCCTTGCCGGTCTGCGCGTCCTCGACCAGTTGTGCCATCTGGGCGAGCTGGGTGTCGGCGCCGATCCTGGTGGCGCGCACGACGAGTCGGCCGCCGACGTTCACGGTGGCGCCGGTGACAGCGTCGTCGACGCCGACCTCCA
Source organism: Nocardia sp. NPDC058633 (assembly GCF_042717045.1). Lineage (NCBI taxonomy): Bacteria > Bacillati > Actinomycetota > Actinomycetes > Mycobacteriales > Nocardiaceae > Nocardia > Nocardia sp. NPDC058633. The sequence goes on from NZ_JBHXRA010000016.1 coordinate 59,535, forward strand.
CCGGCATCGACTCACCGGTCAGCATGGACGCGTCGACCGCCGATGTGCCCTCGGTGATCACACCGTCGGTGGCGATCTTCTCGCCCGGGCGCACGATGAACTCGTCACCCACGACCAACTGTTCCACCGGGATTCGCGTCTCGACGCCGTCGCGAAAAACCGCGACATCCTTCGCGCCGAGCTCGAGCAGGGCCCGCAAGGCCGCGCCCGCCCGACGCTTCGACCGCGCCTCGAAATACCGGCCTGCCAGGATGAACGTGGTCACCCCCGCCGCGGCTTCGAGGTAGATGCTGCCCGTGCCGTCCATCCGCGCGATGGTGAATTCGAACGGGTGCTTCATTCCCGGGGTGCCCGCCGTGCCCCAGAACAGGGCGAACAGCGACCAACCGAATGCGGCGAGCGTGCCCATCGACACCAGCGTGTCCATGGTGGCGGTGCCGTGCTTCAGGTTTGTCCACGCCGCCTTGTGGAAGGGAAGCGCGCCCCAGATCACGACCGGGGCGGCCAGCGTCAGCGAAAGCCACTGCCAGTTGGTGAACTGCAGCGCCGGGACCATCGCCATCGCGATCACCGGGACGGTGAGCAGCGCCGACACGATCAGCCGGGTGCGCAGCGAGGCGGTCGGGTCGGCTTCGGCGGTCGATGTCTCGTCGGTCTCGGGCTTCTTCGGCGCGGGGAGTGCCGCGGTGTAGCCGGCCTGCTCGACGGTGGAGATCAGCTCCTCGGGGGAGACGTCACCGGTGAAGTCGACGCGCGCCTTCTCGGTGGCGTAGTTGACCGTGGCGGTGACTCCGTCGAGCTTGTTGAGCTTCTTCTCGATCCGGTTCGCGCAGGAAGCGCAGGTCATGCCACCGATCACCAGTTCTACCTGGCCGGTGCCCGGTGGGTGCGTCACGGTGGTCATGGGGTGCTCCTTCGTTCCTGATAGCAATTCTCGCTGAGCGATCGCGGGTGAAACAGGTGGGGTCAGTGGCCGTGGCCGGGTGTGCCGTGGTCGGCGGGTGCGCTGGTCGGGGCCGGATTGCTCGCACCTGTGGCGTTCGGTGTGGCGACTCGCACCGTGAACTCGGCCGTGCGCACCACGCCTCGGTGCTGGAAGTCGAGGAACAGGCGGTAGTCGCCGGTGCTCGGCGCGTTCACCACGAAGTCGATGCCGGGACCGGCCGGGGTAGTCCCGTCGCCGGGCGTGCCCTCGGGGTGAACGTGAAGGTAGGCGAGGTCGGCGGCCCGAAGCGCGACCAGGTGACCGTAGGCGCCGAGGTAGGGCTGGAGGTCGGTGACGGGCGCGCCGTCGCGGCTGACCGAGAGCGTCAGCTTCGACGCCGTGCCCGGCGTGACGGTGCCGTTGAGCGAAACCGAGTACTCGTCGACCTGCGCGGTGGCGGCGGGGGCAGGGAGCGCCCGCGCGTCGTAGTTGCCCGCGACGCGCAGATCGGCGCCCAGGGTCAGGTTCGACCCGCCCTCGGGAGTGAAGTCGGCGTATACGCGGTAGTCGCCGCCCCGGCTGAGGTTCAGCGGAACGGTCCAGGTTCCGGCCGGATCGAGGACGGGGTGGACGTGCTGGAAGCCCGTCATGTCGCGGCGGACCACGATCAGGTGCAGGTCCTTGTCGTGGCTGGTCACGTACTTCGTGACCGGTGCGCCGTTCGCGTCGAGGATGCGAAAACTCGTCGGCGACTGCGGTGCGGTGGTGGTGGTCGGATTGTCCAGGGCGAGCGTGTAGCCCTGGTCGGAGGCGAGCAGTCCGCCGGGCAGATCGCCCGACGGTGTGGCCGCGGTCGAATGCTCGTCGTGCCCGGTCGGTGCGGAAGGCTCCGGACCGACCAGGGCTCCGACGGTCAGAGCGATCCCGAAGACCGCCGCGAGGCCGAGGGTGAATCCGGCGAACTTGGGTGTTGCGTTCATCGGGATGCTCCGTTCCGGGTTCAGTCTGCGAGTTGGAAGCCGGCCGCGGCCACGGCGTCGGCGAGGGCCGGGCGTTCAGGTGCGATGCCGTCGATCGCTACCGTGCCCGCGACCAGGTCGACGTCGACACCGGTGACGCCAGGAAGGGCGACGACCTTGTCGCGGACCTTGTCGACGCAGCAGCCGCAGGTCATGCCGTTGACGGTGACGGTGGTGGTCATGGAACTCTCCTCGTTTCGCACTCAGCTTTTACCATACCCCCCTAGGGTACGTTGTCAAACGGCCGCGTCGACTCTGTCCGTGGCTGGGTTGCGCATGGTCACCGCGGTGACAGCCGCGCCCGCCAGCGCCAGCACACCCGCTCCAAGGAAGGCCGCGGAATAGCCGTCGGTCAGCGCCGAGGCATCCCCGAGCTCGCTCGCCCCGAACGCGGCGGCCACCGCCGTCATCGCGGCCAGGCCGAGCGCGGAACCCACCTGGTAGCTGACATTGACGATGCCCGAGGCCAGCCCGCCTTCCTCGGGACGCGCCGCCGAGATGGCCGTGCCGAGCGAGGGGATGAAGGCCAGTGACATACCCCCCGCCGCTATCAGCGAGGCGGGCAGGACGTCGATCCAGAAGTTGCCGGTAGCTCGCACCAGAGACATCACGGCGAGGCCGACGCCGAGCACCAGCAGTCCGGTGACGATCATCGGCTTCGCGCCGAAACGCTGCATCGCCTTCGGGGCCAGCACCACCATGCCGAGCATGATCAGCATGGTCATCGGCAGCAGCGCCGCGCCCGACGGGAAGGCGCTGTAGCCGAGCACCTGCTGCAGATACAGGTTGAGGAAGAACCACATCGGCACCCACGCGGCGGCCAGCGCGAACTGGGCGAAGTTGGCGGCGGCCAGGTTCGGTGCGCGCAAGACGCTCAGCCGCATGAGTGGTTCGCCGCGCCGGGCTTGGATGGCGACGAAGCCTGCCAGCAGTGCCGCGGCCAACGCCAACACGCCCCAGGTCTCACCCGACGCCCAACCGGCCTCCGGCGCCTGCACGATCGCATACACCGCGGCCGCCAGCCCGGCTGTCACAGTGACGGATCCGGCGATATCGATGGATCCCTTACGTGCCGCAGCCGCGGGCATCAGCATCGGCACGGCGATCAACGCGAGCACGGCGATCGGAACATTGATGTAGAAAACCCAAGGCCAGCTGATGTATTCGGTGATCACACCACCGAGAAACACTCCCGCGGTACCACCGGCGGGTGCGGCCGCGCCGTACACGGCCAGCGCCTTGGTGAGTTCCTGCGGCGAGCCACCGAACAACATCATCAACAGCGTGAGGGCAGACGGTGCGATCAGTGCCGCACCACCACCCTGAATCGCTCGGCCCGCCAGCTCGACCCCCACACTGCCCGCGGCACCGGCGATTACGGACCCGATGCCGAGTACCACCCAGCCTGCGGCGAATACCCGGCGAGCGCCGAGCAGATCGGAGAGCCTGCCGCCGAGCAGCAGTAGCCCACCGAAGGCAACCACATAGGCGTTGAACACCCACGTCAGATTGCCCGGCGTGAACCCGAGCTCGCCCTGCATCTTCGGCAGTGCGATCCCGATGATCGAGGTGTCCATGATGACCATGAACTGCGCGGCGGCGATCACCGCCAGCGCCCACCACTTCCGGGTGGATTGCGATTGCGTAGTCACGACTGTGTCCTTTCGAGCGGAGCGCATCTCCGTGCTCGGTACCATACCCCCCTAGGGTATAAATGTGTCAAGCAGTCGAAGGGATGGGATTTCCCCTGGTGGACATGCGAAAGCCCGGCTCGCGGTGATGCGAGCCGGGCTGGTCGTCGTGTGGCGGTTCGGCGGGCCTACTCGGCGTGGAGGTTGCGCGCCGTGGGGGAGGTCGGCGTGGTGGCCGGGTCGGGGGCGGTACCGAGTAGGCGGTCGGCGGTGCCGGAGGTGGTCACGGTGAACCAGTAGTGCTCGTTCTTGTAGTGGTGGTGGCGATGGTTGCGCCAAATCGCGCGATACAAGCCATGTTTCGGCTTGTAGTCGGTGTGGATGAGGTAGTGGGTCCACTCGTACAGCAGGCCGAGCGTGGTGATGGTGAGCAGGAAGGTGAGGCCTAGGCCGGTGCGGGGGAAGGCGATGAGGGCGATCGTGACCAGCGCGAGGATCGTGAGCAGCAGCGACTTCGACGGGATGAAGATCAGTGGGATGTCGCGCGGGTCGACGTGGTGCTCGCGGTGTTTGCGGGCCAATTCGCTGTCGATGGTCACCGGACCGAGATGCCTTGGGCGCCAGTGCAACACGGTGACATGGATGACCCATTCGACAACAGGGAACGCGGCGAGAATCACCAGGGGCACCAGGGCGTCGGTGAGCTGCCAGTCGCCGATCACCAGGCGGGCCGCCAGCGCGGCGACGAATACCGTCGCGATCATCCATGGAGACGGGTGCCGAAGAAATTCGCGCGCCGCCGCGCGCAACGTCAAGCTGCGGCGGATCGCGCGCGGGGGGCGAGCCGCGGGTGGTGTCGGGTCCGTAGAGCGCGCGGCGACGGCGTGGGTCGAGTCGGCATTCACCGTGACGGCGGGCTGACGGTCGGCAGCGTCAGGCGTGGCGGTGTTGTGCGACGTCGTTGTCGAACGGTCGTTCATCATGGTGCTTCCTCGGGTGGATCATGCCCCGTCCAGGGCATGGATGAGGGCGGTGGTCGCCGGCCCGAGCAGTGCTCGCGCGGTGTCGGCGGCCCGTTCCGGCTCGCCCGCGGTGATCGCGGCGGCCAGGTCTCGATAGGCGTCGGCATTGCCCACCTCGGCGGACATGATCGGCGCCAGCGCGGCCAAGGCGGGTTCGTAGGCGGCGCGCAGCATGGAATACATCAGCCGGAAGGCGATGGAATCGGCGAGATCGAGGATGTGATCCCAGAATTCGAGCGCGACCCGCTGCTGGGCGAGTGGATTCGATTCGGCGACAAGCGCATCGACGGATTCGCGCAACAGGGTCAGCTCACCGTCGACCGCGGCGCCCTGGGCACGGCGAACCCGTGCAGCGGCGAGCTCGGCGATCTTCGGCCCGTTGTGCAGCCGCGCCTCGAGAATGCTGCGAGCGACCGCGGGATCGATGGAATCGCCCCGAAGCAACAGTCGCGGAAGCACTTCCAGCCCCGCACTGCGTCGATAGTCGAGCACGGTCGTCGCTTCTCCCTGTCGCACGGCAACCAGCCCCGCCGCCGCCAACCGCTGCAACGCCTCCCGCACCGCGGGCCGCGAAACCCCCAACGCCTCGGCCAACTGCCGCTCGCTGGGCAACGCGCTCCCCGCCGCCAACTCCCCACCCAGCACCTCGGCGGCGATCTGCTCGAACACATCACCGGAAACCGAGCGCTTCACCACAGGAGTCCATGCCATACCCCGATAGTGCACCGTCAGAGGTAAGAGGTCAAGTGGTCAGACCAGTGAATCAAAGCTGGTCGATTGATCACCAGGCATTCAGGTAGACATTCCCCGAGAAGGAAAAACCGTGGAGACCTGGTGAACGACCGTCCAGGAAGGTGTCAGCTGGGGTCGGAGCCGCGGATGGCGGTGAGCCAGGTGAAGGCGGCGGCGGCGACCGTCGTCGCGGCGGCGAAGGCGCCGAGGCCGCCGTTCATGACGTAGACCCAGAGCAGACCGACGAGGGGTGCGCCGATCGCGGGTTGGCTGTCGAGGATCAGGCGGCGCGCGATGCCGTACGCGGGAGGATCGGCGGGGCGGGAGGGGTTGTCGACGAGCTTGCCCGTCGGCTCGGTCGTACGGGCTCGGCCCGACGGGTAGAAGCGGGTGTTCCAGTCCTGGATGGAGCGACCGGTCAGCTCCAGTTCGGTCGGGGTCAGCGTCGACAGAGCCGGGTCGTAGAACACCGGCTGCCACACCATGCGATCCCCACTGGTGATCTCCAGCCACGATCTGCTGACCAGTCGATACTGCTGGCGCACCCGCCTACCGCGCACCGTGCCCGCCGCGACCAGACCGCTCGGAAATACACCGAAAGCCAGGCCCAATTGATAAGCGGTGTAGGCGAGTACGGCGAGGGCGACCACAGCGAGCGCGCTCAGCTGATCGAGATCCGCGAACGGCACCCACGCGGCGATGACCGCGAGGGTGCCGCTCGTGACGAGCAACGGATAGGTGAGCGCGCGCGCCGGGCCGGAACTCACTGCGGGAGAGCTTTCGCGCTCACTTCAGGAAGCCGATCTTGGTGTAGTCATAGGAGGCGAGGCCCGCCGCACCGAAGTTGGCGAGGTTGTCGCGCACAGCGACATTGCCGGCGGATTGAACGAGCGGCAGGGAATGTCCCTCCTCGAACACCTTCCGATCGATCTGGTTGGCCAGCTCCTTGGCCTTGGCCGGATCGAGTTCAGAGATGGTCTGCTCGATGAGGTCGTTGAGTTCGGCCGAGCCGATGCGGCCGTAATTACCCTGGGTATCGTCCGGATAGAAGCCGTAGATCTGCGTCAGGCTGCTGAGCGGGAAGGGGTCACCGGCGTAGAACCACTGGCCTACATCGAAATTGCCTGGTTCGAGGACATCCGAGAACAGGCCCGACCCCGGCTTCGGGTCGATGGTCATCTTGACGCCGACCTGCGCGAGATTCTGCTGGATGATCTGCGCGACCTGAATGTTGATCGGGTCGTTGTACATCACGTCGCGGATCTCGAGCTTGCGGCCGTCCTTCTCGCGTACATCCCCATTGAGCTTCCAGCCGAGGGCGTCGAGCTCTTCTTCCGCGGCCGCCGGGTCGAAGCCGAGGCTGTTGTCCTGGTAGCCGTCCTGGCCCTGCAGGTAGACGTGATTGTTGAGCGGTTTGGGGTCCCGGACGAGGCCGTTCTGGATCGCGTTGGCGATACCCTGCCGATCGACCGCCTTGGAGATCGCAACCCGCACACCCTGGTCTTCCAGAATGGAACCGGGTGCGCCATTGAAGGTGAAGTGACCCCAACTGTTGCCAGGCGCTCGGCGCACGGCGATGCCGGGTGCACTGCTCACCGACTTCAAATCGTCGATACTGGCGATGCCCACCACGTCGATCTCGTTGTTCAACAGCGCGGGCGTGAACGCGGAACTGTCGAGCACGCTGAAGGTCATGGTGTCCAGTTTCGGTGTGGCACCCCACCATCGGGGATTGCGTCCGAGAACGACGCGGCCCTGCCCTCGGTCTACAGATTGGATGATGAACGGGCCGGACGAGAGAGTGAGGGCCTCGACCTGGCTGTTGTTGAAAGCTTCGGCGCTCGACGTGACGGACTTCGGGAAGAGGAAAGAGTTGCCCGCGAACTGTCCCCGCCAGTCGGCATAGTGCTTCTTGAAGGTGATGACAGCCTGCCTGTCATCGACACCACGTTCGACCTTTTCGACCCGATCGAAGCCGCTGTTGTTGGCGATCAGGAATGCCTTGTCGACACCGCTGAGTGCCGCGGCCTGGGACCGAATGTCCTCCCACGAAATGGGAGTACCGTCGGACCAGACCGCCTTCGGATTGATGGTGTAGGTGACTTGCTGCGGATCGCTGTTGGTCAATGCGACGTCGGAGAAGTAGTCGGTGTTGACCGAGAGTTCCGCTGCCGCGTCAGTCGTGAATGCTCGCGGCATCACCGGACGCAGCATCGAGCCGGTGTTTCCGGTATTGCCGTCGGCGTGCAGGCCGTTCCAGTTCTCCGGCAGCGAGGTGATCGCCAGTCGAAGATTGCCACCGTCGCGAAGTTCGCTGACGTCCTTCGGGTTGATGTCATTGGTGGTGCCGAGCTTGGCGTCGCCGTCCGCCGTGATGTCATCGCCCGAGCCACACCCGGCAGCGATCAAACTGACGATGACCAGGGGTAATGCCAGTCGGGTGGTCATTGAACGAATCCGCATGGTTCGCTCCTTTCCAGAATTTCGCTGACGGGTGCTGTCTACTCGAGGAAGCCGACTTTGGTGTAGTCGTAGGATGCCAGCCCCTCCGCGCCGTAATTGGCGAGGCCGTCCCGCGTCGCGACCGTGCCGGCGGATTGCACGATGGGCAGGGAGAAGCCCTCTTCGAAGATCATTCGGTCGGCCTTGTTCGCCAGTTCGATCGCCTTCTCGGGATCGAGTTCGGCGATGACCTCCTCGATCAGCGCGTTGAGTTCCGGTGAACCGATACGGCCCTTGTTGCTCAGCGGGTTCGCGGGATCGTAGGCGTAGATCTGAGGCAATGCGCCGAGCGGGAAAATGCTCTTCGACCAGACGAATTGGGCGATATCGAAGTTGCCGGGGTCGATGACATCGGTGAACAAGCCATTGCCGGGGTAGGTCTCGATGATCAGCTTCACGCCGATTTCCGCGAGGTTCTGCTGGGCGATCTGCGCGATTTGAGTCCATGTATCGGCCTGGTACATGACGTCGCGGATCTCCAGCTTGCGACCGTCCTTCTCGCGGACGTCGCCGTTGAGTTTCCAGCCCAGCTCGTCGAGCATGCGAGCAGCGGCAACAGGGTCGTAGGAGACCGATTCCGCGTTGTCCTGGTAACCCTTTTGGCCGACCAGGAAGAGGTGGTTGTTCAGCGGCTTCGGGTCGGTGACCACACCGTTCTGGGTGGCCGTGGCGATCGCTTGCCGGTTGATGCCCTTCGAGATCGCGATCCGCAGCTTCGGATCGGACAGCAACGCGCCGGGCGCGCCGTTGAAGGTGAAGTGCGAGAACCTGTTCGCGGGCGCGCGGCGAACTTCGATGCCAGGCGTGTCGGTCGCGGTTTTGACCTCTTCGATGCCGGACAGGGTAGATACGTCGAGTTCGTTGTTCTGCAACGCATTCAGACGCGCGGCGTTGTCGAGGACGCTATAGGTGACGGTATCGAGTTTGGGGGTGTCGCCCCACCATCTCGGATTGCGGCTCAACACGACCCGCTGTTGGGCGCGGTCGATCGAAGTGATGATGAACGGCCCGGACGACAACGGCATGTCATTGCGGTACAAGTCGTCGAACGCCTGTGGCGATGCGGTGAGCTGGCGTGGGTACAGCGGATTGAACAGGCCCTTCCACTCCGCGTAGTGCTCGGCGAAGGTGACGATCGCCTGCCGGTCGTCGACACCGCGTTCGACCTTCTCGACGCTGCTGTAACCCTGGCTTGCCGCGATCTTGAAGGCGGTGTCGCGCCCGCTCAACACAGTGGCTTGAGATCGTAGATCCTCCCAGGTGATCGGAGACCCGTCCGACCAGACCGCTTTCGGGTTGATCGTGTATTTGATCTGCTGCGGGTTGGTGTTGGTGAGCTCGACATCGGTGTAATAGTTGTGGTCGATCGTGAGATTGCCCGCCGCGTCGGAATTGACCGTGCCAGGGAGTGCCCACGCGGTGAGGTCACTGATCTCGCCGTCGGAGTCGACGTGGAGGTTGTTGAACGTCGCGGGGAAGCTGGTCAGCGCCAACCGGAGATTACCGCCGTCACGCAGGGCATCGCGGTCCTGCGGATTGATGTCGTTGATCGCGCCGATCGTGCTCGACCCCGACTGCACGTCGGTATCGGACCCACAACCACCCAGCACCAATGTCAAAGCGAAAACGGGCACCGCGATACGGAAACCGGCCCGGCGTAGCCGCCTGGCGTACGTTGCTGTGGTCATTTCGTGAATCCGATCTTCGTGTAGTCGTACGTTGCCAAACCAGGGGAACCGATGTTGGCGAGGGTGGTGCGGGCGCCGAAGCTGCCGTCGGACTGCATCAGGGGCAGGGAGTGGCCTTCTTCGAATACCTTGCGGTCGACCTGGTTCGCCAGTTCGATGGACTTTTGGGGGTCCAGTTCGGTGAGGGTGCGTTCGATGAGGGCGTTGAGTTCGGGGGAACCGATGCGGCCGTAGTTGGCTTGGAGGTCGGTGGGGTCGTAGTAGTAGATCTGGCGGATGCTGCTCAGCGGGAAGGGGTCGCCTTCGTAGACGTACTGGGCGGCGTCGAAGTCGCCGGGCTGGATGACGTCGGTGAAAAGGCCCGCGGCGGGCTTGGTATCGATGGTGAGCTGCACGCCGATGGCGGCCAGGTTCTGCTGGATGATCTGGGCTGTCTGGACCCAGGTCGGGTCGTTGTACATGACGTCGCGGATGACCAGTTTGCGGCCGTCCTTCTCGCGCACCTCGCCGTTGAGTTTCCAGCCGAGTGCGTCCAGTTGTGCCGCTGCGGCGGCCGGGTCGAAGGCGAGGCTGTTGTCCTGATAACCCTTTTGGCCTTGGAGGAAGATGTGATTGTTCAACGGCTTCGGATCTTCGACCAGCCCGTTCTGCAAGGCGTTGACGATTCCGACGCGGTCGATCGCCTGTGAGATCGCTACGCGCACCCCTTCTTCGGCCAGGATGGAGCCGGGCGCTCCGTTGAACGTGAGGTGGCGCCAGCGATTACCGGGAGCGCGGCGCACGACGAGTCCCTCGGTGCCGCGCACGGTTTTCACGTCGTCGAGGGTGGTCAGGCGGACCAGGTCGATTTCGTTGTTCTGCAATGCCTGCACCCACGACGTGGCGTCGAGCACGCTGTAGGTGATGGTGTCGAGAACGGGCTTGTCACCCCACCATCTCGGGTTGCGGCCCAGGGTGATCCGACCCTGACCGCGGTCGGTGGCGCTGACGATGAACGGTCCGGCGGTGAGCGTGATGGCCTCGGCGAGGCTGTTGTTGAAGGCCTCCGGTGTGCTGGTCACCGACTTCGGGTAGAGGGCGGAGTTGCCGGCGAACTGACCGCGCCAGTCGGCGTAGGGCTTGTTGAAGGTGAGCACGGCCTGCCGGTCGTCGGTGCCGCGCTCCACCTTGTCGACGAACTCGAAACCGTTGGTGATCGCGATCAGATAGCTCTTGTCGCGGCCGCTGAGCGCGTGCGCCTGGGCGGCGAGGTCTTCCCAGGTGATCGGCGACCCGTCCGACCAGACCGCCTTCGGATTGATCGAGTACGTCACCTGCATCGGATCGGTACCGGTCAGCTGGATATCGGTGAAGAAATCGGTGTCGACGCTGAGCCGGCCTGCCGCGTCGATCTCGAAGGAACGCGGCAGCATCGCGCGCACGATGTAGCCGATCTCCCCGTTGTTGCCGTCGTTGGAAAGGATGTTCCAATTGGCCGGATAGCCGGTGGTCGCCAGGCGTAGGTTGCCGCCCTCGCGCAGCTCGTCGGTGCCCATGGGGTTGATGTCACTGGTGGAGCCGATGGCATCGCTCAACCCGGCCGCCGACTCGTCACCGCCGCCCCCACAGCCCGCCACGATCATCCCGGCCGCCACCACCACGGCGGCACAGCGCAATCGGGCGCTACGGCCTGCTTGCATTCGACGGGTTCTCATGGCGTCTCCTGGTGTTCGGCTGGACCGACGTGCTCAGCTGCTGACGACGGGTTCCGGTACGGCCGCGATGAGCGAACGTGTGTATTCGTGCTGAGGATCGGCGAAAATGCGCTCGGCCGGACCGGATTCGACGATCTTGCCCTGCAACATCACCGCGATGTCGTGGGCGAGATTGCGCACCACCGACAGGTCGTGGGAGACGAACAGGTAGGACAGTCCGTGCTCGGCCTGTAGGTCGCGCAGCAGGTTGAGCACGCCCGCCTGGATCGATACGTCCAGCGACGAGACGGGTTCGTCGAGTACCAGCAACCTGGTGTCCAGGGCCAGCGCGCGGGCGATGCTGATGCGCTGTTTCTGCCCGCCGGAGAAGTCCGAGGGGTAGCGATCGGCGTGCTCGGGGCGTAATCCGACCTGCCGCAACAACTCCGGCACCCGTCGGTTCACCTCCTCGCGCGACCGTCCGTCGATGCGCAGCGGTTCGGCGAGGACGTCGAAGATCGGCAGGCGCGGGTCGAGGGAGGCACTGGGGTCTTGGAAGACGATCTGCATCTTGCGGCGGATCTCGCGGATGCCCGACTTGGTGAGGGTGGCGACATCGTGGCCGAGCACCTCGATGCTGCCCGACTGTGGGCGCGCCAGGTCCATGATCTGCGACAGTGTCGTCGACTTGCCCGACCCGGATTCGCCGACCAGTGCGAGGGTACGGCCCGCGCGCACCGAGAAGTTGATGCCGTCCACCGCGCGGACCTCGCCGGTGCGGCGGCGCAGCAGGACACCGGAGGTGAGGGGGAAGACCTTCACCAGGTCGGTGACGCGCAGCACCACCTCGTCGTCGGTGCGGTCGGGGTGCGCCGGGGTCGGGATCTTCTGGCGATAGGCCTCGAAGAGTTCGTGGGTGCCGACCTCGGCCGTGCGGATGCAGGCGACCGAATGGCCGGGGCTCACCTTCTCCAGCGGGGGTTCGGCGGCGGTGCAGTCGTCGATCGTGACCGGGCAGCGCGGCGCGAACGAGCAGCCCGGCGGTAGGGCGTGCATGGCGGGCGGGGCGCCGAGGATCGGGATCAGCGGGGTGCGCGGCGGGCCGTCCATACGCGGGATCGAGCCGAGCAAGCCGACGGTGTACGGCATTCGTGGAGCGGCGAAAAGCTCTGCGACAGGCGCGGTTTCGACCACCTTGCCCGCGTACATCACCGCCACCCGGTCGGCGACGGTGGCCGCGATACCCATGTCGTGGGTGATCATGATGACGCCCGCGCCGGTGATGTCGCGGGCCTTGCGGAGCAGGTCGAGGATCTGGGCCTGCACCGTCACGTCGAGCGCGGTGGTGGGTTCGTCGCAGATGATCAGGGCGGGGTCGTTGGCGATGGCCATGGCGATCACCACGCGCTGGCGCATACCACCGGAGAACTCGTGCGGGAACGCTCTCGACCGGGCCCTCGCATCGGCGATGCCGACGAGTTCGAGCAGCTCGACGGCCCGCTCGCCCGCTTCCTTACGGCTCATCTTGCCGTGTGCCAGCAGGGCTTCCGCGATCTGGTCACCGACGCGATACACCGGGGTGAGCGCGGAGAGCGGATCTTGGAAGACCATGCTGATCGAGGAACCGCGCAGTTTCGACATCTGCTTGTCGCCCAGGCCGAGCAGTTCGCGCCCGCGCAGGCGCACCGATCCCTGCACTCGCGCCTGATCGGGCAGCAGGCCGATCACCGCGAGCGAGGACACCGACTTGCCCGAACCGGACTCGCCGACGATGGCGAGCACCTCGCCGTCGGCGACGGTGTAGTTCACCCCGCGCACGGCCTCGACGCGGCCTTCCTCACCGGGGAACGAGACCCGCAGGTCGGTGACCTCGAGCAGGGGTGCGGTCGACGCGGTCATCGCTTCTCGGCTTTCTTCGACTCCACCTGCGCTCGGCTCTTGCGCTCGGCGACCTCCTTGCGGGTTTTACGCGCACCCCGGGCGCCGGGGTCGAACGCGTCACGCAGGCCGTCACCGACGAGGTTGGCGCACAACACGATCGTGATCAGCAGACCACCGGCGAACAGGAACAACCAGGGGTAGGTGAGCGCCGACTTGGTACCGGCCGCGATCAGCGAACCCAGCGACACATCCGGCGGCTGCACACCGAAACCGAGGAAGCTCAAACCGGTTTCGGCGCTGATCGCCGCGCCGACGGCCAGGGTGGTATCGATGATCAGGATCGACGCGATGTTCGGGATGATGTGGCTGAGGATCACCGTCCGGGTCGGCGCGCCCATATACCGTGCGGCGCGGACGAATTCGCGATCGCGCAAGCTCAGGGTGAGGCCGCGGATGATGCGAGCGGCGATCATCCAGCCGAACACGCTCAGCAGCACGATCAGGATCACGATCGACCCGGAACCCTTGGTGCGCGGCGCGAACAGCGCGATGATGATGAAGCTGGGCACCACCAGCAGCAGGTCGACCAACCACATGATGGCCCGGTCGGACCAGCCGCCGAGCAGTCCGGCCACCGCACCCGCTGTCGCGGCGATGACGCTGGAACAGATCGCGACGCAGAAGCCGATGATGAGCGACTTCTGTAGACCGCGCATGGTCTGGGCGAGCACGTCCTGGCCGATCTGGGTGGTACCGAACGGATGCTCGAGGCTGGGCGGTTTCAGCAGTGCCTTGTAGTCCATCTGCTGGTAGTCCCACGGCAGCAGCGGCGGCAGCGCGAAACTGGCCACCAGCAGCACCATCAGGATCACCGCGCCGACCACAGCGGGCTTGTTGCGCAGGAAGCGACGCCACACCAGTTTGCGGCGCCCGGCGGCGGCGATCTCGGGTGCGCCGACGACGATGAGTTCGGTTTCGGTCATGAGACACGCACCCTCGGGTCGAGCAGGGCAAGGACGACATCGGAGAGCAGCCCCGACACCAGCACCACCAGTCCGGCGAACGCTGTCACCGTCACCACCACGTACAGATCCTGGGCGTTGATCGAATCGATCAACCATTCGCCCACACCGTGCCAGCCGAAGATCTTCTCGACGAAGGTGGCGCCGGTGATCAGGCCGCCGAGGCTGTAGGCGAACAGCGTCGCCATCGGGATCAGCGCGGTGCGCAAGCCGTGTTTGTAGAGCGCGTGATTGCGGGTCAGGCCCTTGGCTCTCGCTGTGCGGATGAAATCACTGCCGAGCACGTCGAGCATGGCGTTGCGTTGGTAGCGGCTGTAGCCGGCCATGCCGCCCAACGCCAGCGCCAACGTCGGTAGCACCAGATGCTGTGCGCGGTCGACCATCTGGTTCCAGAACCCGTGGACCGCGGTGGCCGAGGTCTCGCCGGTGTAGAGGAATATCTGCGTACCGGTCATCGTGTTGATCTGCAGCGCACCGTATTTCAACAGCGTCGCCAGCAAGAAGATCGGCGTCGACAGGATCAGCAGCGACAGCACCGTCGAGAAGTAATCGCTGAATCTGTACTGCCTGATCGCGCCCGCGGCGCCGATCAGCACGCCGAGCACGGTACCGATGATCGAACCGAGGATCAGCAGCCGCAGACTCACCGCCACCCGCCTGCCCAGCTCCTCGCTCACCGGCTGCCCGGCGAGGGTGGTCCCGAAATCCCCTTGCACGACCCCGCCGAGCCAGGTGAGATAGCGCTGGGGGATCGGCTCGTCCAGATGCAACTGCTCGGCCTTCGCGTCGATCACCGACTGCGGCGGACGCGGGTTGCGCTGCTCGAGGCTCTCGAGCGGGTTGAACGTGAGCGATGCGAGGCTGAACGTCAGAAACGATGCCAGCAGAAGGAGCACAACGTAGTTGAGTGTGCGCCGCAACAAGAAGCCGGTCATCAGTCCCCTCTGGATCGGGTAATCAGGCCCTGATCATAGGGACACTCCGGCGTCCCCGTGTGGCGACGTGCGGCAGGATGGATGGGATGACGCACCTGCACCCGAAACCGCGGCTGGTGGCCAGCGACGTCGACGGCACGCTGATCGACGACTCAGAGAAGGTCACCGCGCGCACCAAGGCCGCCGTCGGAGCGCTCGTCGCCGACGGCGCCACCTTCGTGCTCGCCACCGGCCGCCCGCCGCGCTGGATCGACCCGGTGGTCAGCGAACTCGGGTACGCACCGCTCGCGATCTGCGGAAACGGCGCGGTCCTCTACGACAGCGCCACCGACCGGGTGCTGTCGAGCCACACCCTCGACGTCGAGACACTGAGCTGGCTCGCCGAGGTCGCCGAACACGCGTTACCCGGATGCGGCCTGGCGACCGAGCGGGTCGGGGCCAGCGCGCACGACGCCGTGACTCCGCAGTTCGTCAGTTCACCCACCTACGAACACGCCTGGCTCAATCCCGACGACACCGTCGTCTCGCACGCCGAGGTCATCGACTCGCCCGCGATCAAGATGCTCATCCGGCTCAGCTCGGCTCGCAGTTCCGAGATGCGCGCCGCCCTCGCCCCGCTCATCGGCGACCGCGCCGAGATCACCTACTCCACCGAGAGCGGGCTGATCGAGTTGGCGGTCCCGCAGGTGACGAAGGCATCCGGCCTGGCCGAGGTCGCACACCGAATCGGCGCCGAGAACTCGTCGATCGTGGCCTTCGGCGACATGCCCAACGATGTACCGATGCTGGCCATGGCCGGCCACGGAGTCGCCATGGGAAACGCCCACCCCGAGGCACGCGCGGCAGCCGACGAAGTCACCGGCAGCAACATGAACGACGGCGTGGCGATGGTCCTCGAGCGCTGGTGGAGCTAGGCGGACCCGCAGTCGCGGGACCGAAAACGGCCGGTGCCCCTCGCTCGGAGGGCGCACCGGCCGTTCTTCGCCGTGACCGGGGCTAACCGGTCGGGGCGGGTTCCGGGGCGGGCGGATCCGCCGGGACCTGTTCCACCGGGGCGGGTACCACGGGCGCCTGTTCCACAGGCGGTGCCTGCTGATCGGCGGGGACCGGCGCGGCCTCAGCGGGTGCGGGCACAGCCAGGCCGAGCGTCGGGGCCGTCGGTGCCTGGCCCGGTTGCGGCCCTCGGCCGTTCATCTCCTGCTTGTAGGTCTCGTCGTAGGTCTTCCAGAACGTCGTGACGATGCCGGTGAGCTCGTTGAGCACCAGCGAACCGTGCTGGAAATCGGTACGCAGACCGTTGGGGACCAGGTAGGAACTGGCGGTCGGCAAGCCGAGCACGCCCGTGTCGGCGCCCAGGCTCAGATAGCGGTCGAGAATCGCGCCGACCACCTCGAACACCGCACCGCCCTCGCCCGAATAGACGAAACCGTTGGCGAACTTCGCGTACTGACGGCCCTGCGCGCCCGCGATCAGGTCCGACTGCGGAGCGCCGAGCGGACCGTCGACCCCACCGCTGGCCACCCAGTGCTTGGCGATCGCGTTGTCGCCGGACAGGCCGAGGAACTTGTCGACCATCGCGCCCAGCTCGGCCATATTGCCCTGCGGGGCCCGAGCCTGCTGGCTCGGCGGACGATTCGCCATCGGCGGTGAGGTGTAGGTGCCGCTGTTGCCCGCCGCGATCCCGCGGATGCGGTCCATCAGCGCGTAGGCGGCGTCACCGGGGCAGTCGGTGTTGCCCACATCGCGGTGCGCGAACACCACCGGCAGGTCGACCGCCTCGTCCTGGGCGTACGGGGTGAATTCGGTGCCCTCGGAGTACATCGTGGTGTAGCCCTTGGGGTCGAGCCCGGCGAGCTCGGCCCGCCAGCCGATGAACTTGCCGAGCGCGTTGATCGACTCGTTGCTCGGCTGCTCGGTCTCGTAGTTGCCCATCAGCGCCACACCGGCGGTGTTCTCGTTGAAGCCACCCGAGTGCGCGCCCTGCACCGCTCGGTCGAGGCCGCCGTAACGGCCCTCGAAGATCTGGCCGTACTGGTCGACCATGGCGTTGTAGCCGATGTCGCACCAGCCGAGCGTTTCGGCGTGATAGGCGTAGATCGCGCGGACGATGCCCGCGGATTCGGAACGGCTGTAGTCGTTGCGACCGGCCGTGTGATGCACGGTGATGCCGCCGACGCCGTCGTCGTAGGTGGGTTCCTGGCAACGGATCGACTCGTCCGCACCCCACTGCGCGCGGGTGATCACCTTCGGCCCGCCACCGGGCAACGCCGCGGCGACATCGTTGAGCGCGGCATCGATCGCGGCCCGGCCCGGGTTGATCAGGACGGCCTTGAGCGCGGCCTCGGTGAGGTGGGCGGGGTCGTGGTCGGGGCCCGCGGTGGGCTTGCGGGTGACCAGCATCTGCACCGCCGTGGTCTCACCGACGTAGATCGGTTCGGTGCCGGTCGGCGCGTCGGCGGGGGCGTGATCGGTGGCCCTGGTGTCGACCGGATCGGCGTTGTACCAGGGGCCCCAGTTGCCGTCCAGCTGGCGAGCCCGCAGCTTGGTGGTGGTGTTGGCCAGGTCGCGGGCGGTGACGGCGACCATGCTGAACGGGGTGTCCTGGGTGAGCTCTTTGACCTGCGCACCCACCTGGTCGATGACATCGGCGCCGACCGCGCCCGGGGACAACGCGGGAGTGTCGGGGGTGGTGCCGGGTTCGAGGTTCTCCGGGTCGGCGATGAATTTCGCTCCGGTGGAACGGCCTTGGGATACCGGGGCGCCGGTGGGCGCGGCGGGAGGTGCCGCGGCAGGCGTCGGTGCGGCCTCAGGTGCTCCCGGAATCGGTTGTGCTGGAGCAGCGGGCGCTGCCTGTGCTGGGGCAGGAGCCTCGGTGGCCGGTGCGCCCGGAGCGGGAGCAGGTGCTGCCTGTGGCGCGGCCGGGGGAGCGGGGGGCGCGGTGGGGACCGACGTGCTCGGGACCGGCGGACGCGCGGGCGGCGCGGGGGCGGCAGGTGCTGCGGCGCCCGGTTCGGTCTGTTGAGTCGGGGTGGGCTGCGGCTTCGTCGGAATCTGCGGCAGCGGGATCTCGGTGGGCAGCGCCACGCCCGGGGGCGCGGGTAATCCCGGGGGAATCGGGATCGAGGTCGGCAGCTGCAACATGCGCAGGTCCGACAGGTGCAGGTCGGGCAGATCGAGACCGGTCAGGTCACGCAGCGGGACCGTGATGTCGGGCACCGAGGTCAGCGCGACCTCGGCCAGCTGTGTCGGTACGGCCGCGACCTGGGAATCGTTCGCGCTGCGGTAATCGGTCGAGTCGCTGAGGGCGAACGCACCGATGGGCGCGGCCACAGCGAAGGTGGTGAGCACCGGGAGCACATAGGAACGTTTCGGCTTTCGGTATCGCACGTGCGACTCCTATCAGGGTCGAGCTCGTGTTTCGCGCATGTGATGCTTGCTTCCTCTAACCTCACACATCACACTAGTTAACATACGTCACACATCTCAACCTCAAGTTGAGGATTATGTGATTGCTCGAATGTAGCCCTCGGAACCCGCTTGGCGACGACGACATGCCGACGCGAGCTCCGCCGGTAGAACCGCGAAACCGTGGGAGCGCAGCATGAGACCGAACGCCTCGATCAACCGCAGAACCGGCCGTGGCACCCGTCGCCGGGCCGTGCCAGTGATTCGGAGCGTCCCGCTGCCGGTACTGGTCAGCGGCACCGTGCTGGCCTTGGCCGGGGCGATCGGGCTGTGGCAGATCCTGCCCGGACAGATCGCCCCCACCGTCGGCGCGGGGCACGGTCGCGGCATGAGCCAGGTCGGCGCCTTCGACAACGCGCGGGCGGGTTGGTCGGCCGAGGAAATCCTCGGCCACTACTACCCCGGCGCAGACTTCGGGCAAATCGGGCCGACAACGATCGATGTCCGGCTCCAGGCGCAGGACGACGCCACCCTCGACACCTTCGCCGCCGCCGGTGCGCAGGTGGCCGGTCGCATGATCGGCCCCGGCGACGCGGCGCATCTCACGCCGCTGCCCGACGGCGGGGCGAACGTGGTGGTGACCGCGGGCTGCGACGGAGAAGTGCTGTGGCAGGACGCGACCGACGATCCGTTCGTCTATCCGATCGGCGCGGGCGCGGGCAGGCCGGCCGAGGAACACCTGACGCTGTGCGGGGGTACCGCCTACCGCGGCGCACTCGGGGTGGCGCTGGAAGGCGAGTCCTATCGCACCGTCAACCAGGTGGACCTCGACGACTACCTCGCCGGCGTGCTGCCCGCGGAGATGCAGGCCAACTGGGCCGACCAGGGCGCCTTCGAAGCCTTACGCGCACAGGCGATCGCGGCCCGCTCCTACGCGCTGGCCGAGACCCGCTACGACTACGCGCGAACCTGTGACACCACCGACTGCCAGGCGTATCCCGGGACGGTGAAGGAGGATTCGCGCTCCACCGAAGCGGTGGCCGCGACTTCGGGCACCGTGCTGCTGCGTCGCGGGCAGATCCTGCGCTCGGAATACTCGGCGGCTCCGGACGGCGGTAGGCCCGCCGATATCGAAACCTTCGCGGTGGGACCGGCGCCCGGCGATTTCGTCGAAACCGTCCCGGCCCCAGCGGTGCCCGCCGCACCGGCGCAACCGGACCTGACCATCGAGGCATTGGCGGGTGAATCGGTGATCGACACCGAGTACCGGCGCATCGGCGGTGCCGACAGCGCGGTCGGCGAGCCGATCGGTCCGGAAATGCTGCTGCCGCAACGGGCGGGCACCTATCGGCTGTACGCCAACGGGGTGATCGTCGCGACGGAGACGCTCGGCGCCCAGGTTGTCGACTTCTCCACGCTGTTGCAGCTCGTTCCCGACGTGGGTGATCAGTTGCCCGCGACGGCTTCGGGTCGGCCGGGCCTGCGGGCGCCGGAGATCGCCGGCCCCCAGGTCGTCTCACCCGGCGACCCGCAGGGCATGCAGATTCCCTCCGATGCCGAGGTCAGGGGTGAGCCCGTGCACGGCCCGGTGAACCCCGCCGCCGCGCCCAGCGTGTACGACGGGGAGTGAGCAGGCCCTGCCGGTCGGCAGTGGTGTCGTCCGGTCCGACGGCCGGAACCTCGGAGTAGCTCTCGCGGCGACCGTGTTCGGCCCGATTCCGGCCGGCCGGTCGCTGAAGGGCGGACGGGCGGCACCGGGCCGGGTTTCGCCGGTCGGCATCACCACTTGACCTTGACGTAGCGTCAACTTGCACAGTGGAGGTACCGGCGAGAAAAGGGAGCAGGTCATGGTGGGTGAATGGTCCATTCAGGACCTCGCGAAGGCCGCGGGCACCACCAGTCGTACGTTGCGCCACTACGGGCAACTCGGGCTGTTGGAACCGAGCAGGATCGGGGCCAACGGGTACCGCTATTACGACCAGACCTCCCTTGTTCGACTGCAGCGCATTCTGCTGCTGCGCGAACTCGGCCTCGGCCTTCCTGTGATCGCCGAAGTTCTCGCCGGTGAACAGGACACCGCCGGTGCGCTGCGCACCCACCTGGAACTGCTTCGGCAGCAACAGGATCGGGTGGCGCGGCAGATCGAATCGGTGTCGACCACGCTGCGCAAGACAGAAAGAGGTGAACCACTCATGGCCGCAGAGGTTTTCGACGGTTTCGACCACACCCAGTACAAGGACGAAGTCACCGAGCGCTGGGGTAAGGACGCGTACGAGAGCGGTGATCGCTGGTGGCGTTCGCTGACCGACAACGAGAAGAAGGCGTTTCAACAGACCCAGCTCGACATCGCCGACGACTTCGGAAAGGCTTGCACCGCAGGTCTTCCCGTGGAAGGCGACGTCGTGCAGGCGATCGTCGCCCGGCATCGCGCCTGGCTCGGCGTCGGCACGCAAGGCAGGCCGGTGTCGAACGAATACCTTCTCGGGCTCGGTGAGATGTACGTCGCGGACCCGCGTTTCCGGGGCAACTACGACGTGCACGGCGAAGGCGTCGCCGAGTACATCCTCGAGGCCTTCCGGGCTTACGTCGCCGGGCAGTCCGCCTGACGGAGGGCTTGCCGGACAGGTCGATGAGTTGTCAGCCGCGCCGCGCCCCGCTGGTCGGGGCGCGGCGCAGTGCTGTTCGCCCGCAACGGTTTCGCCCGCGATCGGATTTCGGTGCGTGCGCGTCCAGCGGCTGCGGCGTGCTCGCGCGGAGGTTGCATCGGCGGTGCGGGAGCGGAGCACCACCGTGCTCGATCGCGGATCGCGCCGTATAACTGACGGCGACGACGTCGAGTAGGTAGCGGGGGACTGTGGTGGATCAGCGGGAGCGGCGGCCGCGGCGTGGTACCGCGCTGGTGGCGGGCTGGCTCGGGGTGCTGGTCGGCGTGGCGGGGATCGGTGTCGGCACGGCGACCGCGGCGCTGCGGGCGGTCGGGCGCGAGCTCGACCTCGACTACGTGGGCGCGGGAATCGTCGGCGGGCTCGGGGTGGTCTACCTGCTCGGGGCAGTGCTGTTGCTGCGGCGGCGAATGCTCGGCAGGCGAGCGCTGCTCACCGTGGCGGCGGTGATGGCCGGGGCGACTTCGCTGGTCATCGTGCTCAACGGGGCCAGCCACGGATGGCGGTTCGGGCCGCTGGATTTCTGGTTGGTGCTCAATGTGGTGATCCTCGCCCTCAGTCTGAGCGAGCCGACGCGGCGCTGGACCACTACGCGGTAGGGGTACTCGCTGCTTCGCACCGGCCGCGCGCAGCTGACGGGCGCGCCGATCGAGGCGGAACGGGATAAGTTCGGGGGATGGTCGTGCTGGAGACGAAATCGAAGAGGGGCGAGGTGGCGGCGATCGTCGCCGTGTGCCTCGCGGGGCTCGCCGCGGCGGCGAACCTGGTGGGGGCCGTGGTTCTCGTGCGGTCGTTCCTGAGCGATCCGGGCGAGCTCGACGACTCGCTGGCACTGTTCGCCACGCTCGGCGCGCTGGTGGCGATGTTCGCGTTCGCCTACGGGGGCGTACTGCTGGCGCGCCGGGACGAGTCCGGTCGGTGGGTGATCGCTGTCGCCGCGGGCGCGCAGCTCGCCCTCGGAGTACTCGGCCTGCTCGCCACACTCGTGAACTACGACTCCGGGTACGGCATCCACTGGTTCGCCGACGAACCCGTTGTTCGCTCGATTCTGATCGGCCTCGGCGGGGTGCCCGGAGCCGTGACAGCGATCGTGAATCACAGTTGGGCGGCGGCACTTTCGTGCACCGTGTTCGGAGGGGTGGTGCTGTTGCCCGCGGTGCTGCCGCAGACCGCGGCCTACACGCTCGTTCGCCCGGAAAGCGTTGTCGGACCGGACGTATAGTTTCAGCAGGTCAGCATCGCCGCGGAGGGTGTTGCGCGGCCGGGTACGAGATAGCGGCGACAGATACAGCTCGCCAGGAGGGGGAACACCATGGGGTATCCGTACGGCCCACAGCAGGGCCACGACCCATACGGGGGACAGGGGTACGCGCAACCCGGTTACGGGGACCCGTACGGCGGTCAGCCGGGATACGCCGCACAGCCATACGCTCAACCTGGTTATGGCGCACCGGTTTACGGTGCCGCGCCTTACCCGTACGCGCCGGGCTACGGTCAGCCGCGCCCGGGCGGTGGCACGGCCATTACCGCCGCGGTGATCACGCTGCTGCTGTCGCTGATCTCCGGGCTCTTCCTCGCGATCGGCGTAGCCGCGACACTCGGATCCTCGAAGTCCAGCAGCATCGACGCCCCTGTCGTCATGGTGCCGCTCATCGTCGGCGGCGGCGTGTGCTTGCTGTGGTTCCTCGGCTCCATCCTGTTGTTCCGCCGCAAGGCCGCGGGCCGGGTGATCCTGATCATGCTGTCCTCGCTCGCTGTGCTCGGCATGGGCGTCTCCACGGTGGTCAGCCTCGGAAATACCGGTGACCCCGCCCCCACCATCATCGGCGGCGTGCTCGGCGGGGGCCTCGCGCTGCTGATCCTGTGCCTGGCCGCGGCACCGTCTACGGGCCGCTGGATCCGGGCCGGGCGACCGAGCGGCCATCAGCACTACCCGCAGTACTGAGATCGGCAGGCGGCCGCCGCACGCCGGTCGTCGTGCTGTTTCCGAGGCGTTGCGAGTCGGCTTGGATACCCCCATTGGCGGACCGGCGATATAACCCCTGGTCAGGGGTTGGTGGGAGACTCCGCCGGGACAAACCGTGGTCTTCCGATACGCTGGGCACCCGTGACCGCCGCATCGCCTGAGGGTAACCCCGTCAACGCAGATTCCACCGCCCCGGCCAACCAGTACGACCTGATCGTGGTCGGCTCCGGTTTCTTCGGGCTGACCGTCGCCGAGCGTGCAGCGAACGTGCTGGGCAAGCGGGTATTGGTGCTCGACCGCCGCTACCACCTGGGTGGCAACGCCTATTCGGAGCCCGAACCGGAAACCGGTATCGAGATCCACAAGTACGGCGCGCACCTGTTCCACACGTCGAACAAGAAGGTCTGGGACTACGTCACCCAGTTCACCGAGTTCACCGGGTACCAGCACCGGGTGTTCGCGATGCACAAGGGGCAGGCGTACCAGTTCCCGATGGGGCTGGGCCTGATCTCGCAGTTCTTCGGTCGTTACTTCACCCCGGAAGAGGCCAAGGCGCTCATCGCCGAGCAGGCCGCCGAGGTCGAGACCGGTGACGCGCAGAACCTCGAGGAGAAGGCGATCTCGCTGATCGGCCGCCCCCTCTACGAGGCGTTCGTGCGCGACTACACCGCCAAGCAGTGGCAGACCGACCCGCGTGAGCTGCCCGCGGGCAACATCACCCGCCTGCCCGTGCGCTACAACTTCGACAACCGCTACTTCAACGACACCTTCGAGGGCCTGCCGAAGGAGGGGTACACGAAGTGGCTGGAGAACATGGCCGCATCCGAGTTGATCGAGGTGCGGGTGAACACCGACTGGTTCGACGTGCGTGACGAGATCGTCGCCGCCAACCCGGACGCCCCGGTGGTCTACACCGGCCCGCTGGATCACTACTTCGACTACGCCGAAGGTGAACTGGGCTGGCGCACCATCGATTTCGAGACCGAGGTGCTCTCCCAGGGTGACTACCAGGGCACCAGCGTCATGAACTACAACGACGCCGACGTCCCCTTCACCCGCATCATCGAGCCGCGCCACTTCCACCCCGAGCGCGACTACCCGACCGACAAGACGGTCATCATGCGCGAGTTCTCCCGCTCCGCGCAGACCGGCGACGAGCCGTACTACCCGATCAACACCCCCGACGACCGCGCCAAGCTGCTGGCCTACCGCGAGCGGGCCAAGCGGGAAACCGCCGAGAAGAAGGTGCTGTTCGGCGGCCGGCTCGGCACCTACCAGTACCTGGACATGCACATGGCGATCGGTTCGGCGCTGAACATGTTCGAGAATGTGCTGCGCCCCCACCTGGAATCCGGTGCGACGCTGGTGGATCCGGCGTGAGCGGTCAGCGCCCGGAGGAGGCAGCCCGCGTAACCACGCAGGGCGCCCGAGCACGCCAGGAAGGACGCGGCATGACCAAGGCCATGCTCGAAGACGTGACGACCGAATCCCGCGCGATCTCGCTGCTGCAGCGCGTCATCCTGCCCCGGCCGGGTGAGCCGCTGGATGTGCGAACCCTCTACCTGGAGGAATCCACCACCAACGCCCGTCGCGCGCATGCCACGAGCCGTACCGCGCTCTCGATCGGCGCGGAGTCGGAGGTGTCGTTCTGCACCTATTTCAACGCGCTGCCCGCCAGCTACTGGCGTCGCTGGAGCGTGCTGAAGTCGGTGGTTCTTCGCCTGGAACTGGCCGGGCACGGCCGAGTCGATGTCTACCGTTCCAAGGCCGACGGCTCGCGAATTCATGTGCAGGGCAAGGAGTTCGCCGTCGCGCTTGCCGGGCGAGCTCAGGCCCCGGAGGCGGCAGCGGAGCGTAACCACGAAGGGGACAGCGAGTTCGGCGAATTCGACACAGCCGCGGACTCGGTGGTCGTGGAGTTCGAAACCGATCTCGGCCCGTTCGAGGACGGCGGCTGGATCTGGTTCGACATCACCACCGACACGGCCGTCACGCTGCTGTCCGGTGGTTGGTACGCACCGCGGGAAGCGCCGGGCACGGGCTCGATCGCGGTCGGCATGCCCACGTTCAACCGCCCCACCGACCTGGTCAAGACGCTCGGCGCACTGGGCTCGGATCCGTTGGTGCTCAACAACATCGCCGCCGTGATCGTCGCCGACCAGGGCAACCGCAAGGTCGTCCACGAGCCCGGCTTCACCGAGGCCGCCGCGACGCTCGGTGACCGGCTCGCCATCTGCGACCAGCCCAACCTCGGTGGTTCCGGCGGATACAGCCGCGTCATGTACGAGGCGCTCGAGACCGACGCCGAGTACATCGTCTACATGGACGACGACATCGAGATCGAGCCCGACTCCATCCTGCGGGCCCTCGCGTTCTCCCGGTTCGCGAAGTCGCCGCTGCTGGTCGGTGGGCAGATGCTGAACCTGCAGGAGCGTTCGCACCTGCACAGCATGGGCGAGGTCGTGGACCGCTCGATCTTCATGTGGTCCTCGGCACCGAATGTCGAATACGACCACGACTTCTCGAAGTACCCGCTCAAGGACCGCGACAACTCCAAGCTGCTGCACCGGCGCATCGACGTCGACTTCAACGGCTGGTGGACCTGCGTGATCCCGCGTCAGGTCGCCGAGCAGATCGGTCAGCCGCTGCCGCTGTTCCTCAAGTGGGACGATGTCGAGTACGGCCTGCGCGCGCGCGATGCCGGCTACCCGACCATCACCCTGCCCGGTGCGGCCGTGTGGCACATGGCCTGGTCCGACAAGGACGACGCGATCGACTGGCAGGCCTACTTCCACCTGCGCAACCGCCTGGTCGTGGCCTCCCTGCACCTGCCCGGTGACGGCAAGCCGATGATCGTGAACACGATCAAGGCCACCCTCAAGCACCTGCTGTGCCTGGAGTACTCCACGGTCGCCATCCAGAACGAGGCGATCCGCGACTTCCTGGCAGGCCCGGAGGGTCTGTTCGACCTGCTCCCCACCGCGCTGGGCAAGATCCACGCCATGCGCAAGCAGTTCCCGGACGCGGTGGTGGTGCCCTCGTCCACCGAACTGCCGCTGGCCAATCGGCACGGAGTCGGCGCGGTCGGCGAACCGGGCAACCCCATCGCGAAGGTCGCGCGCCTGGCCAAGGGCGTGGTGCACAACTTCCGCAAGGCCGACCCGGCCGCCTACGAGACGCCGCAGCTCAATGTGCCGACCCTGGACGCGCGCTGGTACCTGCTCTCCCAGGTCGACGGTGTCACCGTGACCACCGCCGACGGTCGCGGCGTCGTCTACCGCAAGCGTGACCCGCGCCAGGCCCGCGACCTGCTCAAGGAAGCGATGCGCCTGCGCAAGGAACTCACCGCCCGCTTCCCGGAGATGCAGCAGCGCTACCGGGCCGCGCACGCCGAGCTCACCAGCACGGCGGCGTGGGAGAAGACCTTCGGCATTCACGACGGGCTCGGCGGCGGCAGCGAGCGTAACCACGCAGAGCCCCGGGAACGCCCAGAAGACGACAGCCTGAACGGAACCGCGAAGTGACCAACACCGAAATGCCCGAAGTGGACATGGCCGAGGAAGGCTGCTGCGGCGGCTGCGATTGCGGCGGCGACTACGTCGAGGTCCCGGTCGAGGTCGCGATCCTCAACGCCGTGCAAGGCACCATCGGCAACAACCCGGCCGTCGTCTCCGCCGCGCGCGGCATGTCGCACTTCGGTGAGCACGCGCTCGGCTGGGTCGGTATCGCCGCCGCGGGCTGGCTGGTCGACAAGCCACGCCGCCGTCAGTGGGCGGGTGTGGCGGTGGGCGCGGTCGGCGCGCACGCTGCGTCGATCGTGATCAAGCGGATCGTGCGGCGCCCGCGGCCCAACGATCCGTCGGTGCAGGTGAACGTGTCGACGCCGAGCAAGTTGAGCTTCCCGTCCTCGCACGCCACATCCACCACGGCCGCGGCGGTGTTGCTCGGCCGACTGACCGGGCTACCCTTGCCTGCGGTGATCGTCCCGCCGATGCTGCTGTCGCGAGTTGTGCTCGGGGTGCATTACCCTTCCGACGTGATCGCCGGTTCCGCGTTGGGGGCCGCGTCGGCTGCTGCCGTGCTAGCCGCTGAGAAGAGACTTCGCCCTGGCGCGAGCGCAAAGCCCGGAGGCGGAAGCCGTGCGTAAACCACGCAGGGCTTGTGAGCGCCAGAATGGAACACAGTGACCGCGACTGAAAGAACCTTGGCCAAGATGAGTGAAGAACCGTCCGCCGCCGTCCTCGAAGAGGGTGCTGTGAAGGGCCCGCCGAAGACGCTGCTCGGTGGTGTCATCAAGGCCATGCGCCCGCGTCAGTGGGTCAAGAACGTCCTGGTGCTCGCCGCGCCGCTCGCCGCCGGACCGGAAACGGTCGGCGACGCGGGCATTCTCCTGCACGTCGCGATCGCGTTCGTCGTGTTCTGCATGGCGGCCTCGGGTATCTACCTGGTCAACGACTCACTCGACGTCGACGCCGATCGGGCCCACCCGACCAAGCGCTTCCGGCCGATCGCGGCGGGCGTGGTTCCTGTCAACCTGGCTTACGCGCTCGCCGCGGTGCTGCTGATCGGGTCGATCGCCGGTTCGCTGCTGGCGTCGTGGCAGCTGGCCGTGGTGATGGCGGTCTACATCGGCATCCAGCTCGCCTACTGCCTCGGTCTCAAGCACCAGGCCGTGCTCGACATCTGCATCGTGTCCTCGGGCTTCCTGCTGCGCGCCGTGGCCGGTGGCGCGGCCGCCAACATCGCGCTGTCGCAGTGGTTCCTGCTGGTCATGGCGTTCGGTTCGCTGTTCATGGCGGCGGGCAAGCGGTACGCCGAGTTGCAGTACGCGCTGGACACCGGCGCCAAGATCCGCAAGTCGCTCGAGTACTACACCCCGACCTACCTGCGCTTCATCTGGACGCTCGCGGCCACCGCGGTCGTGGTCTTCTACGGCCTGTGGGCATTCCAGCAGGACTCCGCTCGGGACACCCAGTGGTACTCGATCTCGATGGTCCCGTTTACCATCGCAATCCTGCGTTACGCGGTCGACGTCGATGGTGGCGGGGCCGGTGAACCCGAAGAGATCGCGTTGGGGGACCGCATCCTGCAGTTCCTCGCTATTGCCTGGATCGGAGCGGTAGGTGTCGCTGTCTATCTCACCTGACGAGATGCTGGTAGCGGAGCAGGATTCAACCGAACACGAGCAGCTACGCGACGACGAGTCGCCGCGTACCGACGCGCGTTCCTCGGTTCTGTCCCGCACCATCTTCGTCGGTGGGGTGGTACTCGCCGCCGTGCTGTTCACGGTGGGTGCGTGGCAGCGGCGCTGGATCGCCGATGACGGCCTGATCGTGCTGCGCACGGTCCGCAACCTGTTGGCGGGCAACGGCCCGGTCTTCAATGCCGACGAGCGGGTCGAGGCCAACACCAGCACCGTGTGGACCTACCTGATCTGGTTCTTCTCCTGGGTCACCCAGGCCCGCCTCGAGTACGTGGTGCTCGGGGTTGCGCTGGTGGTCTCGGTGCTCGCGGTGGTGTTCGCGATGCTCGGCACCGCGCGGCTGTGGGGTGGAACCGGTGGTCAACTGCTGATCCCGGCTGGTGTGCTGGTCTACATCGCCCTGCCGCCCGCGCGTGACTACGCCACCTCCGGGCTGGAGAGCGGTCTGGTGATCTGCTGGGTCGGGCTGCTGTGGTGGCTGATGATCCGCTGGAGTCAGGCCGCTGTCGTCCGGGTGCCGAGCCTGTTGGGCCTGGTCTTCCTCGCCGGGCTCGCGCCGCTGGTCCGTCCCGAGGCCACGCTGATCGGTGTGCTCGCGCTCGGGATGATCTTCCTGGCGCCGATGCCGCGGTTCCGTTTCGGGCCGATCGCGCTGCGCGCGCTGATCGTGTTCGTCGCCGGGATCGTGCCGGTGGGCTACCAGATCTGGCGGATGGGCTACTACGGCCTGCCCTACCCGAACACCGCGGTCGCCAAGGACGCGGGCGGCGCCAAGTGGAGCCAGGGCCTCACGTACCTGTGGGACCTGGTCGGTCCGTACCACCTGTGGATTCCGCTGCTCGTGCTGCTGATCGCCGGTGTGGTCGCGGGCATCGCGCGCGGCTTCGCGTTGCCGTCGTTGTCGGTGGCCGGGGTGCGGGCGTGGCTGCGTTCGCCGAGCGCGGTGGTCGCGCTGGTGCTCGGCAGCGGTCTGCTGCTCACCGTGTACGCGGTGCGCGTCGGCGGCGACTTCATGCACGGGCGAATGCTGCTCACCCAGCTGTTCCTGCTGCTGTTGCCGGTGGCCGTCGTGCCCATCCCGACGCGTATCAAGAAGGCCGACTGGTCGGTCGTGGCGCTGTTGATCGCGCTGCTCGGCGCCGCGGGCTGGTCGCTGTACGCGTCGAACACGACGGCGATCACGACCGGCACCAAGATCCGGCCCTCCGGCATCGTCGACGAGCGCATCTACTACGTGCTCAACACCGGCAAGGACCACCCGATCCTGGCCGAGGACTACCTCGACTACCCGCGGATGCGGGCGATGGTCAACGACATCGCCGCCAACCCCGAGGGCGGCCTGCTGCTGAACTCGCCCGCGTTCACCTTCTGGTACCTCGACCCGCCGCCGGAGCCGATCCCCGAAGGGGGCGCAGGGCACACGGTCTACTTCTTGAACCTGGGCATGACGAGCATGAACGTGCCGCTGGATGTCCGCGTGATCGATCCGATGGGTCTGGCCTACCCGCTCGCCGCGCACTCCGACCGGCTCGCGGACGGCCGCATCGGCCACGACAAGAGCCTGCTGCCGGACTGGGTCGTCGCCGACTCGGGGATGGTCGACATCCACCCGTGGATGCCCTGGTACTTGGACGAACAATGGGTCACCCAGGCGCGTACGGCGATGTCGTGCCCGCAGACCCAGGCGCTGATGGTCTCCGTGCGCGACCCGTTGACCTTCGACCGGTTCAAGCACAACTTCCGCAATGCCCTGGCGTTCTCGAAGTACCGGATAGATCGGATCCCCAAGTACGAAATCCAGCGTTGTGGGCTGGTCGACCCCTTCCCTGAACCTCCTCGCTGAACCGGTCCGGATGGCCGGTTCAGCTACCCACCGAGCTATGAACTACACCGGCTGGCCTGGACTTATTTAGTGGCGTTCGCCGCTAAATCACTTTTCGGTAACGCCAGGCTATCGATGTAGCGATATGGTCTCTGAAGAACGGCCCGTCGGCGCACTGGTGTGCCGGTATCCAGTCGGCGGTCATTGCAACCGCGGTTCCGCGCGAACCGCACGAGGAAAGGCCCATACCAGAATGCGTGGCGGACGTCTCAGAGCCCGGGGAGCCGGCTGGCTCAAACGATCGGTGCTTCTCTCCCTGGCTGTAGTGCTGCCGATCGGTGCGGCGGTGGCCGGTCCCACCGGCACCGCGACGGCGGCCTTCGATCCCACCGGTTTCGACTTCTGGGTCGACTCGGAGATGGGCCCGATCAAGTCGCGGATCTTCCGCGCGGCCGATGGCAACACCAATCGGGTCGTGTACGCGCTCGACGGTATGCGTGCCGGCGACGACCTCAGCGGCTGGGAAAAAGACACCAATGTCGCCCGCGCGCTGATGGACGCCAACATCAACGTCGTGATGCCGGTCGGCGGCCAGTCCAGCTTCTACGCCGACTGGAACGCGCCGAGCAGCTACTTCGGTCTCGATGCCGGTTCGGGTGGTAGCTCCACCGGTTCGGCCGCGACCGGGTCGTCGATGACCGGTTCGTCGGTCGCGCCCACCCAGGTGGCAGGCAAGAAGAACACCTACAAGTGGGAAACCTTCCTCACCAGCCACCTGCGCAACGCGCTGGCGGCTCGTCTGGGCTTCAACCCCAACAACAACGGCGTGTTCGGCCTGTCGATGGGCGGCTCCGCCGCGCTGACGCTGGCCGCCTACCACCCCGACCAGTTCAGCTTCGCGGGCTCGTTCTCCGGTTACCTGAACATCTCGGCGCCCGGTATGCGTGAAGCCATGCGTGTCGCGATGATCTCGGCCGGCGCCTTCAACATCGACGCGATGGCGCCGCCGTGGGGCCAGCAGTGGCTGCGGATGGACCCGTTCGTGTTCGCCCCGCGCCTGGTCGCCAACGGCACCCGGATCTGGGTCTCCGCGGCCAGCGGTATCCCCGGTGCAGGCGACGTGTCCAACCCGATGGAGATCGTTCAGGGCGTTCCGCTGGAGCTGCTCGCGATGGTGAACAGCCGCGCGTTCCAGGTCCGCATGGCCACCCTCGGCGGCGGCAACGCCCACTTCGACTTCCCGATCACCGGCGTGCACAACTGGCGCAACTGGGAAACCGAAGTCAACCGCATGATCCCGGACCTGTCCGCGAACATCGGCTGAGTTTTCGGCTGACTTCTCGGCGGCCGGCGCCGCGTGTTGAGTTGGACCCGCCCCGTGCACCTGCACGGGGCGGGTTTTTCTCGTTTCTGTCACGATCCGAGTGATGCTCGGTGACGAATCATGGGCGACAGATTGCCCGGAGTTGTGCTTCGGGTCACTTTCCAGCAACATGTAGACCAATCGTCACCGATTTATACACAGTGAGCATGCGTCGAGGTTGAATCGTCCGTTTTGCCCTGGATTGGTTTTTCTCGACGTCCGATGAGGGATCCGACTGCGTAGCTCGGGGTTTGCGCGTTCGGTCTGCGAGAAAGGTCTAGTCGAATGCGAACACTGCGCCGCAAGCGTGGGCCCGTGAAGACCGCAGCCGCTGGTTCGTGGGCGCGGCGCTGGGCCGCGGGCGTATCCATGGCTCTGCTCGTTCCGATCGCGACGGCTGTTTCCGGGGGTATCGCGCCCGCCTCGGCCGGCTTCAACGGCAATGCTTTCGACTTCTGGGTCGACTCCGGCATGGGTCCGATCAAATCGCGCGTGCTGCGCGCCGCCGACGGCAATACCAACCGCGTCGTCTACGTCCTCGACGGCATGCGCGCACCGGAACACCTCAACGGCTGGGAGATCGAAACCGATATCCCCAATGCGCTCGCCGCGGCCAATATCAATGTGGTGATGCCCGTGGGCGGGATGTCGAGCTTCTACGCCGACTGGAACGCGCCGAGCAATTTCTTCGGCATCCCCGGCAACGGTGCGCCGTCCTCGGGTTCCGGGGCGGGCAACGCGCTGTCGGGCGGGCCCGGCAAGAGCTACCGCTACCAATGGGAATCGTTCCTCACCGGCGACCTGCGCAACGCCCTCGCCGACCGCCTCGGCTTCAATCGTTTCCGCAACGGCGTGTTCGGCCTGTCGATGGGCGGCTCGGCCGCGCTGACCCTGGCCGCCTACCATCCCGACCAGTTCTCCTTCGCCGGTGCGTATTCCGGCTACCTGAACATCTCGGCGCCCGGCATGCGCGAGGCGATCCGTATCGCGATGCTCGACGCGGGCGGCTACAACGTGGACTCCATGGCACCGCCGTGGGGCCCACAGTGGCTGCGGATGGACCCGTTCGTGTTCGCCCCCAACCTGGTAGCCAACAACACCCGCCTGTGGATAGCGGCGGGCTCAGGCCTGCCCACCAATACCGACGGCCCGAACATGGGCACCGTCAACGGCATGGCACTGGAAGCGCTGGCGCTGGCCAACACTCGCTCTTTCGAGGTCCGGATGGCGACCCTGGGCGCCCGCAACGTCCACTACTCTTTCCCGGCCTTCGGCATCCACGCCTGGAACAACTGGAATGACGAAGCCCTGCGGATGATCCCGGATTTGTCGAACAACATCGGGTGAACATCACGAACCGGCACCGCAAAGTTTGCGGTGCCGGTTCCGTGTGTCCCGGCCCGTGCGGCGACTGAACAATACGTCCATAAGCTGACCACGCCCCATGTCGAACTCGCCGACCACGGGTTTTCGGCCGCCTCGGATCCGACGGGCGAGACGGAACGCCGAAGGCGCAGTATCGCCCCTCGGATTCGAGGCCCACAGGGCCGAAAACCCCGCGGCGCCAGCCGCGAATATCCCTGCCCTTGCAGTTAATTCGCGCGTCGAATATCCTCCAGCGAGCGTAAGTGTGACCAGATCGTTGTTTCGCCCGCTGATCGACCGTGCTGTCGGGGCCGTGTCGACGTCGGGGACGGGTCTGGCATGCCATAACAGCAGAAAGAGAGCGGAATTCACATGCGTTTCGGCAAGGCCGTCGCGCCGGCATCTCGTAGTTGGCGTAAACGAATTCTAGCTGTCGGCGCTGCAGCCCTCGTGCTGCCGATCGCCGCGGGAGCGGCCCCGACCGCATTCGCCGCCCCGGTGTCGGCACCCGCGCTGCGTGCGCCGGCAGGTGGCTACGAAGAACTCATGGTGCCCTCGAAGATGGGCCCGGTGAAGGTCCAGGTGCAGTGGGCGCGCAATGGTGGCAACGCCGCGCTCTACCTGCTCGACGGCCTTCGCGCTCGCGACGACCGCAACGCGTGGTCCTTCGAGACCAACGCGATGCAGCAGTTCAGCAACGACAACGTCACCCTCGTGATGCCGGTCGGTGGCCAGTCCAGCTGGTATGCCGACTGGACCGCCGCGAGCAACACCAACGGCCAGAAGACCACTTACAAGTGGGAGACCTTCCTGACCGAAGAGCTGCCCGCCTTCCTCGAAGGCTACGGCGTCTCCCGCAAGAACAACGCGGTGCTCGGCCTGTCGATGTCGGGCCCGGCCGCGCTGCGTCTGGCCGCGCTGAACCGCAATCAGTTCAAGCACGCCTCCTCGCTCTCGGGCCCGCTGAACTGGGGCGCTCCGGGTATGCGTGAGGCCATCCGCGTGATGATGCTCGACGCGGGCCGTTTCAACGTCGACGCGATGGCCGCCCCGTGGAGTTCGGCGTGGCTGCGGATGGACCCGATGGTGTTCGCGCCCGAGCTGCGCGGCCTGCCGATGTTCATCTCCTCGGCCAACGGCCTGCCCGCCCAGCACGACAAGCCGGCCGGTCTCGGCGGCGTCTACAACACCGGTAACGCGATGGCCATCGAGGCCATCTCGTTCGTGAGCACGCTGGCGTTCCAGCGTCGGCTCAACAGCTTGGGCATCAATGCCGTCTACGACATCGGCGCTTCCGGTACCCACTCGTGGAAGTACTGGGAAGACGAGCTGTGGAAGGCGCGTCCGCACATCCTGAATGCGTTGGGCGCCTAGTAGTTTCCGCTCAGCAACAACTCGAAGACCGGCTCATCCCCAGGGTGAGCCGGTCTTTTTGCTGTGTGAGCCCTTCGCGTGTCCTCCCCAGTTATCGGCAATCGCTGCGGTACAACCGACAGTGATGCTGTGTCCCCGTTCCGGGATGAGGAGGGTCGCGTGTGATGAAACATCGTGTATCGGTTCATAGTGTTTCAGCGCCGATGCGGCGGATTCTCGGCATCGCGGCCATGGCGGCGGCCTTGCTCGCCCCGACTGTCACCGTTCCCGCGCAGGCGCAGCCCGCGGTGTCGGCGGTGCAGCGAGTGGACTGGCTCTCGGATCGGCGGGTAGCGCTGTGGGTGTACTCGGCGGCCATGAAGACCCCGATCCAGGTGCAGATGCTGTTGGCGCGGGATTGGAATGTGCGCCCCGACGCGAAGTTCCCGATGATGCTCATGCTCGACGGCCTGCGCGCGCAGGACGACGAGAACGGCTGGACCAAGGACGCCGATGCGGAGGGTTTCTACGCCGACAAGAACGTGAACGTGGTGCTGCCGGTCGGCGGCCAGTCGAGCTGGTATTCGGACTGGCTAGCGCCCGACAACGGCTTCACCTACAAGTGGGAGACGTTCCTGACCGAGGAACTTCCGCCGATCCTGGAACGTGACTGGCGAACCACGGATGTTCGTGGGGTGCAGGGACTTTCGATGGGTGGCACGGCGGCGATGAACCTCGCGGGCCGCAATCCCGGGCTGATGAGATATGTGGCCTCGTACTCGGGCCTGCTCACCACCACGACGCTCGGAATGCCACAGGCGATCACGTTCGCCAACAAGGACGCGGGCGGTTTCGACGCGGGCGCGATGTGGGGCCCGCCCGGCAGTCCCGAGTGGGAGGCACACGATCCGTATCTGCTGGCCGACAAGCTCAAAGGCGTGAGCATGTATGTCTCCAGCGGCAGCGGTCTGGCCGGCTCGCACGATCAGCTCGGCGAAGTGCCGTTGATGAGCGAGAACTGGGCGGGCACCGGCCTGGAGATCCTCTCGCGACTGTCGACCCAGAATTTCGTCGCCAAGCTGGAGAAGCTGGCGATCCCGGTGCAGGCGAATTACCGTCCCGCGGGCACACATACGTGGCCGTACTGGGATTTCGAGATGCGGCAGTCGTGGTCGCAGGCGGCCGCGGCGCTCGGAACCGATCCCGGCGGCTCGAATTGCACACTGGGCGGGGCGATCGGCGGGGTCGCGCAGGCGGCGAACTGGCTGGGCAACTGCCTGACCGCGGAATACCCCGCGGGCGCCGGAATGGTGCAGGACTTCTCGAACGGTCGGGTGTTCCATTCGGCCACGGCGGGCACGCACGCGGTGGCCGGGCGCATCGGTGGCACCTACGCGGGCATCGGCGGCGCGTCGTCGCCGCTCGGCCTGCCCACCGATGGCGAGCGCGGCCTGCCCGACGGGCGCGGCCGCATGCAGACCTTCGAGGGCGGCTCGATCTACTGGACCCCGCAGACCGGCGCTCAGGTGGTGCGCGGGGCGTTCCTCGAAGAGTGGGGCAGGCAGGGGTTCGAGGGTGGTCCCGCCGGCTATCCGGTGGCCGCCGAAGCCCCCACACCCAGCCGTCACGGCTCCGTGCAGGCCTTCGAGCACGGGCCGATGTTCTACAGCCCGGCCACCGGCGCGCACCGGGTACAGGGCTTCGTCCTGGACAAGTACAGCCAGCTCGGCTTCGAGACCAGCCCGCTCGGTTTCCCGATCGCCGAGGAAGCGCCGCTGAAGGATCTCGGGCGCTACAGTCGGTTCGAGGGCGGCAACATCTATTGGAGCCCGCTGTCGGGGGCCTGGTCGGTGCGCAACGGCGCGCTCGCCGACGCCTGGGGAGCGCAGGGGTTCGAGAACGGCAGGCTCGGGTATCCGGTGAGCGACGAGTTCACCGTTCCGGGCGGAATCCAGCAGAACTTCCAGACCGGGTTCATCGTGGTGCGGGACGGCAAATCCGAGGTTCATGGTGTGTGAGCTCGGGCTGAGAACTCTCTGAGCATCGCCGCGCGGTACCCGGCAGCGCCGACAGTCCGGCTAGCCTGGTCTGCGACCGCTTCCCTGACGAACGATCGAGGAACATCTTCATGCATCGGATCCCTGGCACGGTAGCCGGATCGGTCGCGGCGCTCGCTGCCGTCGCCCTGTTGTCCGCCTGTGGCGGCAACGACTCGACCGCGTCGCAGACGCCCACCCTCTCGAGCAGCGCCGCCGCGAAGTCGTCGACGACGCCGCCCGTGGTCATCGAGCCGCCCGCCGAGGCGCCGTCGAGCACGGCAGCGGAGACCAACGCGCCGGCCGAGGAACCGACGCCCCTCCCGCAGACCAGTGCCGCCGCCCCCGCGACCGGCAATGACAAGGCGTTTCTCGACGAGCTGGCCAAGAACGGCATCACCCCGGGCGACCAGACGACCGCGCTGACCACCGCGACCTACATCTGCTCGACCAAGGGCACCGGCGCCAGTGACGCCGATGTCGCCACCTTCGTCGCCGCGATGGCGGGCACCGACCCGGCGTTCGACGCGACCGAGATGGACGTCAACCAGGCAGCGCAGATCTACATCGCCGCCGCGAACTCGACCTACTGCTAGTGACGCCCCGATCGACGCGAGGCTCCCGCAGGTTCTGGCCTGCGGGATGCTTCACCGTGCTGGCGCTGCTCGTGCTGGCGATCATCGTCATCGTGCTGCTCTGGTACCTGCTCGCGGGCCGGTTGAAAGAGCCGCCGCCGACCCCGCCCGGTCCGCCGCCGCCGACGTCGCAGTCCGCGGATTGCCCCGATGTGATGATGCTCTCGATCCCGGGCACCTGGGAGTCGTCGAGCACCGACGATCCGTACAACCCGCAGGCGAACCCGATCTCGTTGATGCTCAGCGTGTCCGGGCCGCTGCGCGCGCAGTTCCCGGACAACCGGCTCGAGGTGTACACGGTCCCGTACGTGGCCCAGTTCTCGAACCCGATCGCGTTCCCGCCCGACGGCCAGGCTTCCTACAACAACAGCCGCACCGAGGGCACCGCGCGCGCCACCGATGTGCTGGCCCAGCGACACAAGGAATGCCCGTTGACGAACTTCGTCATCGCGGGCTTCTCCCAGGGCGCGGTGATCGCCGGCGACGTGGCCGCCCAGATCGGTGCGGGCAACGGCCCGATCCCGGAAGCCAATGTGCTCGGCGTGACGGTGATCGCCGACGGCCGTCGCACCGCGAGCGGGCCCGGCCAACCCACCGAGATCGGTAACCCCCCGCCCACCGGTGAGGGTGCCGAGGTGGCGCTCAAAGGCGTCAATGTGCCCGGCATCAGCATGACCGGCCCGCGACCGGGCGGTTTCGGCACGCTGGCGCCGAAGGTGTACTCCATCTGCGCGCCCGGCGACATGATCTGCGACGCGCCCCGCCAGGCCCTCAATCCGGCCAACGCGCTCGGCAGTCTCGCGGCGTTGATCCGCTCCGCGGGCAATCCGGTGCACGCGCTGTACGCCTCGAACCCGGTGGACAGCAACGGCACAACGGCCACCCAGTGGACGGTCGACTGGGCAGCCGAACTCATCGAGAACGCACCGCATCCGCCGCATTCTTGACGGAGTTGTCACAGTCACAGCGGGGGCGTGATTGCCATGGATCACGCCTCGCTGTGACATCCGCACGCTGGATCGCTCGCACGCTGTAAAGTGCGCTGGGAATTGCGCCCGAGTCCACACCAGCCAGGAGCGAAGAGTTCATGACCGAAGCTGCCGCACCCGTCGGTGAGTTGACCGCGCTGGGTACGCCGCTGCGTCCGTTCCGCTTCGGAGCGGCCGGAGAGGGCAACAAGCAGGAGGGTGGCGCGCGCAAGTTCGTTCAGACGGCGCAGGAAGCCGAAGAGATGGGTTACGACACCTTCTTCGTTCCTGATCACCTGGGCGATCAGATCGGCCCGATCGCCGCGCTGGGCGCACTCACCCAAGCCACCTCCAAGATCCGCCTCGGCACCTCGGTGCTGGCGAACGGTTTACGTCATCCGGTCGTGGTCGCCAAGGAGCTGGCCACCCTCGATGTCCTGTCCAAGGGGCGGCTCGAGGTCGGTGTCGGCGCGGGCTGGATCAAGGAAGAGTTCGACAACGCGGGCATCCCGTTCGAGCGTCCGGGCATCCGGCTGGAGAAGCTCGACGAGTCGCTGACCATCCTGGACACGCTGTTGCGCGGCCAGGAGTGCAATTTCGAGGGCAAGCACTATCAGGTGCGTGGCATCAAGGGCACTCCTCGGCCTCGGCAGGGCCCGCGCCCGCCGCTGTGCACCGGTGGCGGCGGACCGAAGATGCTGGCTCTGGCGGCCAAGCACGCCGACATCGTCTCGGTCGTGCCGCAGACCACCAAGAACGGCAAGGGCCTGCTCTCGGGCATCACGCTCGAGAAGACGATCGAGAAGGTCAACATCGTCAAGGCCGCTGCCGGCGACCGGTTCGCCGACATCGAACTGAACTGGGCCATCACCGCCATCGTCATCACCGACGACCGGGAGAAGACCGCCGAGATGGCGCTGCGCGCGATCGAACGCGGCCTGCATCCCGACCTCGAAGTCGACGTCGAACTGACCGTCGAGGAGATTTTGAGCTCGCCCTACATCGCGATCGGCACGTTCGAGGAAATCGCCGAACAGGTCAAGCGTGTGCGACAACTCACTTCGATGTCGTATGTGGGCATCTTCCCCACCCAGATGGACGCTTTCGCGCCCGTCATTCCGCTGCTGCGGGAGGACTGAGCGGGGGCTCTCTGTAACATGACTCTGGTTTGAGAACATCTAGCCGATAGCGGTCACCGCGCAGACCGCTCGAAAATCCGCAGGCTGTCGACGCACGTTCGTGTGAGTTCGACGTCCGGTGGCGATATAGCGAGTCGAGGCCGCAGAGCTTGTCATCGCGTCCTCGCAAGGAGAAGAAGGAATGGAAGAGACTTTCGACGACTACCTGGACGCGACCGGGAATATCATCATTCCCGAGGGCCGGACCCTGGTCGATCACGTCGAGAAGCACACCCGTAACGATGCGAATACGCTCGCGTACCGCTACATCGACTATTCGCGGGAACGCGACGGCGAGGTGCACGAGCTGACCTGGCAGGAGTTCGGAGTACGGCTGCGCGCGGTGGCCGCTCGCCTGCAACAGGTGACCAACCCGGGCGACCGGGTCGCGATCCTCGCGCCGCAGGGCCTGGATTACGTGATCTCCTTCTTCGCGGCGATCTACGCGGGCACCATCTCGGTGCCGCTGTTCGATCCCGACGAGCCGGGCCACACCGACCGCCTGCACGCCGTCCTCGGTGACTGCGAGCCGTCGGCGATCCTCACCGCGACCTCCTCGGCCGCAGGCGTTCGCCAGTTCTTCCGCTCGCTGCCCGCCGCGCAGCGTCCGCGCATCATCGCCGTCGACGCCATCCCGGACACCCTCGGTGACTCCTGGGTGCGCCCCGACACCGCGATCGACGACATCGCCTACCTGCAGTACACCTCGGGTTCCACCCGGGTGCCCGCCGGTGTGGAGATCACCCACCGCGCGGTCGGCACCAACCTGCTGCAGATGATCAACTCGCTGAACATGAACGAGAACTCGCGCGGCGTCACCTGGCTCCCGCTGTTCCACGACATGGGTCTGCTCACGGTGATCCTGCCCGCGGTCGGCGGCAAGTTCATCACCATCATGTCGCCGAGTGCGTTCGTGCGTCGTCCCTCGCGCTGGATCAACGAGCTCGCCGCCGTTTCCGACGGTGCGGGCACGTTCGCGGCCGCGCCGAACTTCGCCTTCGAGCACGCCGCCGCGCGCGGTGTGCCCAAGCCCGGCGAGTCGCTGGACCTGTCGAATGTGATCGGCCTGATCAACGGGTCCGAGCCGGTGACGGTCTCCTCGATGAAGAAGTTCAACGAGGCGTTCGCGCCCTACGGGCTGCCCAAGACCGCGATCAAGCCCTGCTACGGCATGGCGGAGGCGACGCTGTTCGTCTCGGCTACCCGCGCCGAGGACGAGGCCAAATACGTCTACGTCGATCGTCACGAACTCAACGCGGGCCGCATGGTGCGCGTCGACCAGTCCCACGAGTCGGCCATCGCGCAGGTCTCGTGTGGTTACGTCGGGCTGTCGCAGTGGGCCGTGATCGTCGACCCCGAGAGCGCGGACACCGCGCAGGGCCGTGAGCTGCCCGACGGGCAGGTCGGCGAGATCTGGCTGCACGGCAACAACATGGGCATCGGCTACTGGGGTCGTCCCGCCGAGTCCACCAAGGCGTTCCGCAACAAGGTCACCGAGCCCGTCGAGGGTGGGCACGCCGACGGCACCGATCCCGATGCCGACTGGATGCGCACCGGCGACTTCGGCGTGTACTTCGAAGGTGAGCTCTACATCACCGGTCGCGTCAAGGACCTGGTGATCGTCGACGGACGCAACCACTACCCGCAGGATCTGGAGTTCTCCGCACAGGAGGCGTCCAAGTCGCTGCGTCCCGGTTTCGTCGCGGCCTTCGCGGTGCCCGCCAATCAGCTGCCCGCCGAGGTCTTCGCCGCCGACAGCCATTCCGGCCTGAAGTTCGACGTCGACGACGCCTCCGAGCAACTGGTGGTGGTGGCCGAACGTGGTCCCGGCGCGGGCAAGGCCGATCCCGGCCCGATCGCCGACGCGGTGCGTGCCGCGGTCTCGACCCGCCACGGCGTGACAGCTCGTGACATCCTGCTGGTGCCCGCCGGTTCCATCCCGCGAACCTCCAGCGGCAAGATCGCCCGGCGCGCCTGCAAGGCCGCCTACCTCGAGGGAACGCTGCGCGGTGGTTACACCCAGCAGGCTTTCCCCGATGCACCGGAAGAGTGATTCGGCACGTCCGAGTAGGAGGTGACGCCCGGTGTGCCACGCAGGCCGGGCGTCATTCCACGGCGCGCCCTGTACGCAGACAGGTAGCTTGAGGAATTGATGGCTAACAACGAGGGCACGCCCAACCCGAACCCCGACCTCCCCGCCGAGACGAACGATCTCTCGGTGGCGGAGCTGCGTGAATGGCTGCGACGCTGGGTCGCCGACGCGACCGGACAGTCCGTCGACGCGATCACCGTCGACCGGCCGATGGAGGAGTTCGGGCTCGCCTCGCGCGATGCCCTCGCCCTCGGTGGTGACATCGAGGACCTGACCGGTGTGGTGCTGACGCCGACGGTGGTCTACCAGCACCCGACGATCGCCTCGTTGGCCGAGGTCATCGTGCACGGTGAGCCGGAGCCGCCCGCC
The DNA here is from genome assembly GCF_042717045.1 of Nocardia sp. NPDC058633. Taxonomy (NCBI): domain Bacteria; kingdom Bacillati; phylum Actinomycetota; class Actinomycetes; order Mycobacteriales; family Nocardiaceae; genus Nocardia; species Nocardia sp. NPDC058633. Next base: position 100,983 of record NZ_JBHXRA010000016.1, read on the forward strand.
GAGGATTCCTCGGAGTACACCGCCGCGTACGCGCCTTCCGAGGCGCACGACATCGCGGTGGTCGGTCTGTCCACCCGTCTGCCGGGTGCGGGTACCACTCCCGAGTCGACCTGGGAGTTCATCATCGGGCGCGGTGACGCGATTCGTGAGCTGCCCGAAGGTCGCTGGTCGGAGTTCCTGACCGATCCGTCCGTGGCCAAGACCATCGACCAGGCCAACACGCTCGGCGGCTATCTGGACCAGGACGTCATCAAGGGTTTCGACGCCGAATTCTTCGCGATGTCTCCGATCGAGGTCGAGCAGGTCGACCCGCAGCAGCGGCTTATGATGGAGCTCACCTGGGAGGCGCTCGAGCACGCCCGCATCCCGGCGAGCGACCTCAAGGGTGGGCAGGTCGGCGTGTTCGTCGGCTCGTCCACCAACGATTTCCAGATGATCGCCTCGCTCGGTCTCGGCGACACCGATCCCGACGCGCCCGCCTCGTCTCGGGGATACGCGCTGCTCGGCGGCTCGACCGGCATCATTGCCAATCGCGTCTCCTACTTCTACGACTTCCGTGGCCCGTCGGTCACCGTCGACACCGCCTGCTCGTCCACCATCGTCGCCGTGCACCAGGCTGTGCGCGCGCTGCGCACCGGTGAGGCCGAGGTGGCGCTCGCCGGTGGTGTGAACATGATCCTGGCCCCGGTCATCACCCTCGGTTTCGACCAGAACGGCGCCGTCGCCAAGGACGGGCACATCAAGGCGTTCTCCTCCGATGCCGACGGCATGGTTCGCTCCGAGGGCGCGGGCATGCTCGTGCTCAAGCGCCTGGCCGACGCCGAGCGCGACGGCGACAACATCATGGGCGTCATCAAGGGTTCCGCGGTGAATTCCGACGGCCGCTCCAACGGCCTGTTCGCGCCCAACCCCGACGCACAGGCCGACGTCCTGCGCGCCGCCTACCGCGACGCGGGCATCGTCCCCAACACCGTCGACTACATCGAGGCGCACGGCACCGGCACCCCGATCGGTGACCCGATCGAAGCCGAGGCGCTGGCCCGTGTGATCGGCCGTGGCCGCGATGCCGACAAGCCGGCCCTGCTCGGTTCGGCCAAGACCAACTTCGGCCACCTCGAATCCGGCGCGGGTGCGGCGAGTCTCGCGAAGGTGCTGATGTCGTTCCAGCACAACGTGATTCCGCCGAACATCAACTACGCGGGCCCGAGCCCGTACATCCCGTTCGAGCAGGCCAACCTCAAGGTCGTCGACGAGGCCACCGAGTACCCGCGCTACAGCGGCGTCGCGACCGTCGGCATCTCCGGCTTCGGTTTCGGCGGCACCAACGCGCACGTGGTGCTGCAGGAGTACGTGCCCACGGCCCCGGTCGTCGAGGACGTGACCCCCGCGCAGGTCGCCGCCGAGGAGATCGAGGGCGAGGAGACCACCGATGTGGTCGCCGAGGCCATCGCGATCACCGAGGCCGCCGTCGAGCCGGTGGAGCCGGTCGTCGAATGGGACGGCGAGCGCGACGAGCCGCTGCCCGTGATCCTGGCCGTCTCGGCCTACCTGCCCTCGCGTCGCAAGCGCGCCGCCGCCGAGCTGGCCGACTGGCTCGAAGGTGCGGGCAAGGACGTGCCGCTGGTCGACGTCGCCCGTTCGTTGGCCAAGCGCAGCCACCAGCGTTCGCGCGGTGTGGTGCTGGCGAAGACGCACGAGGAGGCCGTCACCGGTCTGCGCGCCATCGCCGAGGGCAAGCCCGGCGCCGGGGTGTTCACCGCCGATTCGCCCGCGTCCAACGGTCCGGTCTGGGTGTTCGCCGGTTTCGGTTCCCAGCACCGCAAGATGGCCAAGCAGCTCTACGGCGAGAACTCGGTCTTCCGCACGACCGTCGACGAGGTCGACGAGCTGGTGCAGGACGAGGCCGGTTACTCGATCCGCGAGATGATCCTCGACGACGAGCAGGACTACGACGTCGGCACCTGCCAGGTCGGCATCTTCACCATCCAGCTGGGCCTGGCCGCGGTGCTGCGTGCCCACGGCGCGGAACCCGCTGCGGTGGTGGGTCATTCGATGGGTGAGGTGGCCGGCTCCTACATCGCCGGTGGCCTGTCGATCGAAGACGCGGTGCGCGTGATCTGCGCCCGATCGCGGCTGATGGGCGAGGGCGAGCAGATGCTCACCGACGACGAGGTGCGCAACATGGCACTGGTCGAACTCAGCGCCCACGATGTGGCGCAGCTGCTGCCGAAGTATCCCGACGTGGAGTGCGCGGTGTACGCCGCGCCGACCAACACCGTCATCGGTGGGCCGCGTGAGCAGGTGGAGCAGATCGTCGCCGAGGTCGAGGCGATGGGCAAGTTCGCCCGCATCCTCCCCACTCGCGGCGCGGGCCACACCTCCCAGATGGACCCGCTGCTGGGCGAGCTCGCCGCCGAACTGGCGGGCATCGAGCCGACCTCGCTGAAGACCGGCCTGTACTCCACGGTGCACGAGGGCCTGTTCTTCAAGCCCGGTTCCGAGCCGATCCACGACGAGCCCTACTGGGTGAAGAACATGCGCCACAGCGTGTGGTTCACCAACGCGATCAAGGCCGCCGTCGACTCCGGGCACACCACGTTCCTGGAGCTGGCGCCCAATTCCGTCGCGCTGATGCAGGTTCTGGGCACCACCTTCGCGGCGGGCGTGCACGACGCGCAGCTCATCCCGACGCTCAAGCGCAAGGAAGACGAGTCCGCCGGTGTGATCGGCGCGCTCGCCCAGCTCTACGTGCACGGCCACCCCGTGAACCTGAGTTCGCTGGTGCCCGAAGGTGATTACGCCGACGTGCCGCGAACCGCGTTCGTGCGCAAGCCGTACTGGCCCAAGGTCTCGATGTCCTCCGGTGGTGGTAGCACTCGGGTGCCCGGCGCGCACGTCGCCATGCCCGACGGCCGTCATGCCTGGGAGATCCAAGCGTCCTCGGTGAGCGACCTGGCCGCGCTGGTGAAAGCCGCTGCCGCACAGGTTCTTTCCGATGTCGCGGTCTCGGTTTCCCATCCCCACGCCGTGCTGCCCACCACGGGCACGCTGACCACCACGTTGACCCCGCACCTCGGTGGTGCGTCGGTGCAGGTGCACGCCAAGTCCGCGGTCGGGTTCACCCTGCTGTTCGACGCGGTCGTCACCTCCGGTGCCGCGCTCCCCGAACCGGTTGCCGCCGTGGCGGTTCCGGCTGCTGCCGAAGCCGCGCCGACCGCCGCCGAGATCGCCATCGCCACCGGCGACCGCTGGAGTCCCGACAGCGGCGAGACCATCGAGCAGCGGCTGTGCGTCATCGTCGCCGAATCCATGGGCTACGCCGTCGAGGACCTCCCGATGGAGATCCCGCTGATGGAACTCGGCCTCGACTCGCTGATGGCGATGCGCATCAAGAACCGCGTCGAATACGAATTCGACATCCCGCAGTTGCAGATCTCCGCGGTGCGCGACGCCAGCCTCCACGAGGTGTCGAAGGTACTGCGCTACGCGATCGAGCATCGTGACGAGGTCGCGGCGATGGCGGAGAAGCAGGCCGCTGCCAAGGCCGCCGGTGAAGATGTCGAGCTGGGTGTCGACGCCAACTTCGTCGAGGCCGCTCGGGCCGCGATCGCCGCGGGTGAGGATCCGTTGGCGGTGGCGAAGAAGGCCGGTGCCGAGCTGCCGTCGGATGCTGCCGAGGCCGAATCGGTGTCGGATGCTGCCGCCGCTGATTTTGCTGCTGCGGCGACCGGATCAGTCGATGCCGCTGCTGGCGAATCGGTGTCGGAGCAGGCGTCCGCTGAGTCGGCGGTCGCCGATATCGACTACTTCGCCGATGCGAGCGCGGACGAGGACAACGTTCCGCCACGTGACGCTGCCGAGCGTCTCGCCTACGCCACCTGGGCCGTCGTCACCGGCACCTCGCCCGGCGGCGTCTACAACACCCTGCCGATCCTCGAGGAAGAGGTCGCCGAGAAGATGGCGGCCCGCCTCACCGAGCGGGTCAAGGCAGAAGTCACTGTCGACGACGTGCTCGACTGCGAGTCGATCGAACAGCTCGCCGAGATCGTGCGCAATCTGCAGGACAGCGGCGCCGACGTCGACGGCTTCGTGCGTCCGCTGCGTGCCCGCGTCGAGGGCTCGGACGCCATCCCGGTCTTCGTGTTCCATCCGTCGGGCGGCAACACCCTCGTGTACGAGCCGCTGCTGAAGCGTCTCGCCGCGGACACCCCGATGTACGGATTCGAGCGGGTCGAGGGCGATATCGAGGAACGCGCTCGCCAGTACCTGCCCGAGCTGCGCAAGCTCCAGGGCAACGGCCCGTACGTGCTGTACGGCTGGTCGCTCGGCGCGGTGCTGTCGCTGCAGGTCGCTCAGCTCCTTCGCGAAGAAGGCGCTGATGTGCGTGTCGTCGGCCTGATCGACCTCGCGCTTCCGGTCAAGGGCGAAGACAACAGCCCCGAGGAGCGGGTGCGCCGCATTCAGCGCTACCAGCAGTTCGCCAAGACCACCTACGGCGTCGAGGGCGAATTGCCCGACGAGCAGTTGCAGGAACTCGCCCAGGCCAACGACGAGGAGCAGTACGACATCGTCGCCAGTCTGGTGAAGCTGACCGGCGCGAAAATCCCCGGTGGTGTGCTCGAACACCAGCGCACCTCATGGATCGAGAGCCGCCATCTCGCGAAGGCGAAGCCGACCCGGTACGACGGCGACGCGGTGCTCTACCTGGCTGATCGTTACCACGACGGCATGATCCAGCTCGAGCCGCGCTTCGCCGATCGCAAGCCGAACGGCGGCTGGGACGAGTTCATTCCCAACCTGGAGGTCGTCCACATTCCGGGCGACCACCTACAGATTGTCGACGAACCGCGGATCGGCCAGATCGGTGCAGACCTCGCCGCCAAGCTGGCCGCGATTTCCGCAAAGGGAGAATAAGTAAGTGAGCACGACCGCCGAAAAGCTTGCCGATCTGCACGAGCGGCTCGAGCTCGCCAAAGAGCCCGCGGGCGAGAAAGGCATCGCGAAGCGGGCGCACAAGGGCATTCCCAGTGCCCGCGACCGGATCAACCAGCTGCTCGATCCCGGCACCTTCGTCGAGATCGGCGCGCTGGTGCGCAAGCCCGGCGACCCCACCGCTCTCTACGGTGACGGTGTCGTCATCGGCCACGGCAAGGTCGAGGGCCGCCCCGTCGCGGTGTTCTCCCACGATCAGACCGTCTACGGCGGTTCGGTCGGTGAGGCGTTCGGTCGCAAGCTGTGCGGCTTGATGCAGTACGCCGCCAAGGTCGGCATCCCGCTGGTCGGCATCAATGATTCCGGTGGCGCGCGCGTGCAGGAAGCGATCAGCTCGCTGGCCTGGTACGCCTGGATGGCGACCAATCTCGAGCCGCTGTCGGGCATGGTTCCGTTGGTGTCGGTGATTCTCGGCAACTGCGCCGGTGGCGCGGTGTACGAGCCGATCTGCACCGATGTGGTGGTCGCGACCGAGTCGGCGCACATGTTCGTCACCGGCCCGAAGATCATCAAAGAGGTCACCGGCGAGGACGTGAGCCTCGAGGAGCTCGGCGGTGCGCGCACGCAGGCGCAGTACGGCAACATCCACCACGTCGCCAAGGACGAGGAGGCGGCCTTCACCTGGGTGCGCGAGTACCTGGGTTACATGCCGAGCAGCTGCCAGGAACTGCCGCCGGTGGTGAACCCCGGTCTCGAGCCGGAGATCACCGACTCCGACCGCGAGCTCAACACGTTCATGCCCGACTCCGACAACGCCGGCTACGACATGTACGACATCCTGCTGCGCATCTTCGACGACGGTGAGTTCAAGGAGATCAGCGCCGACACCGGCCAGAACATCATCACCGGTTACGCCCGCATCGACGGCCGCACCGTCGGTGTCGTCGCCAACCAGCCGATGTCGGCGGCCGGCGCGCTCGACGCCCGCGCTTCCGACAAGGCCTCGCATTTCGTCCGCCTGTGCGACGCCTTCGAGATCCCGCTGGTCTTCGTCGTCGACACCCCCGGCTTCCTCCCCGGCGTCGAACAGGAGAAGGTCGGCGTCATCAAGCGCGGCGGCCGCTTCCTGTTCTCCTACGTCGAGGCCTCGGTCCCCAAGATCACCCTGGTGGTCCGCAAGTCCTACGGTGGCGGCTACGCGGTGATGGGCTCCAAGCAGCTCGGCGCCGACATCAACCTCGCCTGGCCCACCGCCCGCATCGCGGTCATGGGAGCGGAAGGCGCCGTCAGCCTCCTGGGCGCCGCCCAGATCGCCGCCGCCCCCGAAGACCAGCGCGCCGCGATCCGCCAGAACCTGATCAACTTCTACAACGAGAACGTCGCCACCCCATGGGTAGCCGCCGAACGCGGCTTCATCGACGCCATCATCGAGCCGGCCACCACCCGCCTCGAACTCCGCCGAGCCCTGAAGTTGCTCCAGGACAAGAAGATCCAACGCAACCCGCGCAAGCACCACGTGTTGCCGCTGTAAATCGAACCCCCGGACGGGCCGCCACGGAGCACTTCCGCTGCGGCCCGTTCGCGCATCCTTCTCGGACTGTATCGCCGCTGGGTATCGTTGTGGCATGACCGCAGCGCCTGAGCCGCTCATGACGACCGGGGAGTTCGAAGAACTCGCTCGGGTCGCCGGTCGCGTCTCGGAGGGTGTTCGACTGGAGTACGTCGAGGGGAAGTTGGGGGCCAAAGCGGTGCCGGACGGGGACCATGACTGCGTGCTCGAGTGGTTGATGCGGGTCCTGCTGGTGCTTCGACCGGAGCTATGGCTATTCCCCGAACGTGGATTGAAGATCGACTCCTACCGCACCGGCCGAGCACGCCCAGACGGCACCCTGGCGCCCACTGGAGTCTTCGCAGGCCAGTCGGAGTGGGCCGACCCGGCCCCGGTCCTGATGGTGGTCGAGGTGACCTCGCACGATCAAGACACCGACCGTCGCGACCGCTGTGAAAAGCCCCGCGCTTATGCCCGAACGGGCATCCCGATCTACCTTCTGATCGACCGCGAGAAGGGCTGTGTCGTAGTCCGCAGCAACCCCGTCGACGGCGAATACGAACGAATCCTGATCCAGCCTTTCGGAGCCGAAGTTCCCATCCCGGACCCAGTCGGAATCACCCTCGACACCGAACCGCTGAAGGCCTGGGTGTCCTGAGGTCAGATCTTGCCGAGGTCGATCTCCAGCGGGAACGGGGCCGATGCCGCGACCACTCCCGTGAACATGTCGCCCGTCCGGTATGACCCGGTCGCGGGGTCGAGAATGTAGGTGTAGATCAGGGGGAGGCCGGTCGCGGCCTGCTCGACTCGCCAATAGAAGGCGGTTCCTGCTTTCGCGTACTGGTCCAGCTTCACAATCCGGTCGGTGGTCTCCGACCTGGGTGAGACAACCTCTACGACCAGCAGCACATGTTCCGGGCGCGTTGGGGTGAGGTCGATGGTGTCGGCGCGGTAAACGACCACATCGGGTCGCCGATTGGTGAGCGGAACGTCCTGTAGCCGTACGTCGAAAACGGTGTCGGCGTTCCAGTCCGGTCCGGCCGCCGCATCCAAGGCGTTTGCCAGAATGCGAGCCAGTCGGTTGTGCCGCTTGGACGCACTCGGGCTCACAACGACCATCCCGTCCACGATCTCGATGCCGCACACTGCTCCTCGGACCAGGTGTCGTACTCCGCTGCCGTGATCTGCTCGTGCATCCAACGCGGGGGCGATGGCAGTCATGGCGCTCCTTCCGGACATCCTCGTGCGGTCGGCGAACCAGCTGGACCAAGTCTGATCGCGCGATGGGGAAGCTCGAAGGAGTACGCGACGCTATGACCGTCTACATGTTCTGGGTAGCGTGCGTCAGCACAGTGCGGCTGTAGTGCCCCGTTCGGAGCACCCAAGGGTGCCGGTGTCGTAACCATCCCTGCCCGTTTCCCCGCACCGAACCCCGATTTGCGTCCTCGGCCAACACAATCGGCCCCACGCCTGTTTCGGCGTGTGGCGATGTTGGACCCGGTCGAAGGTGTGCACTCCCGAACCGACCAGGTGCGTACGTGCGAGGCGTACGACGAAGGTGCTCGCAGGAGGCTGGGTGTCAGGGTTGTCTGTCCCTCGGTCGGGCTCTCCGATAACGACCGACAGGAGCGGCCGGAGCCCAGGACACGACACAGGTAGCCCGCCGTCAGGGCACGGACAGACCCCTGGAACGACGAAAGCCCGGCATCAAGAGACGCCGAGCCGTTGCATGTAGGATTTCATCCCACGGTGCGAACAGGCTCTGACTGTTTCGTACCCAGGCCGTTCGGTGAGTTGGCGCTCGCCGGGCGGCCGTTCTTGTTCGTGTGACGCTACACACTCCCGCCCGCACTGGCAACTAACGAGTTCCCGCTCTGGCCAGGGACTTCCGCGACCACAGCCGTCACCGCGATCGCCTCGCAGACGCGGATGAGTGACGGCACTCTCGCCCAGCACGTTCGATGGCGGGTCCCACTGACCTGGCGACGAGCAGCCACGACGGAACGCCAGAACCTTCCCTCCGGCCCCGAGTTCCGGGCACTGCTGATCAGCGCACAGCTGAAACGCTTCGTCATTGGCAGTATTGCTGCTTGACAGCATTGCAGCCAGATCGGAGCATGGGGGTATGGGTAACTACCACGGATACGCGGCGATTCAAGGGCGTGGCACTGTCGCGCTGCCCGCTGAACTGCGTCGTAAGTACCGACTCGATGAACCGGGAGCTCAACTGGAAATTGCCGAGCGCAGCGACGGTGTCATCGAGCTGCGACCCACTTTGCCGGTTCCCGTGGACGAGATGTGGTTCTGGTCGGAAGGTCATCAGGCGGCCGAGCGGGAAGCTGAGGCGGACCTGGAGGCAGGCCGGTACCGCACATTCGACGATGCCGAGTCATTTCTCGCTGACCTGGCTGCGATGGCGGCTGAGCCCGAGACTCCGTCGAAGTGAAATACCGAGTTCTCGACGCATTTCGCAGTGATTTCCGACGTTTGCCGGCCGAACATCAGCGTCTGTTCCAGTCGACGGTCAGGGACCACTTCCTGCCTGCGATCGATGAGGGTGCGTTCGCGGGCAGCCCGCCTTGGCCGAAGCGGCTGCGAATACACCGGCTGAACAACACCGAAATCTATTCACTGACATGGAATTTCGCGGCTCCTGATGGGCGCGCGACATTCCACCTGGACAAGACCGGCGAGGGCGATCCCATTCTTATCTGGCGACGGATCGGCAACCACGGAATCTGCCGGCAGCCCTGAACGCGTCGCGCGGGGAAGGGTCGGCATCATCGGATGCGACCCTTCCCCGCGGTGAAAAAATCAGGCGACAGAAGCGGATTCGATGATGACGTCGTCGACGGGGACGTCCTGGTGGGGGCCCGCGCTGCCGGTGGAGACGGCGGCGATCTTGTCGACTACCTCGAAGCCGTCGGTGACCTTGCCGAAGACGGCGTAGCCCCAGCCCTGGCCCTGGGGGGCGGAGTGGTTGAGGAAGGCGTTGTCGGAGATGTTGATGAAGAACTGGGCGGTGGCCGAGTGGGGGTCGTTGGTGCGGGCCATCGCGACGGTGTACTTGTCGTTCTTCAGGCCGTTGGTGGCCTCGTTCTGGATCGGCGCCTGAGTCGGCTTCTGCTTCAGGCCGGGCTCGAAGCCACCGCCCTGCACCATGAAACCGGGGATGACGCGGTGGAACACGGTGCCGGCGTAGTGGCCCGAGTTCACGTAGTTCACGAAGTTGGCGACCGTGTTCGGCGCGGCCTGGTCGTCCAACTCGAGCACGATCGGTCCGTAGTTGGTTTCGAGATTCACCTTGGTCATGGAGTCGAGTCTAAGGAGGGTGCAGGCCAGGAAGGGCGCGGGGGTCCGGGCGGGCGCGTCGCCTCATCTTCTTCTGTGCGAAGCCGGGCTGGATACTCGCGGTGGGCACAACCTGAACGGATAACCGTGCGGACTGATTTCCGTGGGCATTCGCAATAACATGATCGATGTCGAAGGTCAGCGTGAACGCGCCCATGGCATGCCGAAATCCGCGCGCTTCGAATAAGCGCGCGGTATCGCCGACGGAGTACGGTCCGTAATGTGTGGGCCCGCGTGCGTAGTGCTACGCACGCGGGCCTTTATCGCAGAGATTTCATCGAATTCGCAGTGACTTCGTCGCGTTACCCGTCACCCGAATATCCCCGATGGAATCAGGGGCCGACCGTGATCGGCACCGAGGGGGTGGTGGTGTTGGCCACCTTGTAGGTGCCCGTCACCGAGCCCGTGGTGGAGCTGGTCGGGCACCCGAACCCGCCGGTCACCTTGATCGGGGCCGACGCGCTGGCCAGCGAGACCGTCGAGGGCGCCCCGTTGGTCCACGTGCCGGCGATCGAGGCGGGCGCGGTGGGCGCGACTACGGCTGTGCACGAGGCGAAGCCGCTGGTCTTGATCACCATGCCGCCGGTGGGAATCGCCAGGCTACCGGTGATGGGCGTGCCGTTCTGGCCGGTGATCGCCCAGCTTCCGCTGGTGGTGACGGTGGCGCTGACACCCCACATGCTGGTGGTGCAGCCGGAGAAGGACGGCGCCCCGATCGACACCGACACCGGCCCGCTCGGGTTGGTGTTGCCGGGTGCGGCGGGTACCGCTCCGGTGGTGGTGGAGCTGGTGCAGGTGACGGTCACACTGCCCGCCACGAATTTCACCGTGCCCGAATTGGTCGCCGTCACATTCGCCCCCGCGGGGGCGATGGTGGTGGATCCGGCGGCTTGCGCCGGTCCGATTCCGAAGGTGACCGCAGCTGCCGCGCAACTCACGGAAGCCATGGCCGCACGCGCGAATACCTTTTTGTCGAACATTGCGTACTCCTAGGGTGAAACCGACAGACATTCGAAGTGAAGCTGTCGTATTTAAGATTACAACCGCAATTGTTTGTTGTGTGTGAATCGTTGTTCCAGTATTACTGCGGAAAGGATCTCGGTGATTCAGTCCCCGGCCTGCGTTCTCGCCCTTAAAATGCGGGAAGGGCATGTGGTACGACGTTATTGCCGCAATTCCAATCGGTGTGTATTTTGCATACTGCTACCATTGAAAAACTCCTGTGCAGACCCGAGATGCGTGTGGATGTCGCGACCGTGCTCGGAGTGATAGCCGATCGATATGACGCTGGAACGACTCGGTGTCGGGTCACCCGCCGACCGCCGTCAAGATGACCTGACTGCGCACCCTGTGGCGAGCGACCCCTCACAACCAGGGGCGGACAGATACCATGGCGAACCGTGCCAGACGCCGCAACAGCTGTTCTCACCAAGCCACCCGCAGAACCGGTGGCATCCGCGAAGGACTTCCGGACCGCGCGATGGATCGCGATGGTCGCCGGGATCCTCGGTGCCCTTTTCGCGGTGGCGACGCCGTTTCTGCCGGTCACGCAGACGACCGCGCAACTGAACTGGCCACAGAACGGCACGCTCGCCAATGTGCAGGCGCCGCTGATGTCGCAGGTGCCGATCGACCTGAACGCGTCGATCCCGTGCTCGGCGGTGGCGACGCTGCCCGAGCAGGGCGGCATGCTGCTGGCGACCGCGCCCGCGCAGGGTGATCGCGCTGCCCTGGAAGCGTTGTTCGTGCGCGTCTCCGATACCGCGGTCGACGTGGTGGATCGCAATGCCGTGGTCGCCTCGGCGGACCGGTCGGCGATGGACGGGTGCTCGGCGATCCGGATCAGCTCCGATCAGAACCGTACGAGTGCGGAGTTCGTCGGACTGACCAAGCAGGTCGAACGGCCTGTCGCCGGCCAGCCGGGTGCGGTGGAAACCGTGCAGGTGCCCGTACAGGGACAGCTCGCCGGTGACCTGCGGCCGCAGATCGTCGGCGTGTTCACCGATCTCGAGGGTGCGGTGCCGCAGGGTCTGTCGCTGACCTCGACGATCGACACCCGCTTCTCGTCGAGCCCGTCGCCGATCAAGCTGGTCGCGATCATCGCGGCTGTGCTGTGCACCCTGCTCGCGCTCGGCGCGCTCGCCCGCCTCGACGGCAGTGACGGGCGCGGGCACCGCCGCTTCCTGCCGCGCAACTGGCTGAAGCCCACATGGGCCGACGGTGCGGTCATCGGCACACTGCTCGTCTGGCATTTCGTCGGCGCCAACACCTCCGACGACGGCTACATCCTGTCGATGGTGCGCGTGGCCCCCGACGCGGGCTACACGGCCAACTACTTCCGCTGGTACGGCGTCCCCGAGGCGCCGTTCGGTTGGTACTACTACGTCATCCAGGTGTTCGCCGAGATCTCCACGGCCAGCCCGTGGGTGCGCGTACCCGCGCTGATCTGCGCGATCCTGTGCTGGATGGTGATCAGCCGCGAAGTGGTGCCTCGCCTCGGCAACGCGGTGAAGCGCTCTCAGGTGGCGCTGTGGACCGGTGGTCTGGTGTTCCTGGCGTTCTGGCTGCCGTTCGACAACGGCCTGCGCTCGGAGCCGATCGTCGCCCTCGGCGCGCTGCTCACCTGGGTTTCCATCGAACGCGCCATCGCCACCGGTCGACTGCTGCCCGCGGGTATCGCGGTGCTGATCGCGGCCTTCACTCTCGCCGCCGCGCCGACGGGCCTGATGTGTGTGGCCGCGCTGCTGGCCGGTATCCGTCCGCTGGTGCGGATCATCGTGCGTCGTCACCGCCAGTTCGGCACGGTCGCGCTTCTGGCCCCGATCGCGTCGGCGGGCCTGCTCGTGCTCACGGTCGTCTACGGCGACCAGACCTTCGCGGGCATCCAGGAAGCCAACCGGGTGCGTCAGGCCACCGGTCCGAACCTGGCCTGGTACGAGGACTACCTGCGCTACTACTACATGTTCGTCGAGACCGTCGACGGCTCGCTGGCGCGGCGCTTCGCCTTCCTGGTGATGCTGCTGTGCCTGTTCACCACGCTGTTGGTGCTGCTGCGTCGCCGTCAGGTGCCGGGCATCGCGTCGGGTCCGACCTGGCGGTTGATGGGGATCGTGTTCGGCACGATCTTCTTCATGATGTTCAACCCCACCAAGTGGACCCACCACTTCGGCGCCTACGCGGGCATCGCGGGTGGGCTCGCGGCGGTGACGGCGGTGGCGGTGTCGCAGAGCGCGCTGCGTTCGCGCAAGAACCGGGCGATCTTCCTGGCCGGATTGCTGTTCGTGCTCGCGCTGTCGTTCTCGGGCATCAACGGCTACTGGTATGTGTCCAGTTACGGCGTGCCGTGGTTCGACAGGACCATCTCGGTGAGCGGCATCAACTCCAACACCGTGATGCTGATCCTGTTCGGCGTGGCCTTGGCGCTGGTCGGCTGGTACGCGCTGCGCGAGGACTATGTGAAGCCGGTGCCGTCGGTGAAGACCAAGCGAGGCAACAGGATTCGCAAGTTCGCCGCGATCCCGCTGACCGTCGTGGTCGGCCTGATGGTGCTGTTCGAAGTGCTCTCGCTGGTCAAGGGTGCGACACAGCAGTACCCGGGCTACTCGCTCGCCCGCTCCAACATCGACGCGCTGAGCAACAACTCGTGTGGCCTGGCCAACGACGTGCTGGTCGAATCCGACCCGAACGGCGGCAGGCTCGACCCGATCGTCGACCCGGCCCGTCCGTTCACCGACCCCGGCAACCCGCTCGCGGGCACCGGCTCGGTCGGGTTCACTCCCAACGGCGTGCCGGGCGATCTGTCGGCCGACGCGGTGGAGGTGAAACCGGGCACCGGTAATACCAGCAACCAGTCGGTCGGCGCGGCCTTCGCCGAAGGCGAGAGCGCGGGCACCGGCGGCGGCGAGGGCGCACGCGGCATCAACGGTTCGACCGTGGCGCTGCCGTTCGGGCTCGACCCGGCGCAGATCCCGATTCTCGGCTCCTACCAGGAGGGCATGCAGCGACCGGCCAACCTGGAATCGGCCTGGTACGGGCTGCCCGCCCGCTCGGACGACTCACCGTTGGTGGTGATCAGCGCCGCTGGTCGCATCGCCTCCAAGAGCGACTCCGGCGCCGACAACTACGGGCAGGCGCTGTTCGTCGAATACGGCACCCGCAACCCCGATGGCAGCGTCACCGCACTCGGCGCCTACCAGCCGCGCGATATCGGTCCCGCCCCGTCGTGGCGCAATCTGCGCGTGCCGCTGGCCGACCTGCCTGCCGAGGCGAACGCGGTGCGTGTGATCGCAAACGACCCGATCCTGATCGGCGATCAGTGGCTGGCGTTCACCCCGCCGCGGGTGCCCGAGCTGCAGACGCTGGACACGTTCATCGGCCGTGACCAGCCGGTGCTGCTGGACTGGGCCGTCGGCCTGCAGTTCCCGTGCCAGCGTCCGTTCGCGCACAAGAACGGCGTGGCCGAGGTGCCGAACTACCGGATCCTGCCGGACCGTCCGCTGGCGATCTCGTCGACCGACACCTGGCAGGCGCAGGAGTTCGGTGGTCCGTTGGGTCTCACGCAGATGCTGGCGGCCCGGGTCACCATCCCGACCTACCTGAAGGACGACTGGGCCCGCGACTGGGGTTCGCTGGAACGCTACGACCAGTACATGGAGGCGACGCCCGCCGAGCTCGAGACCGGCACCGCGCCGCGTAACGGGTTGTGGAGCCCGGGCCCGCTGCGGGTGTTCTGACCTCGGCCGGACGGTGAAAGGCGCGGATCACATGTATGTGGTCCGCGCCTTTTCGGTTGGATGGGGAACAGGAGTCAGACGTTGAGCATGCGACGGGTGAGGTCGCGGCGTAATACCTCTTGTGAAGGCAGTCTTTCCAGTACCCGCATTACGGCCGGTCGTAGTTCTTGCTTCTCGTCGTTGCTGAGCAACTCGACGAGATCTCGTAGATCCATGTCATCGAAGGCTCCTGTCATACCCACCAGCGTACGTGCTCAAACGTGCAGGCACAGGTTCTTTACGCTGTCATTTACAGGTGCTTCATCCAATCGAAACCCTAACGGGCACTGAGTTTTTCGTAAGAGACATGCGCCAGTGCCTGGTCACTGCCCTTACGCTGCCTGTGTCTGTCACCCGCATCACTGTGCCCGAATTGCCGGTTCCTTCGCCCGACCCGACTGATCGATCACCGTCACCTCGATCTTCGCGGGCGGGGCGGGCTGATGCGGCGTGAACCGCTCCAGCGAGCCCCAGTCGCGGCCGAGATCGTGGTCGAGATAGGTGGGCACAGTCTCGGCCTTCAACAGCAGGTTCGTCCACCCGAGCGGGCCGCCGCCGATGTCGTCCTGCCAGGCGTTGGACGCGTCGGAGCCGACCCGGTCGGGCAGGATTCGCCAGCGCGGAGCCTCGGCGACGCCGTCGTGGTGCTCGAACGGCCGCTGGCAGGGGAAGGCGAGGCCGACGTGCCAGTCGAGCAGAACCGGGTCTTCTCGCCCCACCACCGAGTCGAGGGATTCCAGTCTCGGCAGCCGCGGCGGCGTGACCGCGAGCCACTGCTTGCCGGTGATGTCGTTGTCGGCGGCCACCAGGCGGACCGCGTTCACGCCGACGGGCAGCTGATCGATCGGCACGCGCAGATTGCGCCACGAGGGCGAGGGACCGATATCCATGGGCACCACCGAGCCCGTCACCTCGACCGAGCCGTCGGCGGCACGGGTGCCGTATTCCAGACGCAGATCCTGGCCGTAGTGCACGACCCCGTCGGTGTCGACATAGCGGATACGCCCGGCCGCGGTGACCACGAGGGCCTGATAGGCGGGATCGTCGCGCACGCTGTCGTCGAGGTCGACGCGATACCACTGAGAGGTGAGCTTCGCCTGCTGCTGCACGCCGTCCTGGAAGGAGCCCAGGACCGGGGTGCGGGCGGGGTCGAGGCCGAACGGGAGGGCGACGGTGCTGCCGTTGATACCTGGTTCGGCACTGGTGCCACCGCCGGTGCCCGCGCCGGTGGTCTCGGTGGTCTTGTTGGCGGAGTCGTTGTCGACCGAGTTGGCGCCGCCGACCACGGTTTCGTCGGCATCGGCGGTGAGGTCCTCGGCTACGCCGTTGGGGGTGAAGCCGGTGGATTCGGCGACCAGCCCGTCGGCGGGGGCGCCGGTGTAGGGGGTGAGCAGCGAATCGGCGGTATTCGATTCCACCAGGACATCGTTGGCCATCCCGCAGGTATCGCCCTGTAGTGCGTTGATATTCGACTTCGCGATGGAGTAGGCGGGGTACTGGGTGATGGCGCCCTTGGCCATCGACGCCACCTCGAACAGCACGAGCAATGCCGCCGCGATGGTCAGCGGCATGGTCGCGAAGCGGTCGAACCGTCCCGTGTCCGAGGGCGTCCGGTAGGGGGCGCGCAAATGGAAATACAGCGCGACGATCAGGGCGAGGATGCTGAGTCCGAGGAACAGCGTGGAGACGCCCTTACCCGCCACCATCGGCGCCTTGTCCCAGAACGGCACGCCGTAACTGGACACGTACCACCAGCCGTTGGAGCCGGTGAAGGTCATCGCGAGCAGGAACAGGACGGCCGCGGCGAACAGCGATCGATTGCGTGGAGCACGAATCCCGTTGGTGCCCACAGCCACCGCGGCCAAGGCCGCCAGCGAGCCGGCCAGGCCCGCGTAGACACCGAAGTGGTGGGTCCACTTGGTCGGCGTCCACATCATCAGCAGCAGCGCGGCGAAGACGATGCCGAGGATGCGCACCGAGGGGCCGCGGGAGGTGCCGGGGATGCGGCCCTTGCGCAGGACCTGCAGGATGCAGACGAGCAGGCACAACAGCATCACCAGCACGCCGAAACGGCGGGCCAGTGAGCCGTCGGGGGAGAGCATGAACAGCGAGTCCCAGCGGGTGCGTTCGTCGAACCAGGCGACGTTCGGGCCGACGAGCGTGCGGACGCGGGTGGCTTCCATGACGGTGGCCAGCGTCTGGTCGGCGAACACGATGATCAGCACCAGCGTGCCCGCCGCGACACCGGGGGCAAGGAGCGCGGCGTACCGGAAGATCTTGGTGCCCAGCGACAGTCGTCTCCCTGAGCCGCTCGGATCAGCCGTGCTCCTCGCGCTGTCCGTACCGTCCGGCGTGACGGTGCTACCCGCATCGGTCGTCGGTCGGTCGTGCGCGGGGTCGACGTCGCTGTCCGCCGCGATCCGGCGCGGGCGCAGACCCTGGGCTCGCTTGATGATGATCTGCATGACCGGGCGGGTGCCCGCGATCAGTGCGGCGATGCAGATCAGGCCGGTCGGGCCGGCCGCCAGCGAGAACGCGGCGACGAGGATCGCCAAGGCGGCGGGCAGCAGTCGCGCGGTGGCGATGGCGCGCTCGATCAGGCACCAGGTGAGCAGGGCGCCCGCCGCGATCAGCGGTTCGGGGCGCAGGCCGTTGTCGTAGGGGAGCCAGAAGGCCAGGAACACCAGGCCCGCCGTCCACAGCGCCACCTTGTCGCGGCGCACACGAGCGCCGAGGCGGGGCAGCACTTCACGGCTGATCACCGCCCAGCAGACCAGTCCGGCGGCCAGCGCGGGCAACCGCATCCACGGGCTGGCGTCGGAGACCTTCGTCATCCAGGCGAGCAGTTCGTAGGACCAGCCGAACGGCGCCTCCGGCACGCCGAACCAACGGTAGTAATTGGCCATGTAGCCCGACGGGCCCGACGCGCGGGCCATGTTGAGGATGTAGCCGTCGTCGGAGGTGTTGGCGCCGATCACGTGCCAGCCGAGCAGCGTCACGACCACCACGATGTCGGTCGGGGTGATCCGCCACCAGTGCCGGGGCAGGAAGTGGCGGGCGCGGCGGCCGTCGGTGGTGTCGAGCAGGTGCAGGGCGATCAGGGCGAGAAGGGTGAACACCCCGGCGCCGATCATCGCCGCCAGTTTCAGCGTTGTCGGCGTGGAGGTGAAGCGGGAGTCGATGTCGGCGTGCAGCCGGGCGCCGGCGAGGGCGGCCGAGTCGAGGTCGGTGTAGACGCCCACGATCTGCGGGCGCTTGTCGACGGTGACGGTGTTGCGGAACGGGGTGCCGTCCTGGCGCGCTGCTCCGACGAACTCGACGGTGGTCGCCTCGATGGTCGAGACGACGCTGATGTGCGCACAGCCGGCGATCTCGGCGATCGGTGCCGACAGCATCGGCACATCGCGCGCCTGCACCCCCACCACGCCGTCGCGCACGGTGACGCTCAGACCGCGGTCGGCCTTGCCGGAGGCAGCCGGAATCGTCGTCAAGAGCGTGGTGGTGGTCGGGTTCTCCGCATCGGAAGCGGGCAACCCACTCAGCATCGTGCACGGTAGCTGCGCGTCGAGACGCTGCGGAACATACGACACCAGCGGTGCCTCGACGCTGGTCGCGCCCGCCTGCGGCCACTCCAGGCTCGCGCGGTCCTGGCGCACCGGCAACAGCGGCGCGAGCAGGGCAAGCACGAACCCGAGCAGCCCGCAGACGAGGGCGATCAGGCGGTATCGGGTGAACGCTCGTTCAGATCGGTCCGGTCGCACGGGGGTTGATGCTAGCCATCGAACCTGTGCGCTGGTCGGCGCCGCCCTGATATGGGCGCACGCGCGGTGTTCGTGGGTTGAGCAAGGCCCGAGCGAAGACGAAGTATGCCTCGGTAACGCCGACGCGGCGCTCCTCGACCGCGCACGGCCGGGGCAGGTGTCAGCCGGTGCGGCGGGCGGCCCAGTCGAGCTGGGATCGGGCCCAGTCGGGGATCTCGGCGTCGGGGCGCGGGAAGGCCGCGAACTCGGCGGTGAGATCGTCGGCGGATATCTCCGGCATCCAGTCCGCGACGGCGGTGGTGGAGTAGTTGGTCTTGTAGCGCGTGGGGCCCGCGATGAAGATCTCGGCACTGAGCCAGGCGCCGACATCCGGGTTGTAGGACATGCGCTTGTGGTCGGTGAGGTAGTCGAGCACCTCGGTGGGCGGCATCAGGTTGGTGACCGTTCCGTCCCGCTCTTTGATCTGCACCCCGGCGACCGCGTTCTCGCCGACCTGCAGTGACCACAGCAGGGCGAATTTCTGGCCGGGTGCGAGCAGGTCGATGGTGGCGTCGATGACCACCCGCTCGATCGCGGCGAGGGAGTCGAGCTGCGCACGCTGTTGGGGTTCACGGCCCTGGCGTTGCGGCGTCAACAGGAGATCGATCCGCTCCGGTCGGCTGAGCGTCATAGCTATACCTCTGCATCCGTACCGATCAGCACTACCAAAAACTGATTTCGGTCGGCCGAACTTCCAACATTTCGCAGCGTACTCGCCCCGCGACACCGACCGCGCGGTTTGTTGACACTGACCGCACATATTGTGGTCTATCGCGTGCCCGCACACCAGTGGCTAACGGGTGTCCATCAACACATGTCCCGATCACGCCGCCGAGGCGCGCAGTGCGAACCACCCGTCGCGTGGATCGGCGAAGCCGTGATAGACCAACGGGATGCGCTGGTCGATCTCGAAATACCGGTAGACGGCATTCATCGCCTGACGGACCGAATGCGCCTGGAAATCGTCGATGCGACGTACCCCGATGCGACGCTCGGGCAGCATCGCCAGCCGGATCAGTTCGGCCGGATCGTCCACATCGAGCCCCCACGGTGCGGGTTCTTCGATGAGATGGTCGTGCAGCACCTCCCGCGCGACCGGCGGATCGTGCCGCGGCCCCGAGAACGCGACCTGCTGTGCGCGAGCCAGCCCACGGGTGTCCAGCGGCGTGCGCACGGCCTGGATCAGGTCGATCAGCTCGGAGTCGGGGGTGGGCTGGGGTATTCGCCCGGCGACCGGCGCCTGTTCGAGTAGGTGCATCATCTGCCCGCCGAGGACCAGCGGTTCGGGCACCAGGAACACGCTGATGCTCGGGCAGGAACAGTTCAGGCCGGTGAGACACACCCTCGTGTGCAACGGATCGGACATACGTCCTCCTCCGGTAGCGGGTCGCCGGGACCCGTGACGTGCAGGATCTGATTCCAACGCCGGCCGCCGAGGGGTTGTGCGATCCGTCGGCGACGACCGTGCCGCACCCGTCAGTGTAGTGCCGTCGGGTGGGATGAACACCCGGTTCCGGCACGGATGCACACGATCAGGGGGCCACCGACTCGGTATAGCGACGGGCCAGGGTGCGCAGGTGTTCGACCAGTTCCGGCGGGCCGTCGACGCGGAAATCCATCATCAACATGCTCAGGTAGATCGCGATCGTCTCCATCGCGTCGGCGCCGGTGAGCAGCACACAACGGTGTTCGTCGATCGGCTCGACCACACCGACCGCCGGGTTGATCCTGGCGATGACAGTCTCGGCGGATTCGAGGACGATGACGCGGGCGTGCACACGCCAGCCGGTGGACGCGATGTGGCGCATGACGAAGGCGACGAGGTCCTCGTCCGGGAGGGTGCGCGGGGCGAAGGCGCGAGCGCCGGTCTCGGCCCGGGTGATCCCGGCGGCGGGAAGTGCCGTCCAGTCATGAGTTTTCATGTCGTAGGCGACCAGGTACCAGCGGCGTTGCCAGTTGATCAGCCGGTAGGGCTCGAGTTCTGTTGTGCCGTCGGGTGTTTCGATGCTGACGGTGGTGGTGCGGCGGACCGCGTCGGCGAGGGTGGTGAGGATGCCCGTGGCGACCGGCGCGTCCGGTTCGCGGGAGCCGGTGGTGGCGGGGCCGATCTCGGTGGCGTCGCGCAGTGCGGACACTTTGCGCTGCAGCCGTTTCGGGAGAATCTGTTCGATCTTGCGCAGGGCTCTGGTGAGCTGGTCGCCGATGTCGGAGACCGCGAGCGAGCCGTCGTGGGCGACGGCGATGGACAGCGCGACCGCGACGGCCTCCTCGTCGTCGAGCAGGAGCGGCGGCATTGTCGCGCCACGGCCGAGGCGATACCCGCCGATCGCGCCCCGTTCCGCGTGGACGGGATAGCCGAGTTCGCGTAGGCGCGAAATGTCGTTGCGCACGGTGCGTTCGGTGATCTCGAGGCGGTCGGCGAGTTCGCGGCCGGTGAAGCTGCGGTCCTGCAGCAAGGCGAGCAAACGCAGCACGCGCGGTGTCGTAGCAGCCATTTTTCACCTCGTAGAAAATTAGGAAAGAAACAATCCTAATGGGTTTCTAGGCTGGAGTCGTCACCGAAACGAAAGGCACCATCATGAACAGCACCGCAGCCCTCGAAAACGTCTGGCGCGACGTGGTCGCCACCTCCTACCGGGCACTGAGCGAGGTGGTCGCCGGTATCGCCGATGACCAGTGGAACCTGCCCACCCCCTGCTCGGACTGGACCGTCACGCAGGTCGTTCAGCACGCCGCGGGCGACCAGCTCGCCTATGCCGCCGCCCTCGGGGTCGGCCCCGGCCCGTCCTACAACCCCTTCGATCCCTCCGGGGAGATCGACGGCTCCGCGGTGGAATTGGTCCGCGAAGCCGTCGACCAGACCGCGGCGGCCTGGACCACCGTCTCCATCGACACCGCCACCGTCGCGACCCCCCTTCCCCACGGCGACCTGCCCACCCCCGTCGCGGCCACCCTCGCCGCGCTCGACGCGGCAGTCCACGCCTGGGACATCGCGATCGCCACCGGCCAGCCGTCGCCCCTCACCGACGACCTCTCGACCCACCTTTTGACGGCCGCCCGCACGATCCACCCGGCCCCCGGTTCGGGCACCGCCGCCGAGATCATCGAACCGCTGCGCCAATGGGGTGCCTATGCCCCCGTCGTCGAAGCGCCGACAACCACGCCGACCACCGAACTCCTCCACTATCTCGGCCGCGCCTCGGCGTGAGCTGGGCTCGTCCGAGCGGGCCCGTCGGCCACAGTCGCGAGGATCAGCGGCGGACTGTGATCAGGGTGAAGGGGCCGATCTCGGTGGGGGTGAAGGCAGGGTCGGTGAAGAGGGATTTGGGGAACGACACGGTGTAGCGCTTGACGTTCGGGTCGTTGGGGTAGACGTCTTCGGCCAGGCGGAGGGTGTAGTTGTCGCCGTCGTTGCGGAACAGGAACGCGTCGGGGGCCCGCCAGGGAGACTTCGCGAGGGCTTCTACGAGGGCGGGGGAGTCGGGGAGCTTGCTCCACTCGGCGATGGCGGCGGCGCGGGCCTTGAAGTCGGACAAGGGGTTCGCGTAGTGGGAGGTGAGAGCCTGGAAGGCCCAGTAGGGGTAGAACGCCAGGAAGGTGGTGTCCGCGGTGAGGACGACGGATTCGTCTCGGGGGCGGCCGGTTTGGGCCAGCAGGGCCGCGTCGATCTCGCGGTAGTGGGAGACGGCGGAGGGTTTGCGCTGGTCGGCTCGTTCGCCGTTGCCGTCGGTGTCGGTGTAGGCGGTGTCGATTTCGTGGGTGAGCACGGTCGGGATGGTCTGGGCGAAGGCCATGGCGCCGAGTACCGCGATCGCGGCGGCCGCGGTGCGCATCGGGGCGGGCTCGTTCAATGCCTGGTAGACGGCGGTCGCGCCTTCGACGAAACCGAAAACACCCGCGGCGGCGAGCAATGCGAGCAGGACCGGCTCGAGGCGGAACGACAGCAGGGTCGTGCCCGCCGCGGTCGCCGCCATCGAGAGCAGCGTCCACAGGTAGATCGAGACGACGCCGATGCCCAGTGCCTGTGCGCGCCTGGATGATCCGGCCCGAATCACCAGCCACAGCACACCGAGCATGCAGAGCGCTCCGCGCAGGGAGAGCTCGAACATCGGGAACGCCAGCTGGGCGCCGGATTCGGGCAGGTAGTGGAACGCGTTGCCGGACGGCATCTTCGCACCGGACAGCATCTCCAGCAGATACGGCGCCCACACGACAAGGGCGAGCACGATAGCGATACCGCCCATTGCCGCCAGCTTGGTCAGGGGCGCGATCGCGGCACGCCAGGCGGGCGACGCGCTCGTCGAGGTGGCTCCGGCCGAGGTGGTGGCGGACGCGACCGCTGAACCAGCCCGCGCGCCGCCCACCCGACTCGCTCGCCGTCGAGCTGCCCGCTGCGAGTAGACGGCGAGCCCGGCAGCCACCACCCCCATGATCACCACGGTGAACGCCGCGATCGCCAGGTACAAGGTGTAGAAACACGCCGCCACCCCGAGGAACACCCCGGTTCCGAGCGCCGCGCCCCACCCACCGGACCGCCGATGCAACGCACCCCACGCCAGCACCAACACCGGCGGTACGAACACCACGAGCACCGCGCCGTACGCCTCCGGCGAGGCATAAGCCAACGTCATCGCCGTCACCGCGGCAGCCGCGCCCACCGCCATATCGGCGCGCACCAACTGCATCCACAACACCAACGCCACCGCGGCGGCGACGGCGAGCAGCCCGATCGCGTACGGCTTGAACACTTCCCAGCCGTCCATTCCGAGCACGTTGCCCACGCGCCCGCCGAGCCAGAACCAGCCCGCCGGATAGAACGGCGGCAGATCCACATAGGCCATATCGCGCAGCGCGGCACTGTCGGTGAGCCGCGTCAGATACTCGGTCCGGAACTCCTGATCCACCGAGACACCGAACAGATACAACTTCGTCGCGGCCAACGGCATCCCGAGCGTGACCGTCACAAAACTCGAAATCCCCACCCAGGAGAGCAGTTTCGCCACCACCGGCCACTTGCGCAGCCGAAGCAACAGCACCGACACCACCAGCAGCGCGACCGCGGCGACCTGTCCCACCGTGGTCAGCGCGCGAGTCACATTGGAGGAGTTGAACGCAGGCCACTGCACCGCCGAGAACGCGAACAGACCCACCACGGCGACAACAAGCGCCACCGCCGCGGCCGCAGCCCCCTCGCCGACACCGGTCCAGATCCTGCGCACCGCCCGCACCTCGTCATTGGTCGTCATCGGCGCGCAATCCTCCGGCTCCACTGTGCTCCACGGTCCGGGCCAGCCTAGTGGAGCCGCGACGCAGAACTGCCGCACCATCCGGGGATGATGCGGCAGTCCGACACGCAGACGATCAGATCGGGAGCTTGCGGAAGATCGGGCGCGGCACGTGGCGCAGGGCCGACATCAGGAAGCGGGCCTCGTTCGGGGCCCACACGATTTCGGTGCCCTTCTCCGAGGCGGCGACCGCGAGACGAGCGACGTCTTCCGGGTCGACGGTGAGCGGGGCTTCCTTGGAGCCGGTGGCTTCCCAGTGGGCCTTGGTCGCCGAGGTACGCACCTGCATCGGGCGGATGACGGTGACGCGCGGACCGTGGGGGCGCAGCGCCTCGCCGAGGCCGAGGTAGAAGCCGTCGAGGCCGGCCTTGGTGGAGCCGTAGACGAAGTTGGAGCGGCGAACGCGCTCGCCCGCCACCGACGACATCACGATGATCCGGCCGTGGCCCTGAGCCTTGAACTTGTCGCCCACCAGCACGCCCACCGACACACCGGCGGTGTAGTTGATGCCGACGGTCATGACCGCCTTGCGCTGGTTCTGCCACAGCTCCTCGGCGTCACCGAGCACACCGAACGCCACGATCGCGACATCGACGTCACCCGCGGCGAACGCCGAATCGACGACCTTCGGGTGCGAGTCGGTGTCGAGCGCGTCGAAGTCGATGACGTCGACCTGGGTCGCACCGGCGGCCTTCAGCGTGGTGACGGCGTTCTCGAGCAGCGGATCGCCGGGCAGGTTCGCCAGGATGATCCGGGCCGGGCTCTTGCTCAGGTACTCGGCGCAGATCGCGAGACCGATCTCGGAGGTGCCACCGAAGAGCAGGATGGTCTGCGGGTTGCCAACTGCGTTGATCACTGGAGTTCCAGCCTCCTGGCCATATCGGACATGAACACGCCATTCGGGTCGACGCTGCGGCGGACCTTGATCCACTCGTCGATCCGCGGGTACATCTTGTGGAAAGCCTCGGCGGACGTGCGCGAGTCCTTCGCGGTGTAGAGCCGTCCGCCGAACTCCATCACGCGCCGGTCCAGATCGGTGACCAGCTCGTTGAGGCCCTTTTTGATCGGGAAGTCGACGCAGATGTTCCAGCCCGGCATCGGGAAGCTCAACGGCGCCTGGTTACCCGGGCCGAACAGCTTGAACACATTCAGCGCCGAGTAGTGCCCGGAAGCCTGAATGTCGATGATGATCCGCTTGAACTCCTCGACGGCCTCGGTCGGCACCACGAACTGGTACTGCAGGAAGCCGTTGGAGCCGTAGCCCCGGTTCCACTCCGAGATCATGTCGAGCGGGTGGTAGAACTGCGTCAGATTCTGCACCTTGCCGGTGTAGTTCCCGCCCATGGCGTAGTACGCCTCACCGACGGCCGACAGCGTCAGCTTGTTCATGGTGAAGTTCGGGAAGATGTCCGGCACCGTCATCAAGTGGGGCGCGTCGAACGCGA
The DNA here is from genome assembly GCF_042717045.1 of Nocardia sp. NPDC058633. Taxonomy (NCBI): domain Bacteria; kingdom Bacillati; phylum Actinomycetota; class Actinomycetes; order Mycobacteriales; family Nocardiaceae; genus Nocardia; species Nocardia sp. NPDC058633. The sequence continues at coordinate 126,117 of NZ_JBHXRA010000016.1, forward strand.
GCGGCTTCTTCTGCAGCTTCTTGGGCAGCTCATCGAGCTTGGCGAGGCGGCCCCGGGTGATCGTGCTGCGACCGAGCTTGGGCAGCGGACTGATCACGTCGAACCACGCGCTCGAGTAGGTGTAGTTCGCTTCGCTGCCGTCGCTGTGCGCCGCGATGGTCTCGTCCAGCGTCGAGGTCTTGACACCGTCGTTGAGGAAGTACGCGGTCTCCGTGGGCGCCATCTCGATGGTGGCCCGCAGGATGATGCCGGTCAGCCCGTTGCCACCGACAGTCGCCCAGAACAGCTCGGCATCGGCGGTCGGCGAGATCGTGCGCACCGAACCGTCGGCGGTGAGCAGGTCGATCGAGCGGACGTGGTTGCCGAAGCTGCCCTCGCTGTGGTGGTTCTTGCCGTGGATATCGGAGGCGATGGCGCCGCCGATGGTCACCTGGCGAGTACCGGGTAGCACGGGAACCCATAGGCCGAACGGCAGCGCGGCCTTCATCAACTGGTCCAGGCTCACGCCGCCGTCCACCTCGACCATGCGGGAGTCGCGGTCGATGCGGTGGATGCGGTTGAGCGCGGGCATGTCGATGACGAGCCCGCCCGCGTTCTGGGCGTGGTCGCCGTACGAGCGGCCGAGGCCACGCGCGATCACGCCGCGTCGCAGATGCGCCGGCTTGGAATCGTTGTCCTGCGCGACCATGCTCACGGCCTTGGCGATCAGTTCCGGATCGCCGGTCGAGAGCACTTCTGCGGAGGTGGGTGCGGTGCGACCCCAACCGGTGAGCGTGCGGGTGCGCGTGGGGAGCGCGAACGCAGCGTCGGCGGTGGTCGAAATCTTCTCAGACATCGGCTTAGAGGCTACATGCATGGCATGACAGGGCGCTGGTCTCGTACTCTTCTCACGTGCAAGCCCAACCGCATCTGCCGCTGCCCGCCGAAATTCCCCTGGTCGACGAGCCCGGCGGGACCGATGTCGACCTCAAGACGCAGATCGTGCGGTTCACGCTGACCGGCGGTTTCTCCGCTGTCGTCGACTTCGGCCTGCTCACCCTGCTGTCGAATGTGCTCGGTTTGCCCGAGATCCTCGCCAAGGCGATCAGCTTCGTCGCGGGCACGACCACCGCGTACCTGATCAACCGCCGCTGGACGTTCAACGCCGAGCCGAGCAGGGCGCGGTTCCTCGCGGTGGTGGCGCTGTACGCGGTGACCTTCGCCGTGCAGGTCGGGATCTACGCGCTGCTGTACTTCGCGCTCGCCGACGAATGGTGGCGCCAGCCCCTCGCGTTCGTCGTCGCGCAGGGCACCGCAACCGTCATCAACTTCGTCGTGCAGCGTGTGGTGATCTTCAAGATCAGGTAGGTCAGCCTGCCTTGGCCTCGACATGCTGTCGGCCCGCCTTGACGCCGAAGTAGTCGCCACCCTTGGCTCGCACGTTGTCGGTGCCCCATTCGCGCTGGTCACGCGCGACCGGCACCATCTGCGGAATGTGCTTGCGGCAGTGGATATAGGCCTCCTCGACATCGACGACGACCCATACCTGCGAGGTCTTTCCCCGCTCTGCCGGTGGTAGATCGGTGACGGTGCCGCGCAGTTCGCTGTCGGCGACCATGCGGGCTTTCCCGTTGATGTGCAGGCCGATGAGGTCGCGAACGAAGTCGATCATCAAGATCCCGACGTGCGGGTTCTCGAGGAGATTGCCCAGGCTGGCCATCACCCCGTTACCTCGATACTCGGGGTACGCAATCGTGCGATCGTCGATCACGTGCAGGAATCCGGGGGTTCCCGCCCGGAAGCTGGAGTCACATTCGCCGTGCGAATCGGAGGTGGCGATGAAGGCCATGTCCATCCGGGCGACGAAATCGACCATCGTGGGATTCAGGTAGTCGATCACCTGGTCGTCGTAGAACCGCTCGGCCCTGTCGGTGGTGCCCAACGTGTCCTGTAGCTCGTGTTCTCCGTCGCTGCCGACGAATTTTTCGGGCATCGGGCCCCCTCTGCTAGCCGTACCGGTTGATGCGGGCTTCTAGCCGAAACCCCCGCTGTGACCGCAATCTCACCCAGTCTAGGGGACTCTCACCAACAGCGGGGCGTGTCCATTGTTGCGAACGAAATGAATGCGGGGTTTGCGCAATGGTTTCCGGATCGCCGACCGATCAGGCCGGACCTACCGTCACCGGCACTCCGTTGAACACCGCGGTGCCGCTCACCTCGTCGACCACCGAATCATCGGTCAACACATTGGCATTCACCCCGGCGTGCGCCCGCGCGACCGTCTGGGTGGTGCTCGCGCCGTGGCCCCACCCGTGCGGCAGGCTCACCACGCCGGGCATGATCGCCGGTGTCAGCTCCACTTGCACCGTCAACGATCCGGCCGCGGAGGTGATCTCGGCCTGCTCGCCGAGGCCGAGCCGAGACGCGTCGTCGGGGTGGACCTGCAGCGTGCAGCGGTTGGAGCCGCCGACCAGGCCGGCGATGTTGTGCATCCAGCTGTTGTTGGAGCGCAGCTGACGTCGTCCGATCAGCACCATCGCCGGCGCGGTGCTCGCCAGTCCGGCGCGCAGGCGCGTCACGTCCGCCAGCAGTTGCGGCGGTGCCAGCTCGACCCGCTTCGACGCGGTGCGCAGCGCACCGGGCAGCCGGGGTCGCAGCGGGCCGAGGTCGATGCCGTGTGAGTTGTCGAGCAGGGTTTTCAAGCTCAGTTCGCCGCCGTTCCACGCGCCGTAGGGCCCGAGCTTGAGCATCAGGTCCAGGCGCTGTTCGGTGGTGTTCGCGCCGGTCAGTTCCTCGCGGCGTTCGCTCATGTCGGCCTTGTGCAAGGTGGCGGCGATGACGAGTTCGTCGACCATCGCGATCGCGCTGTCCGCGCCCGTCCCGGCATGCGGCTGACCACTCACCGCGGCCGCGAGACGGGCCACCACGGCCGATTCCGACGGCCGCTCGCCCAGCGGGACCAGCGGCGGCGAGTAGCGCGCGTAGTTGCGCACCGCGAATTGCAGTAGCGCGAAGTCGAAGTGCGGTGACTGCACCGAGCGCGGCGGCGGCAGGATCACGTTCGCGTGCCTGGTGGTCTCGTTGACGTAGCGATCCACACTGACCATGAAGTCCAGCCCGGCCAAGCCCTTGTCCAGCCGCGCACCACTCGGCGCGGACAGCACGGGGTTGCCCGCCACCGTCACCAGCGCCCTGATCTGGCCTTCCCCGGGAGTTGCGATCTCGTCGGCGAGGGTGGCGACGGGCAGCTCGCCCATCGACTCGGGCAGCCCGCGGACCCGGCTGGTCCAGCGGCCGAGCCGGAAGGGCTTGCTGCGCCGCACTCCGCCTGCCGCCGCGTCGGCGAACATGGCGCCGCCGGGGGAGTCGAGGTTGCCGGTGAGCGTGTTGACGGTGTCGACCAGCCACTGGGTGAGCGTGCCGAACTCGGCGGTGCAGGTGCCGATCCGCGCGTAGACGGCAGACGTGGGCGCGGCGGCGAGTTCGCGGGCCAGCGTGCGGATGGTGTCGGCGGGGACGCCGGTGCGCTGCGCCACCGCCTCGGGCGGGAAGTCCAGGGCGGCCTCGCGCAGGTCGTCGAGCCCGGCGACGTCGATGCGCACATCGGTCAAACCCTCGTCGAACAGCGTGTGCACGACCCCGAACAGCAGATACGCGTCGGAACCCGGGCGGATGAACAGGTGCTGATCGGCGAGTGCGGCGGTTCTGGTTTCTCGCGGGTCGACCACGACCAGCTTGCCCCCGCGAGCCCGCAGCGCCTTCAAGCGCCCGGGGAAGTCCGGCGCGGTGCACAGCGATCCGTTGGACTCGAGCGGATTGGCGCCGAGCATCAGCAGGAAATCGGTGCGGTCCAGATCCGGAACCGGGACCGTGAGCGGGTCGCCGAACATGAGCCCGGCCGCGACCTGCTTGGGCATCTGATCGGCGGAGCTCGCGGTGTAGATGTGGCGGGTGCTCAACGCGCGGATCAGGGCGGGCACGTAGAGGGCGCCCGCGACGGTATGCGCGTTGGGATTGCCCAGGTACACGGCGGTCGAGCCGGTGGGGAGCTCGGCGAACGCCGCGGCGATCAGGTCGAATGCCTCGTCCCAGCTCGCGGGGCGGAAGCCGGAGCCCTCGCGGATCAGCGGGGTGCTGACCAGGTCGGGGTCGTCGTCGAGCTTGCCGAAGCTGGCGCCCTTCGGGCACAGGAAGCCCTTGCTGAACGGATCGTCGCGATCACCGCGCACCGACAGCACCCTGTCGTCGTCGTCGAGGGTGATCGCGAGACCGCAGACGGCCTCACAGAGCGGACAGGTTCGAAGCAGCGAACGCGGAGCCATATCTCATGCTTACGCCCACCGGGCCGGGCTGCGGCCGGAAACGCCGAAAACCCGCGAGCTGCGACGTCGGGGAGCGTCGCGGATCGCGGGTTTCGGGAGGTTCGGTCTCAGCTGGCCAGGGTCAGCGTGGTGCGCTTGCCGGTCTGCTTGCGTGCCATCGCCGAGCGCACAGCCGCGCCGAGGGCGACGACCGGCGGGATCCAGCGAGCTTCGGTGGGAGCGACACCCCAGGAGGCGCTGCCCGCGGCCAGCTGGGTCGGCGGCAGCGGGATGCTGGCACCGTCGGTGTGCACGATGACGCCTGCCTCACGCATGGCCTCGATCGCCATGGTGGCCTTGCCGACGCCGGTGACCAGGTGGATCTCGCGACGCTCCTGGCCCGGGATCTCGATTACGGGGCCGGACAGGTTGTTGGCGCGCAGGAAGCGGCGGACCTCGCCCGCCATCTCGCCGATGATCTCGATGGCCGAGACATCGTCGTCGGTGATCAAGCACAGGCCGTTGGTTGTTTCGGCAACCGTCCATCCACGCGCGGCGTACTCCTGCGCGGCGGCACCTCTGTCGGCGGCCGTAGTGGTGGTCGGAAACGTCGTGCGCACTGTGTTCTCCATTCCCCGAAGAGCTCTGTTCCTGCGTTCATGGGCGTATCGGTGCGGGGTAGTCGACTTGTTACGCGATTGCCGAAAAATATTCGAGAGTGTCTCCTACGTCTCAGTCCGATAACCTTCGCTATCGCAGGTACGGGGTCGCCGAGGTTGGCGTAGGGGCCGAAAGCGGGCAGGATTCGGGCCATGACCGAAGCGCCGGGCACCCCTGAGTCGAACGACGAGGACGCGCAGGAGTTCGAAGCCGAATCCCGTTGGCTGTCTTGGAAAGAGACCGACGGCAAGCGGCCGACGCGTGCCGACGAGGCTTCCTACGAGGCGGACCTGGCTCGCGACGCGGGGTTCGACGAGCCGTTCCGCAGCACCGGTTCGGCCAAACAGTGGGCCGCCGAGGCGGGCCGTTCCCTGCTCGACGTGCAGTTCCGCAGGCCCGCGACCAGGACATTGCTGCCGCTGGCCTACGTGTTGGGCGTCGTCTCCTTCGGGATCGGCCTGCCGATCGCGCTCACGGTGCTGATGTGGAAGACCTCCGCTGTACTCGGGGTGCTCACCATGCTGGTGGCCGTTCCGTTGGGGCTCACCATCGCCGCCTCGGTTCGCCTGATGCTCGAATTCGCCGACAACGCGGCCCGGTTGGCAGGCCGGGTCGAACACATCAGTGACCTGGCCGACGGCCTGTTCCAGGCGTTGTCCGATGTCGCCGAGCCGGTGAACCAGCTCTCCGAAGATGTTCGAGCAGTGCAGTTCTGGCGGTTCAGGAAGAAAAAATAGGTCTTGCGCGGTGTCCGATTCATTGTGAAATGATCCGTACGCAGATCCGGCGGTATGTCGGCTGCGTAGGGCGGTCTCCGAAAGTTCTGTCCGGAGACCGGAGTTCGGATACAGGGGGGAAATATGGCTTCACCACAGGGCGTCACGGGGTCCACGATGCCGCGCAGGCAGTTGGGCAGGCACTTACGTGACCTGCGCAATCGAGCGCGGATGACGACGAGAACCGCGGCGGCGCAGCTGGAGTGGTCGGAAGCGAAGATCTGGCGGATCGAAACGGGGCAGACGTCGTTGCGCAGCCTCGACGTCGAGGCCATGTGCAAGGTGTACGGCGCGCCGGCCGACCTGGTCGAACCGCTGGCCGCGTTGGCTCGCGAAACCAAAGCCAGGGGTTGGTGGACGAGCTACGGCGACGTGATCGCGGAGGGATTCGAGGTCTACATCGGGCTGGAGGAGGCCGCGTCGGGGCTGTCGCTCTACGCGGACGGCGCGGTTCCGGCGCTGTTGCAGACCGAAGACTACGCGAAAGCGTTGCTCGAGCAGGCGATTCCCGAGCTGACCGAGGCGGAGCTCGAGCGCAGGCTGCGGGTGTTGGCCGCCAGGCAGGCCCTGATCAGCAGGGCCGACACCCCGTTGCGACTGGACGTGGTGCTGGCCGAGTCGGTGCTCACCCGCACCATCGGCGACGACCGCGTGCGCGCGGGCCAGCTCGCGCGATTACGGGAGCTGGCCGAGCGTGAAACGGTGCGCATCCGGGTGGTTCCGGCCGATTCCGGCTATCACGCCGGCCTCGAGTCGGGCAGGTTCGTGATCCTGGATTTCGGGGTCGACGATTCGGTGGATCGACCGGAACCGCCGGTGGTCTACGTGGAAACCCTCGCCGGCAGCACCTATCTGGACAAATCGGTCGAATGTGACCGTTACCGGCGTGCGTTCACCGAGATCACCGTGGCGGCTACGGGCACTTTGTAGGACTGTCCCAGGAGCCGGCGAGCACCGAACGGTGGGTGGGCAGGGCGCGGTCGTAGACCTGCCTGCCCTTCTCGGTGAGATGCACGAAGATCGCGCGGCGGTCGAGATCGCACATGCTGCGTTCGACGAGGCCGTCGCGTTCGAGCCGGGCCACGGCGCGCGAGAGCGCGCTCTGGCTCAGGTAGATGTCTCGGGCCAGCTCCGTCATGCGGTACTTCTGACACGCTGCGTCGACCAGTCTGTCGAGGGTCTCGAATTCGCTGAGACCGATCTCGTGGTCGTTTTGGAGCGCCTTCTCCAGCGCGCAGCTCACGGCGGCATGCCGATCGAGCAGTTCGCGCCACTGACCGACCAGCTCGGTGGGCGCCTCGTTGCGCCGAGCTGATGTGACGGCCGGGTTCGACATGGCCCCATCCTAGTGGTGCACGCAAGTCTATGCAACCACAATTTATGTGTTGGCAATTAATGCGTGCGCATGTAATGTCCCTCGCATGACTTCGCCAGCTTCGCTTTCGGCCGCAGATCAGGCGACCGATCCCACCAGGTGGCCCCTCCGGCTCTGGGGCATGCTGATCACTCTGTGCATCGTTCTTTTCCTCGACGGCCTCGACGTCTCGATGATCGGTGTCGCGCTGCCGTCCATCGGCGCCGAACTCGATCTGTCCACCTCCACCCTGCAGTGGCTCGTCAGCGGCTACATCCTCGGCTACGGCGGCCTGCTGCTGCTGGGCGGACGCACCGCCGACCTGCTCGGCCGCCGCAAGGTCTTCCTCATCGCACTCGCGGTGTTCGCCGTCGCCTCGCTCGTCGGCGGCCTGGTGAGCGACCCCGCGCTCCTGATCGCCACCCGTTTCATCAAGGGCCTGGCCGCCGCGTTCACCGCGCCGACCGGTCTGTCGATCATCACCACCACCTTCGCCGAAGGAAAAGCGCGCAACAAGGCGCTGTCGATCTACACCGTCTTCGGTGCGGGCGGCTACTCCATGGGTCTGCTGTTCGGTGGCCTGATGACCGGCGTCGGCTGGCGCTGGACCTTCCTACTGCCCGTCCCGATCGCCGTGGCCGCCCTGATCGCCGCGTTCGCGCTGGTGCCAAAGGACGGTAAGGCCGAAGAAGGCGGACACGATCTACTCGGTGCGCTCCTGTCCACCGCGGGCATGCTGTTGCTGGTCTACACCGTGGTCACCGCGCCGGAAGTCGGGTGGGCCTCTGTGCGCACCGTCGGGTCGTTCCTCGCCGTGATCGCCCTGTTCGCCGCGTTCGTCATCACCGAACAGCGCGTGAAGCACCCGCTGGTTCGACTCGGCATCCTGCGCAAGGCCACGCTCGTGCGAGCCAGCCTGGCCATCATCGCGGTCGCCGGCTCCTACTTCTCCTGGCAGTTCATCGTCACCCTGTACATGCAGGACACCCTGGAATGGTCGGCGCTGAAGCTGGCGATGGCGCTGCTCCCGGTCGGCATCATGGTTGTCGGGTCGGCCTTCTTCTCCGAGAAGCTGATCGACCGTTTCGGCACCGGGCCGGTCATCGCGGTCACCCTGAGCGTGATGGCGATCGGCTACCTGCTGTTCCTGCGGCTGGACACCGCGCCCGACTACTGGACCATGCTGCTGCCCGCCATCTTGCTGATCGGCATCGGCTGGGTCGGGTTCCCGGCCATCAATGTGCAGGCCACGAGCGGTATCGACGACGACGAGCAGGGTCTCGCGGCCGGTGTGCTGCAGACCTCCATGCAGGTCGGTGCGGCCATCGTGCTCGCGGTGACCACCGCCATCGTCACCTCCGGTGGGCACGTCACGAGCGCGACTCCGCAGCAGATGCTCGACGCCTACCGACCGGGCCTGGAGTTCGCGGCGGGTGTCACCATCGTCGGCGCACTGGTCGCGCTGACGGTCTTCCTGCCCCGGTTCCGCAAGCCGACGGAGGTCCTGCCGGTCGTGGAGGCGAAGGTTCTCGAACCGGTCGCCTGATCGGACAACGCGCGACGGCACCACCTCGGCCAGGTGGTGCCGTCGCGCGTTTCACGTGAATCAGGCGGAGAACTTCGGCGCTGCTTCGTCTTTCGCCGAGCGAATGTAGGTCAACGCGCGACCGTCTCTGCCCTCGGTCGGCCAGTCGATTCCGAGTCGTGGATCGAAAGCGTCCATATCCCTGTCGAATTCGGGGGAGTACTCGAGCGAGCACTGATAGGTCACCGTGGACTGGTCCTCCAGCGAGAGAATGGCGTGGCCGAGGCCCTCGGACAGGAACACCGAGCGGCGGGACACGTCGTCGAGCAGCACGCTGTCCCACCGGCCGTAGGTGGGCGAGGCGGGCCGCAGGTCGACCACCACGTCGAGGAACGCACCGCGCACACAGGTCACATACTTGGCCTGGCCGGGCGGATCGTCGGTGTAGTGGATACCGCGCAGTACCCCGGCCGCCGAGACCGAGGTGTTCACCTGGTGCAGCTCGAACGCCCGCCCGGTGGCTTTCTCGAACTCCGAGGCCTTGAACGACTCACAGAACATGCCGCGGTCGTCGCCGAGCAGACGTGGCGTCACCACCCAGGCGCCGGGGATGGCCAGTTCACGAAACTCCATGCGCTACCAGTCTTTTCCTCGGTCGATCAGGTCGAGCAGGTAGCGGCCGTAGCCCGAACGCACCATCGGCTCGGCGAGCTTGCACAGCTGTTCGTCGGAGATCAGGCCGCGCCGCCACGCCACCTCCTCGGGCACGCCGATCTTGAGGCCCTGACGTTCCTCGATGGTGCGCACGTAATTGGCGGCGTCGAGCAGGGAGTCGAAGGTGCCGGTATCGAGCCACGCGGTGCCGCGTGCGAGCACGTCGACACTGAGCCGGTTCTGCTCGAGGTAGGCGCGATTGATGTCGGTGATCTCGTACTCCCCGCGCGCCGACGGCTTCAGGTCGCGGGCGATCTCGACCACGTCGTTGTCGTAGAAGTAGAGCCCGGGGATGGCGTAGTTCGAGCGCGGGACCTTCGGCTTCTCCTCGATGGAGACCGCGCGGCCGTGGTCGAACTCCACCACGCCGTAGGCCGTGGGGTCCTTCACCCAGTAGGCGAACACCGCACCGCCGTCGATGGCGTGGAAGCGTTCCAAGCTGGCACCGAGGCCGGGTCCGTGGAAGATGTTGTCGCCGAGGACCAGTGCCGCCGGTTCGGTACCGATGTGGTCGGCCCCGAGCACGAAAGCGCTGGCCAGCCCGTCGGGTTCGGGTTGCACCACATAACTGATCGCGACACCGAACTGGCTGCCGTCGCCCAGCAGGCGGGAAAACGCGTCGGCGTCCTCCGGCGTGGTGATCACCAGAATGTCGTCGATCCCTGCCAGCATGAGGGTGGACAGCGGGTAGTAGACCATGGGTTTGTCGTAGACCGGGACGAGTTGCTTGCTCACCCCGCGCGTGATCGGGTGCAACCGTGAGCCGGTGCCGCCCGCCAAGATGATTCCGCGCATAGGTGGCAAGTCTGCCAGTCCTGTCCTCCTCGGAGTCGGGGAGGTTCCGACACGTCGGCGAATTGGTCACGAAGGTTTGGTGACCGGGCGTGTCGGGCGATAACTGAGACAGACACGTCGCACATCTGATTATGTGAGCCTCGATGTGTGAAACATCACTGTGTTAGATGTCAGCGCCGACATCCGATCCGGGGGTTACGCCTGGTCAGAGGTCGACGCGCCAGCTGTAAAGGTAGGTGCGCGATGGTTGCCACGAAGATCACCGGAGTAATGGGTGGGCTCGCGCCCGTAGCCCCGATCGGCTCCGCCACCGCCAGACCCGAACCGGGCATCATCGTCAACTCCGGCCGGTCCAGCACCGCCTCGCGGGTGCTGATGGGCGCCTGCATCGGCCTGGTCGGGCCGCTGCTGCGCACCGTACCGATCAATCGGGCCACCATTCCCGTCGGAGCCGTCGCGGTGGACCTGCTCTCCCGGCTGCGACCCGATCCGCAGGGCGTCGAACGCGAGCAGATCAAGTTCGCCGGGTTCCTGATGGAAATGCTGCGCCCCGCGGGCGGCTCGCGCGCACTGCGCCACGGCGCGGTGCTCTACCTGCACGGTGGCGGGTTCGCGGTCTGCGGTCTGCGTACCCACCGGCCCATCGCGGCCGGACTGGCCAGGCGCACCGGGCTGCCCGTCCTCAATGTCGAATACCGGCAGCTGCCCGGTTCGATCGACGCCGCGATCGACGATTGTGTGCTCGCCTACCGCTGGCTGCTGCGCCACGGCGCCGACCCGGCGCGCATCGTGATCGCCGGTGATTCGGCGGGTGGGTTCCTGACCTTCGCGACCGCGATCCGCGCCCGTGAACTCGGTTTGCCGCTGCCCGCGGGCCTTGTGGGGCTGAGTCCGCTGCTCGACCTGGACTACCGGGCCAAGCAGGGGTACGTGAACGCCAGCCGGGATGCCTATATCCCGCTGTCGGGTCTGGAAGCGGTGGTGCGGCTCGGTGCCGAGCACGAGGGTCCGCTCGACCCGGCGCTGTCACCGGTGAACGCCGACCTGGCCGGGATGCCGCCCACGCTGCTCATCGCCGCCGAGGACGAACTCCTGCGCTACGACTGTGAACTGATGGCCCATCGGCTCACCGCCGCGGGCGTGCCCCACACCCTGGAACTGTGGCGCGGGCAGGTGCACGCGTTCATGAGCATTCTGCCGGGCATGCCGGAGAGCCGGTCGGCGCTGGGGCGGGTGGCGAAGTTCGTTCGTTCCGCGGTGGAACCGGCCGCGCGGGCCCGTACGGCATAGGCCACCGAACCGGCTCGGACGGTCCTGATCGCGATCGGCCGGACGAGCCGACTCGGGCCGGGGGCCTGCGGTCTCGCATGCCCCTCGGCCCTTGGCCTGGAAACACGAAAGCGGCCCCCGCTCGGATTCTCTCCGGGCCGGGGCCGCTTTCGTACAGTCCTACGTTGCCGTGAGCGTTACTTCTTGGCCGGGGGCACGAAGGGGGAGTTGATGATCCCGAAGTAGTTGACGACCTCGACGATCGCGACCGGGACGGTGATCGCGATGGTGCCGACAATGCCGAGGAAGGACGCACCCGCGGCAGCGCCGACGATGCAACCGACGACCGGACCGGCACCCAGCAGGAAGGCAACCGGAGCCGAAGCGGCGGTGCCGAGAGCGGCGCCACCGATGCAGCCGATGAGGCCGCCGATGACGGTGGTGGTCAGACCGGCCACGGTGGCGGCCAGACCGATGTTGTCCTTCATGCGGGAGTAGGCGGCCTTCTCGCGCTCGTACTCGTTCTTGAACTCGGCCTGGGCCTCGAAGGGCAGGGCGACCGGCTTGTAGACGGCCTTCTGCTCGTCGAGCTCCGGCTTCAGGGTCACGGTGCGGTCGTCGGCGACCTGGGCGGCAACCGGGAACTCGTGGTCGAAGATCTGCGTGGCGAGCGGGATGCCTGCCATCACGGTGCCGTCGTTCGCCTTGACGGTCAGCTTGCCGTTCTCGGCGACGAGCGAACCGGAGTCGGCGGTGAGCTTGAGGGTGCCCGCCTGCTCGTCGATCTCGTAGGCCAGGTTGACGGGCAGCGGAGCGGCGGCGGCCGGCTCGGCGTGGGCGGTGCCGACGGCAACGCCCATGGCAGCGATCAGCAGCGCCGAAGTGGCGGCGAATTTCCTCATCAGCATTTTGGATGAACCTCAAAGTTGGAGCGTGCGGAGGGGACTCGTAGATCAAAAGCGCTCGCAGCTAACCGGAGGTGAACCTGCTGTGACTGTTAGTTCAAGTTATGTTCACCATTGATACCCCGATGCCAGTGCGCTGATAGAAACCTGAGCGTCGACCGGGGTTTTTCTCAGGAAAACCGACTCCAAGACTTAACCTACTTACAGGTAATGTGACATAGATCACTGTGTAAATATACGCCGGGTCACAGGACAGAGACGTTCCAGCAACGCAAAACGGTCCCGCTCTCGTTACGAGGGTTCGCGGAATGCCCGTATCGTTGACCGAGTGCGAGTGCTCGTAACCGGCGGGGCCGGGTTCATCGGTGCAAATTTCGTCCAGCAGACCGTGGCCACGCGCCCGGATGTCCAGGTGACCGTGCTCGACGCGCTCACCTACGCGGGCAACCGAGCGTCGCTGGATCCGGTAGCGGATCGGATCGAATTCGTGCACGGCGATATCGCCGATCTCGATCTGGTCGACAATCTGGTCAGCGGCGTGGACGCGGTCGTGCATTTCGCGGCCGAATCCCACAACGACAATTCACTGGCCGAGCCGTGGCCGTTCGTGCAGACCAATATCGTCGGCACCTACTCGCTGCTGCAGGCCGTGCGCCGCCACGACGTGCGCTACCACCACATCTCCACCGACGAGGTCTACGGCGATCTCACCCCCGACGAGCCGGGCTTCACCGAATCCACCGCCTACAACCCGTCGAGCCCGTACTCGGCGACCAAAGCCGGCAGCGACATGCTGGTTCGCGCCTGGACCAGGTCCTTCGGTGTCCGCGCGACCCTGTCGAACTGCTCGAACAACTACGGCCCCTACCAGCACGTGGAGAAGTTCATCCCCCGCCAGATCACCAATCTGATCGACGGTGTGCGCCCGCGCCTCTACGGCGCCGGTCATCAGGTGCGCGACTGGATCCACGTCGACGACCACAATCGCGCGGTCTGGGACATCCTCGAGCGCGGCCGCACCGGCCGGACCTACCTCATCGGCGCGCAGGGCGAACTCGACAACCTCACCGTGGTCCAGCTCATTCTGCGAGCCTTCGATCGCGATCCCACGGACTTCGATCACGTGACCGACCGCCCCGGCCACGACCAGCGCTACGCCATCGACGCGAGCCTGCTGCGCTCCGAACTCGGCTGGTCACCGCGCTACGCGGACTTCCGCGCTGGCCTGGCCGACACTGTCGCCTGGTACCGCGACAACGAGCAGTGGTGGCGGCCGAAGAAGGCCGATACCGAACGCGCCTACGCGGCCGCGGGCGAAAAGACGCTGTAATTCCCCACCGTCGTCAATTCCCCACCGTCGTCTGGGGAATCATCCCCAGACGACGGTGTAATAGGTCGCGGCAGTGGCGATGAGCGCGAAAGTCGACGCGCAGGCCACGGTGATCCCGGTCCCGCGCGTCGGAGTCACCCCGTCGGAATTCGTCAGTCGCAGTGGAACAACGCGCGCGAGCACGGCCAGACCCATGATCGCCAGCGGCACGAAATACCTGCCCTGCACACCGTCGATGAGATAGAAATCGACCGGCGTGAACGACATGTACAGCGTCACATAGATCATGGCCACGCTCGCGAGCACCGTGAGCGCCACGATCAGCGTGCGACGGAAAGTGGCGGTGGCCGTGCTCATCCGGTCGACGATGCCGAAACTCACCGCGAAGGCGAGCAGGCACGCCAGCATCGAAATGGCGGGCACGTCCACATACGCGAAACCGAGTTCACCGAAGAACTGGTTGAACCAGCGATGGTCGCGCAGCGCGATACTCTCGCCGAACACGTGCACGAATTGCACCGGATCGCCGAGAATTCCCTTCAGCTGATCGGCGGGGCGCACCTGACCCCACTGATGAGGCGGGCGCATCAGGCCCATGCCGTCGCCGGTGGGCGCCGCGATCTTCGTCCAGGCGAGAAACAGCACGCCGCCCGTTACCGCGAATGCCCACGGAACGAATTTCAGCTTTCCGGCGAAACCGAGGCGGTCGGCGGGCACCACGACAACGAGCATCGCCAACAGCACATAGGTCGGTTTGCTCAGCGGCAGCGCGATCGTCGCGGCGAGCAGCGCGGCGGTTTCCAACCGGTGCAGTCGATCACCGACGAACAGCGCCTTCAGCAGCAGCGCCGACACCATGATGGCGAGCGCGTTGGTGAGCGTGTCCGCGGTGACGGTGCCCGCCTGGAACAGCGCGATCGGCAGCACCGCGACCGTGAACACCAGCCACTGGCTACGCCGCTCGCGCAGCGCGTAGAGCCCGAACCCGACGACCGCCACGTAGGCGACCAGCCCGGCGAGACGGGTCAGCAGATACATGCCACCCACATCGAGCCCGAGGGCCTCGCCGACCCGAATACCCACGGCGGCAGGCACATACGGCACCGGCGAGTAGGCGGCGGTGTTGGTGAACCACATCTGCCGGGTCGCCGAGGAGACCTCCGCCGAGCCGAGCCGGTCGTAGGCGCCGGGATCAGCCACCATCGCGTCGGGCTCGTCGGGGTTGTCGTTGTAGTCGCGGAACGCGTAGCCCATCAGCTCGTCGACGCTCACCGGGATCTGCCCGCCGTAGGCCACACCGCGATCGTCGGCGATGCGCTGGGGGAACACCCCACCGTGGGCGACCTGGTAGGCGCGGCCGAACTGGGTGATCTCGTCGTGGCCCCAGAACGCGGGCGTGAGCACGGCGAACACGGCGCCGAACACCGTGGCGACGATCGCGAACGCGACGGTCGCGGCGCCCAAGCGCTGGGTCAGCGCGCGCACCGGCGCCAGTGCTCGATCCTGACGCGCCGGAGTTTTGGTGAGCTCGACAGTCGTCTCGGGCTCGACAGAGGTGGTCACCGACGCTCTCCGGCCGCGACGTCCTCGCTTACCCCGACGGCCGAATAGCGCAGGTAGACAAGTCGCGCCGTCTCGTGGCGCGAGCGGCGGATACCGTCCAGGATCAGGCCCGCGGTCCAGGCGAGGCTGCCCAGCAGCAGCAGCGTGAAGGCCAGGAACAGCGTCGGGAACCGCGCCACCTCGTGGGTGTTGTAGAACTCGATCACGATGGGCACGGTGAGGATCACCGAGATCAGCCACGCCACCGTGCCGAACAGGCCGTAGAACGCGACGGGGCGCTCATGGCGGGCCAGGCCGAGGATCAGCGCGAGGATCTTGGTGCCGTCGCGGTAGGTGCGCAGCTTGGATTCGCTGCCCGCGGGGCGGTCGCGGAAACCGACGGACACTGAGGTCTGGGGAACGCGCAGGTGCAGCGAATGCACGGTCAGCTCGGTCTCGATCTCGAATTCGCGCGACACCGCGGGGAAGCTCTTCACGAACCGGCGCGAGAACACCCGGAACCCGCTCAGCATGTCTTCGACGTTCTCGCCGAACACTTTGCCCACCACGCCGTTGAGCACCTTGTTGCCGGTCTCGTGGCCGCTGCGGTAGGCGCTGGCATCGTCGGCGTCCTGCTTACGCACGCCGAGAATGTGGTCGTAGGGGCCGTCGAGCAGCGTCTTGATCATCAGCGGAGCGGCCGACGCCTCGTAGGTGTCGTCGCCGTCGATCATCAGATAGACATCGGCCTCGATGTCGGCGAAGGCACGGCGCACCACATTGCCCTTGCCCTTGGTGTTCTCGAAGCGCACGATCGCCCCGGCCTCGCGGGCGCATTCGGCGGTGCGATCGGTGCTCAGGTTGTCGTAGACGTAGACGACGATCCCCGGCACAGCGGCCTTGAGGTCGGCAACGACCTTGGCGACCGCGGCCTCTTCATTGTGGCAGGGGACCACGGCGGCAATACGAAGCTCGGTGGAGTCCACCCGGGTCAATCCTCGGAGTTAGGCAGCAGTGGGACACCGGGAGGCTACAGGATTATTGCCGGGCTGGTGCCCGGGTGTCCGCGGCCCCGAGGGGCCGCCGGTTGGCCACCGTTGCTTGCTCCTTCGTCGCCTACGCAACGGCGGCTGACCGGCGACCCGGCCGCGAACCGGCCACTGCGCGGCCGCCCTCCCTAGGGGCCGGGGGTGGTGGTTGGCTACCGTCAGGGCGTGTCGCAATCAGTTGAACCGCCTGCTGTTCCCTTCGTGTCGAAGGTGATAGCGGGTTTGCGGCAGGGTGCGGCGTTTCTCGTTGTCGGGGCGGTCGGGTTTCTCGTCGATGCGGGGACCTACAACCTGTTGGTGTTCTGGGGTGGGGGATTCTCCTTCTCCGAAGGTGTGCTCTATCACTCGCCGCTTCTCGCCAAGATCATCGCGATCGTGGTGGCGACGGTGGTCACCTACTTCGGGAACAAGTGGTGGACCTACTCCCACCGCAAGTCCGACAGCCCCGTTCGCGAATATCTCCTGTACGCGATCGTCAATGTGGTAGCGATCCTCCTGCAACTCGGCTGCCTCGGGTTTTCGCGTTATGTGCTCGATCTGTCGTCACCGCTGGCGGACAACATTTCCGCCACCATCATCGGCCAGACGATGGCAGTCGTATTCCGCTATTGGGCCTACGGCAAGTTCGTTTTCACCGGCTCATCGGCAAGCGATGAGCAACACGCGCGGGGTGCGGCAACGCCTCACTGACGACGCACGGGTGCCGCGCGATTGATATCCTCGCCCCGCCCGCCGCGACGCCCTTCTTTACGTGACTGCGTGCGCCGGCGCAGTCGATACCGAGAATTTCGAGGACTTCATGGAGCAGTCGGCTACCAAAGCCGTGACCGAGTCGAACGATCGGCGCGAGGCCGCGCCCGCATCGTTGCGGGGTGAACACTCAGCGCCCGAGCGGCTCGTGCTGGCCCGAGGCATCTTCACCGGACCGTCGGCGCGGGTGAACGACGACCTCTACGCCGTCGTCAAGGGGGGTGCCGCCGTCCGCGAGCGGCACTCGCTGCACCTGCCCAAGGGCGCCACCGCGCACACCAACACCTACTTCGGCAGGCTCGCCGCCAGCTACTGGCAGCGGTGGACCACCGTCACCGAGGTCTCGGTGGGAGCCCAACTGGCGGTCGCCCACCGGGCGAACGTGCGGCTGGTCGCCTCCGATATCGCCGGGCACCGCCGCATCATCGCCTCGCTGGTGGCGACCAGCAGCGGATACGTCTCGCTCACCGCGCCGCTGGACCAGTACGTCGACGGCGGCGCGCTGTGGCTCGAGTTCGACGCCGTCGGGGGCGAACTCGATATCACCGAACTGGCCTGGACCGCGCAGGCGCCCGAGAAGGTACGCCCGGTCGCCATCGCGATCTGCACCTTCAACCGGGCCGAGGACTGCGCGCACACCGTCGCCGCGCTGGCCTCGGACGCGACCGTGCTGGCCGCGATCGACGCGGTCTACGTCGTCGACCAGGGCACCGACCTGGTCGAGAACCGCCCGCTGTTCCAGCAGGTCCGCCCGGATTTCGGCGACAAGCTGCGCTACATCCGCCAGCCCAATCTCGGCGGTGCCGGTGGCTTCACCCGTGGCCTGTACGAGGTGTCGGCGGCCAACGAGCACGCCGACGTCATCCTGATGGACGACGACATCCTCTGCGAGCCCGAGACCGTCCTGCGCCTACAGGCGTTCGCGAACCTGACCGTCGAACCGACCCTGGTCGGCGCGCAGATGCTGTTCCTGCTCAACCCCGACTACCTCAATGTCGGTGCGGAGGAGGTGCACCTGCACGAGCTCAAGCACGGCCAGAAGGTGCCCAAGGCGCTGCGCAACACCTCCATGCTCAAGAAGAACCAGGAGCGTCGCGTCGACGCCGGCTACAACGCCTGGTGGACCTGCCTGATCCCGGCCGAGGTCGTGAAGAAGATCGGCCTTCCGGTGCCGATCTTCTTCCAGTGGGACGACGTCGAGTACGGCATCCGGGCGCGCGAGCACGGTTTCGTCACCGTCACGCTCCCCAACGCGGCCGTGTGGCATGCCGACTTCTACTGGAAGGACTACGACGACTGGGCGCGCTACTTCTCCACCCGTAACTCGCTCATCGTCGGCGCCCTGCACACCGATCTCGACGGCAAGGCGATCACCCGCGAGTTCTTCCGCTACATCGCCGAGCACCTCGTCGGCATGCAGTACGGCCTTGTGCACACCACCCTGCAGGGCATCGAGGACTTCATGAAGGGCCCGAAGGCGTTGCGCGACGGCGGTATCGACGCGCTCGCAGCCGCTCGCTCCACCCGCAACGACTACCCCGAAACGATCAAGCACCCCGCGGCCACCCCGCCGGTGAACTCCGCCGACATCTCGGTGCGCCGGGCCGGCGGCGAACCGAGCCGCATCACCCTGATCCTGATCAAGCGCGCGATCACCCAGTGGACCGGCCGCACCCAGCCCGGACTGATCGGCGTCACCCGCGAGGACGCGCACTGGTGGCACATCGGCCTGTTCGACCACGTGGTCGTCACCGACGCCTCCCAGTCCGGCGTGCGCGTGCGTCGCCGCGACAAGGCCCGCGCCCGCGCCCTGCTCATCCGCGCCTACCGAACCCTGCGCAAACTCCGCAAAGAACTGCCCGCCCTCCAAACCGAATACCGCGCCGCAGTCCCCGAACTCACCAGCCGCGAAAACTGGGCCCGCCTGTACGGCATCGACCCCACCTAACCCCCAACGGCCTCGGATCAAGATCACCAGGCCCTCAGGGATTTTCGCTCTCGGGCGATGTCTCCCTGACGGCCTGGTGATCGATTGTCCAAGTTGGCTCCCGCTATCGGTTGCTGGTCGTAGTCGGACGGGGGCCGCTACGAGCGAGTGGGGGGATCAGCGGCGGCCTCGTTCGCGGTATCGCTTGCGGTGTTGTTTGCTGATATCGCGCCATACCCGTTCGCGTTCGGCGGCCAAGCGCTTGTCGGTGCGGGCGGCCATCCATTCGTTCTCCCTGGCCAACTTGCGATAGCTGGTCAGCCTGCGTTCGGTGACGGTGCCGTCGGCGAGGGCGGCCCGCACCGCGCAGCCGGGTTCGGTCTCGTGGGCGCAGTCGGCGAAACGGCAGTCGGCGGCGAGGGATTCGATGTCGCTGAAGGTTTTGCCGATGCCGTCGGCGGCGTCGTAGAGACCGATGCCGCGCAGGCCGGGGGTGTCGATGAGCGTGCCGCCGCCGGGTAGCGGTCGCAGCTCACGATGCACGGTGGTGTGGCGCCCCTTGCCGTCGACCGCGCGAACCGCGTTGGTGGCGAACACTTCCGCGCCGAGCAGCGCGTTGGCGAGGGTGGATTTGCCCGCACCGGACGGCCCGATCAGGGCGACGGTGCCGCTGAGCACGGCGGTGAGCACATCGAGGCCGACCGCCACGGTGGCGCTCACCGCGACCACGGTGGCGCCGGGCGCGACCGCTCGCACCTCGTCGAGCGGAAGATAGTCCGCCGCATCGGCTTTGGTGAGCACCACAACCGGCTGGGCATTGCTCTCCCAAGCCAGCGCGAGCATCCGTTCGATCCGCCCCAGATCGACATCACCGTCGGCGGCGGAACAGATCAACACGGTGTCGACATTGGTGGCGAGCACCTGGGCCACGGAGCGCCCCGACACCGACGATCGCATGATCGCCGAGCGCCGTGGGAGCAGTTGTCGCACAGTGCCTTCGGCATCGAGACCGACCCAGTCGCCGGTGCACAGTCCGGTGATGTCGCGCGGACAGGCCGCTCTGGCAGGTCCTGTCGGCGCGACGACGTCACACTCGCTGCGATCCATCCGCACGATGCGCGCGGGCACGAGGTCGCCGAGCAGGGGGAGATATTCAGCAGCTACGGCTTCGGTCCAGCCGTAAGGGACGAGCAGGTCGTAGTCGACCATCGTAAGAAGTCCTTCGTCGGGTGCCGAACCCGAACGAGGGGTTCAGCGAGGAGAGGTGATGTCCGGAGCAACCTGGGCAGGCGCACGATCGCGCCCCCCGGCCACGGCAATCCACACGCGTGTACTCACGGACATCCACCTCCTCTCCAACGTTCGACAATGACTCTGCCCGACCACCGCAGGTCGCCGCAACCCCTTTTCCCGCTCCGCTGATCCGGCGCCTTTCGGTGAGGATCAGCGGAGGTATGCGCAGGTCAGTGGTGTACGCACGCACGCGACTGGCGGTGCCTGCCGTACGAATGCGGGCGACAAGTGCGCGCGGTGCGGATCAGGGTACGAAGACCTCGGTCGACTGCGCGATATTGGGCTTGTCGGTGCGGACCGTGAGCTGGACCCGACCGGGACCGGTGTAGGCGACCACGTCCTGGACCGGGTACGTGCTGGTCTTGGTGGCAGGGATGAAGCGGGTCACCGAGCCGGTGGCGCCACTGTCCAGGTTGTGCCAGTCGATGACGGCGGTCACGTCGCAGGCGAGCACGGTCGGCGCCCAGTTGCCCAGCGGCGAGAAGCCCTGGGAGATCCGCAGGGAGATCGCGTGCGAGGCGCCCGGGGCTGGGGTGTATTCGGCGAGTGGGCCGTCGAACGCGGTGCCTGCCACGTTCAGGATGCCGACGCAGACACCGTTGCCGAGGGTCACCACCGGCGCGGTCCGTAGTTCGTTCATCACGCAGGTGCGTGGGCCGACATTGGACCAGCCGAGCTGGCACGGGTCGGCGGCGTGCGCGGTGCCCGGCGCTGCCAAACACAACGCGGCACCGGCGAGGACGGTGGCGGCGGCGGACGCGAAACTCTTAGTGAAAGTCACATTTCGAATCGTAGGGCGAACCGACTGGTTATTCCCATAGGGAATAGCCCCCTATTTTCAGGGGCCTAGTCCGGTTTGCCGAAGTGCTCGTTGCGGCCCAGCGACCGCAGCCGGAACCATTCCTTGAGCCCGGCCGGATCGCGGCGGGTCACCAGGAAGAACCAGGAGAAGCGGATCCACTCCTGCGGCAACAGTTTGCGCATACCGGGCTGCGACATGAGGTAGCCGCGATTGCGGTAGGTGAAGTAGCGCTTCACCGGGTCGTCCGGGTACTGGGTGTGCATCCGCCCGCCCAGGATCGGCTTGAATTCCTCGGCGCCGTTGGGGTGCAGGTAGGCGGTCTGCAGGCAGGTGCCGAACGGCAGCCCGGAGCGGACCAGGCGGCGATGCACCTCCACCTCGTCACCACGCACGAACAGCCGCAGGTCGGGCACGCCGATGAGATCCACGGCCTTCGCCGAGATCAGCGCGCCGTTGAACAGCGACGCGATGCCGGGCAGGAAGTCCTCGTCGCCGAGCTCCGACCGCAGCCGCCGCCACACCACACCGCGCCGCAGCGGGAACGCGAGACGATTCGGCTCGTCGATATCGCACACCACCGGCGACACCTCGACCAGGTTGTGCCTGCGCGCGCAATCGATCAGTGTGGCGAGCACTTCGGTACCGTCGGGTCGGCCGTCGTCGTCGGCCAGCCACACCCAATCCGCACCTTGCGTGAGCGCGTGCAGCATGCCGAGCGCGAAACCGCCCGCGCCGCCGAGATTGTGGCGTGAACCGAGGTAGGTGGCCTCGATCGGCTGCTGGGCGACCAGTTCGGCCACCGCGTCCTCGTTGGCGTTGTCGACGACGATCAGATGGTCGACCGGACGCGACTGCGAGGCAAGCACTTTCAGCGACTCGGCGAGCAACTCGCGGCGCTTGTGCGTGACGACCACCGCGATGATCCGCGCGGTCGGGCCGGTCTCGGTCGTGAGGTCGGCGGGTTCGGCCCCGGCGGGCAGTTCCGCGTCATCGGGCAGCACGACCGCTGATGCGGCGTCATCGGGCAGCACCGCGGCGGGCTCGACAGGTGCCGGAGTCGCCTCGAGGCGGTCGGTCATGCTGAATCCACCCGGCACGGCAGCCGGGGCAGCCTCGTCACGTCGACCGCTCATACCTGATTCTGCTCCAGCTTCTTCTCGCCCGCCGCGCCGTCGGCGCCCTCGGTTTCCAGATCGCGCAGCACCTGTGCCACGTGATTACCCGCCTCGGGCCCTTCATACGCTCGCACAACGTCTTCGATCCCGCCCTGTTCGCGGATCTGACCGTGGTCGATCCACATCGCGGTATCGCAGAGCTGGGCGAGGAATTCGTTGGAATGGCTGGCGAACACCAGGATGCCCGACCGCGCCACCAGCGACTGCAGTCGTGTGCGCGCCTTCTTCATGAACTCCGCGTCGACCGCGCCGATGCCCTCGTCGAGCAGCAGGATCTCGGGGTCGATCGAGGTGACCACACCCATCGCCAGCCGCACCCGCATGCCGGTGGAATAGGTGCGCAGCGGCATCGACAGGTATTCGCCGAGCTCGGTGAAGTCGGCGATCTCGTCGATCTTGGCCATCATCTGCTTGCGGGTCTGCCCGAGGAACAGGCCACGGATGATGATGTTCTCGTAGCCGGAGATCTCCGGGTCCATGCCGACGCCGAGGTCGAACACCGGGGCCACCCGGCCGCGGATGCGCGCACTGCCGCGCGAGGGTTCGTAGATGCCCGACAGCAGGCGAAGCAGCGTCGACTTGCCCGCGCCGTTGTGCCCGACGAGCCCGACACGGTCGCCTTCTTTCAGCGACAGGTTGATGTCGCGCAGCGCCTCGACCACCACCACATCGGAGCTGTTGCGCCCGATCGCGCCGCCCGCCTTGCCGAGGAACGCCTTCTTCAGCGACCGGGACTTGGCGTCGAAGATCGGGAACTCGACCCACGCCTCATGGGTTTCGATACTCACACGGCTCATCGAGAACTGCTCCTAAACCCAGTACGGGACGCGGGCACGGTACTGCTTGAGCGCCAGGATCGCGACAACCCAGCCGACGACGGTGATCGCACCGACGATCGCCCAGTGGTGCCATTCCGACGGCTCACCGAGCAGGGGAGCGCGCACGATCTCCAGGTAGTGGAAGGTGGGGACGATCTCGATCAGCTTGGCCCGGTCGCTCATCCCGCCGACCGAGTCCTCGAGCGCCTTCGTCGACCACATCACCGGGGTCAGCACGAACAGCATCAGCGTCATCGAACCCAGGATCGGGGCGATGTCGCGGTAGCGGGTGGAGAAGATGCCGAAGACGATCGTCACCCACATCGCGTTGAGGAAAAGCAGCAGGATCGCGGGGATCACCAACAGGAACGAGAGATCCAGGTTGCGCCAGATCGAGAACGCGATCAGCAACACCGCGTAGATCGCCGCGTTGTGGGCGAAGAACAGGAACTGGCGCCAGACCAGGCGATACACGTGCACGCTCAGCGCCGATGGCAACTGTTTGATCAGTCCCTCGTTGGCGATGAACACATCGGAGCCCTCGAGGATCGAGGCGCTGATGACGTTCCACACGATCAGGCCGACGGTCACATATGGCAGGTATTCGCTGATCGGCTGATTCAGCAGGGTCGAATACAGCAGCCCCATCGCCAGCGCCTGCAAACCGGTCGCGATCGTGATCCAGAACGGACCGAGTACCGACCGGCGGTAGCGTTGCTTGATGTCCTGCCAGCCCAGCGACAACCACAGCTCGCGCTGATGTAGACCGTCGCGCATGTCCTTGAACGCACGCCCGAAGGTCTGCGAATCCGACACCATCGGTGTCTTCACCTGCGGCGGTGCGTCGGTGGCGGCGACTTCGGCCGACTCGGCGTCGGTGGGGGTGTCTTCGGAATGCACGGGGCTCTCTTCGGTACGCGCGTCACTGCGATCGGAGACCGAATCAGGACGAGCGGCAGCGGCGGGCACGGTCCCCGACCTTACAGTGTTGTTTTCCGGCTGGCGCCGGGTGTTCGCGGCCCCGGGGGGCCTCGATCTTCCCTCCCGCCGGGTACTCCTTCGTCGCACCCTCCACCCAGTCCAGATCGAGGCGGGCCGCGAACAAGAGACTCGGGGGGTTTACAGGTACTGACCGCCGCCCACGTGGCCGCCGGTCTTGGCGTCGGCCGCGTGCATTCCCGGCGGCAGCGCACCCTGGCGCATCTGCTCCAGCTGGGCGCGGGCGGCCATCTGCTGGGCGAACAGCGCGGTCTGGATGCCGTGGAACAGGCCCTCCAACCAGCCGACGAGCTGAGCCTGGGCGATGCGCAGTTCTGCGTCCGAGGGCACCGAGTCGTCGGTGAAGGGGAGGGTGAGGCGTTCGAGTTCCTCGCGCAGTTCCGGCGCCAAACCCTGTTCGAGTTCGCGGACCGAAGACTTGTGGATCTCCTTGAGGCGCGAACGGCTGGCGTCGTCGAGCGGAGCGGCACGCACCTCTTCGAGAAGCTGTTTGATCATCGTGCCGATGCGCATCACCTTGGCGGGCTGCTCGACCATGTCGGCCAGCGACTCGGCCGGCTCGCTCGCGGCCTTCTCGTCGTCGGGGACGACTTGCGCGGTGAACGCGGACGCGCTGTCGGCGTCGGCGGGTACGGTCACTGGACGGCCATCGGGACCGATCACAACGACGGATTCTGGGACATCCTCCGAGTGCGTCATGTCCCCATCATTGCGCGTGTGTCGGGTTCTTGCTAAAACCCCCACGCGGTTACACCGGGACGCCCCCTGCCCTTAAAGTGGCCACCATGACTTATGACGTCGCGAGGGTTCGGGGCCTGATACCGTCCCTGGGCGACGGCTGGATCCATCTGGACCCGCAGGCGGGAATGCTGGTTCCCGATTCGGTATCGCGTGCCGTCTCAACGGGTTTCCGCACCTCCTCGTTTTCCCATATCGGCCGCCACGGTGCGGCTTCGCGCAGCGGCGCGATCCTCGACGCCGCCAGGGAAGCGGTCGCCGATCTGGTCGGCGGAGATCCGGCCGGCGTCGTACTCGGGCCCGATCGTGCGGTACTGCTGGCCTGGCTGGCCGAATCGCTGAGCTCACGGCTGGGCCTCGGTACCGGCATCGTGCTCTCCCGCCTGGACGACGAGGCCAATGTCGCCCCGTGGCTGCGCATCGCCAACCGGTACGGCGCGCACGTGCGCTGGGCCGAGGTGGAGATCGAGACCTGTGAGATGCCGTCGTGGCAGTTCGAGGAGTTGATCGGCCCCACCGCGCGCTTGGTCGCGCTCACCGCGGCGTCGCCGATCGTGGGTTCGGCGCCCGGTGTTCGGGTAGCGGCCGATCGGGTGCACGACGTGGGCGGACTGCTGGTGGCCGACGCGTTCGGCGCGGCACCGTACGCGCTCATCGACATCGACGAACTCAACGCCGACGTGGTCGCGCTGAGCGCACCGTCGTGGGGCGGCCCGCAGGTGGGCGCGCTGGTCTTCCGCGATCCCGCGTTCCTCGACCGCATCCCGTCGATGTCGTTGAACCCCTATGCCAAGGGTGCTGAACGCCTCGAAGTGGGCGGGCACCAGTACGCCCTCCTGGCCGGGCTCACCGAGTCGATCGACTTCCTCGCCGGACTCGACGAACGCGCCACCGGCACCCGCCGCGAACGTCTCGAGATGTCGATCACCTCGCTGCAGGACTATCACGACCAGCTCTTCGACCACCTCATGCAGGTGCTGGGGAAGGTCGACAACCTCACCGTGATCGGCCGCGCCTCCACCCGCATCCCGACGGTCAGTTTCACGATGGCCGGGATGCAGGCGGAGAAGGTAGCGGCCAAGCTGGCCGATGCCAGGATCGGCACGGTCAGCGGGGTACACGGCGGAAGTCGGCTGCTCGACGCGCTCGGCGTGAACGACGAGGGCGGAGCCGTCACGATCGGTCTGGCGCCTTATACGACCCGCCACGAGATCGACCAGCTGGGCCGGGCGCTCAGCGCACTCGAATAACCGCGCTGGTCGCACACTATTCGCCGAAACGGTCGACTTGGCGACAGTTCCGGCGATCTGTGAACGCTCAGCGCGGTGTCACCCGCAGAACCACCTTGCCGAACGTCTCCGAGTCGTCGAGCATCGCGTGCGCGCGGGCGGCCTCGGTGATCGGCAACTCGGCGGAGATCACCGGCACGATCTCACCCGCGGCCACCTGCGGCCACAGGTGCGCGCGCACCGCCGCGATGATCTCGGCTTTGCTACCGACCCCCGACGTCGGCCTGCTGCGCACGTTCGTCGCATGCACCGTGCCCCATTTGCGCAGCAGCGCGCCGATATCCAGCGACCCCGTCGTGCCGCCCTGCATCCCGATCACCACGAGCCGGCCGTACGGCGCCAGCGCCTCCACATTGCGCTCCAGATACTTCGCCCCCATGTTGTCGAGGATCACGTCGGCACCGCCCTGCTCCGCCAGCACCGCGACGAAGTCCTCGGTCCGATAGTTGATCAGGATCTGCGCGCCCAGCTCGCCACACTTGGCCAGCTTCGCGTCCGACCCCGCCGTCACCGCCACCCGGGCCCCGAGCCCCCGGGCCACCTGGATCGCGTGCGTCCCGATCCCGCCGCCTCCACCATGGATCAACACCAGCTGCCCCGAGCGCAACCCCGCCGTCATCACCAGGTTCGACCACACCGTCGCCGCCACCTCCGGCAATCCCGCGGCCGCCACAGCGTCCATCCCCTCCGGAATCGGCAACAGCTGCGTGACCGGCACCGCCACGAACTGCGCGTACCCACCCCCCGCCAGCAACGCGCACACCCGATCGCCGACCTGCCAATCCTGCACCCCCGCACCCAATTCCACGATCGTGCCCGAACACTCCAACCCGAGAACCGAACTGGTACCGGCAGGCGGCGGATAGAACCCCTTCCGCTGCATCACATCAGCCCGATTGACCCCCGCCGCAACAACTTCAACCAACACCTCGCCCGGCCCCGGCTCCGGGTCGACCGCCACGGTCCACTCCATGACCTCCGGCCCACCGAACCCGTTCATGTGAATCGCATACATAGCGCAATCCTCCCCCCGCAGGCGCCGCGTAACCAGAACCCACGCCGCCGCTGATCTGCGGATCGGCTACGATCCAGGGCAGGGAGACGTGGCAGAGCGGCCGAATGCACTCGCCTTGAAAGCGAGCATGGGTAAAACCATCGGGGGTTCAAATCCCTCCGTCTCCGCCAATCTTCCCAGGTCGGGCCACCGCTGGTCGGCAGTGGCAGCTGACTACCCTTCGTCCCACGCCTGGATCGACGTCTGGTCGACGATGCGGCCGTCGCGCAGGTCGGCCATCGAATGGGCCAGGACGCGGGTGCCGTCGGGGTAGCGGCACGATTCCACGAAGGCGAGGTGGTCGCCGTCGATCAGGACACTGTCGAGGGAGTGGGTCATCTCCCTGGCGCACACGTCGTCGAACATCGCACTGATCGCCGAGCGGCCGTGCATCACCCGGGGATGGCTCGGTTGGTCGCGGTGGTCGACCATGCGGATCTCGGCATCGTCGCTGTAGAGCGTCAGCAGTGTTGCGGCATCGCGGCTTTCGATCCCACGGCGCAGTGCTTCGGCATCGAATCCCGAACTGGACGCGGTGCTCATCTCGGTCTCCCTCGCTCGTCGGAACGAGCCGGACCAGGGCGATTCGGCCCGTACCGAGAACCCTACGCCCGCCTGCGGCAGTGCGTAACCCGCTGGGGACCTCCAGCCGCCCACCGAATGGTGGGCGGCTGGTTCGACTGATCGAACGTAGCGCGGGGGCTCAGGGCTCCCTGCGGCGTCGGTCGTCGACGCCCTCGGTTTCCACACGCTCCTTGCGGACCGTGTCGGAGACGGTCTGCTCGTCGGTGACCTCGTCGACCGCGAGTCGCACCCGCTCCACCGGAACGGCTTCCTTCTGCACGTGCACCTGGTCCGCGTGCAGGGTGACCTCGCGCTCGTCCTCGCCGATCGTGGTGCGGCCGGTGCGGTCGCCGGTGATCGGCTCCCGTTCGATATGCACTTCTTCGTGCGTGACGGGCACCTTGAAGGTCTGTTCCTCGGTGACCACGTACTTGCGCAGCCGTGCGGTGCCGACTTCCTCGGTCTCGGTGTCGACGCGCAACTGCTCCTCCGAGCGCACCATCGAGTCGTCGGTGTGCCTGGCCTGCGCCGGGTTTCCGTGGGTCATCGGAGATTCGTCGCCGGGGCGAATCTGCTGGCGGCCATAGGTATTCCAGCCCGCCGCCCTTGGGTCGACGTGATAGTGCTTGAACAGCTCCTGCTCGGACTGGGCGCTGATCCGGCCGCCGTCGTCGAGGTGCGGCGCGGACTTCACCTGCTCCTTGTCGACATGCAGCTTCAGGGTGTCGTCGTCGGCCTGATGCTCGGCGCCTGCCAGCGGCACCAGCGAGTCGTGGCTGAACATGCCGGTCGATACGGCCGCCCAAGTCGGCGAGCCGGAACTGTTGTCGATGTAGATCTGCTTGACCTTGCCGATCTTGTCGCCGTGGTCGTCATAGGCGGTGGCGCCGATCAGCGATTCCAGAGTTGCTTTGCTCATGGTGATTCCCTCCTACCTGGCGCGAGGCCGATCGCGGACAGGGTGGTGTCCGTTCGTCGGTCTCGCTGGGTTGTTGGGTGATCAGTCGGTCCGTAGCGTCCGGCGCACCGGATTCGGCTACGTGACAGCAAATACCCGGCCGGGTTCGAGCCAAACAACCCGCCGTAGATCAATCTCGACGGACAAAATTCGGTCGAATGTCCAGGTCCGGTGCGTCGTAGTAGCGGTGGAAGGTGGGGGTGAGGCCGGAGGAGATGGGGGGATTGACCCAGCTCCAGTCGGTCGGGCAGGCGCGCCCGGCGGCCTCCTCACGCTGGACGTGATCGCAGAACTGCTTGGCTACGGTGTGGTGGTCGACCATGTGCACACCGGATAGGCGAAAGCTGTGCAGCACAGCATGATTGAGCTCGATCAGTGCCTTGTCGCGCCACAGTGTCCGCACCGATGACGTGTCGAGACCCATCATGTCGGCGATCAGGGGCAGCATGTTGTAGCGATCGGCATCGCTGAGATTGCGCGCGCCGATCTCGGTGCCGACATACCAGCCGTTGAAGGGAGCGAAGGGGTAGCAAACGCCGCCCACCTCCAGATCCATATTCGATACAGCGGGCAGCGCGTGCCATTTCAGGCCGAGCGCGGCGAACCACGGATAGTCGGGGTGGATCAGGTCGACCTCACGGACGAGTTCGCGCGGAACGTCGAAGTACCGCACGTCCTCGGTGGGCGTCCTGATCAGCACCGGCAGCACGTCGAACGGTGTGCGAGCCCCGCGCCAGCCCAGCTCCAGCGCCCGCTCGGTGGCCGCGATATTGGCCGGATCGCCGGTGACGGTGCCGTCGCCGTTGCGGTATCCGGCGTAGCGGATCAACTGCGAACTCTCGATCCGGTATTCACCACCGCCGAGGTCACGCGCCGGGCCCACCGTGATCATCGATTGGATCGCGCCGCCATTGGTGGCCAGCCGCAAATGCTGCCAGCACACCTCGGAGAGTTCACGCGCGGAGGTAACCAGGCGGGCATCGAGCAGTTTCAGCGATCGCCAATGTTTGCGGCCGACGCAGCGAGCATGGTTGCGCCACGCCAGTTTCGCACCGATCAGAATCTCCTCGGCGGTCTGGACGTAGGTGCCGGTATCGCGCATTTCGGCGAGTGCGCCGAGACGACGCTGGGCGGGCAGGTGGCCGAGTTCGGGGTAGCGGAAGAACTCGTCGCAGTCGCGTAGACGGCGCTCCAGCTCGTCCGGCGGCGGCCCGGCGATCGCGACGTCAGCGGCCGAACTGACTGCAGGGGTTGCGTTTTCACAGACGGCGGGGCGAGATCCTTGATTCACGGTACATCTCCGGTCGGGCAGCAGGGTGCGGGGCCGTGCGGGTGCACCCTCCGATGCGGGAAGATTGCCCGCCGAGAACACATTCACTCGACCGGTGGCGCGCGCCGACCACATAATCGGTCGATCGTGGCCGCGTGCATTTTTTCCTGTTCGAACACCGAAATCAGCTTGTGGTCAGCCTACGACCGGTGTGCTGACAGTGTGCTCGAATTCGCGGTAATCCCAACGCAACCCACGTCAAGGGATGCTGACCGTGTCCCGGACTAACGGAATCGGGCCGCCGTTTCGGGCGCGGTGGCGAAGTCGAGGAACTGCTCGTTCTCGTGCGGATCGCCGACCGTCACCCGGACACCGTCACCGGCGAAGGGCCGAACAAGTACGCCCGCACCAGCACTCGCCTCGGCGAACTCGATGCTGCGCTCGCCCAGGGGCAACCACACGAAGTTGGCCTCGCTCGGCGGCACCTCGTAGCCCGCGGCCAGCAGCGCGTCACGCAGCCGATGCCGTTGCGCCACCAGCACATCGGTGCGATCGAGGAGTTCGCCGCGCGCCTGCAGCGAGGCGATCGCTGCGGCCTGCGCGATCCGGTTCACGCTGAACGGGATGTGCACCTTCAGTAGCGCGGCGATCACCTCGGGATCACCGATCGCGTAGCCCACGCGTAGCCCCGCCAGACCGTACGCCTTCGAGAACGTGCGCAGCACAACCACATTCGGCCTGGAGCGACCGATCTCGACACCGTTGGGACGCGTCTCGGGCGTCAGCCGCAGGTATTCGTAGTAGGCCTCGTCGAGCACCACGAGAACGTGCGCGGGCACCCGATCCAGGAACCGCTCCAACTCGGCGCGCCCGTGCGCGGTGCCGGTGGGGTTGTTCGGATTGCAGACGAAGATCAGCTTGGTTCGCTCGGTGACCGCGTCGGCCATCGCGTCCAGATCGTGCAGGTACCCCTCGGTCAGTGGCACCCGCACAGCGGTCGCGTTGCCCACCTGGGTGACGATCGGATACGCCTCGAACGAGCGCCACGCGAACACCACCTCGTCGGTGGGTGCGTCGCAGGTGATCTGCACGAGTTCCTGGCACAGGGCCACGCTGCCGCAGCCGACCGCCACGTGGGCGACCGTGACGTCGAGGAACTCGGCCAGCGCCGCCCGCAGCTCGCCGACCTGGTTGTCCGGGTACCGGTTGGCCTGCTCGGCGGACTCCGCGATCGCCTTGGCCGCGCTCGGCAACGGCCCGAAGGTGGTCTCGTTGGACGCGAGCTTCACCGCATCGGGGTGGTTGCGGCCGGGAACGTAGGCCGGAATGGTGGCGAGGTCGGGGCGGATGTGCGCGGTCACGCCTCCACCCTACGATGATCGCCCGGCGCGACATGCGGCGCGGCCGGGTAGGCCTACCCAAGTCAAGTTCTGCCGCCTACGCTGGGTTTATGCCGGGCACTTACGACGATGTGGCCCCCCTGCGGCCGGTGGATGTCGACACGTCCGCCCTCGCGCGCCGCACCAGCGTGCCGATCACGGTGGTCGAGCCCGAACGGGTGGCCCGCGGCGGCATCGTCGTCCTGCACGAATCCCGCGATTTCTCGCCCCAGCTGCTCGACCTGATGCGGGCGCTGTCGGTCGAGGGCTGGATCGTCGTCGCGCCACATCTGTTCGACCGCATCGCCGATACGCAGGTGCACGAGGTGTTCGGCGAGGAACTCTTCGACGACTTCGACGCCGGCTTCGACTGGCTCACCGCCCGTGGAGTCTTCCCCGACACCATCGGCGTCCTCGGTTTCGACAGCGCGGGCACCGCGGCCTTCCTCGTCGCCGCGACCCGCCCGATCGGCGCCGCGGTGAGCGTGGCCGCCCCCGGCATCATCGAACCGCTCCCCGATCAGCACGCCGCCCTGATCGACATCGCCGCCGACCTCCAAGCCCCCTGGCTCGGCCTCTTCGGCGCCGACGACCCGGCCACCCCGCCGGAAGCGGTCGAACGCCTACGCGAGGCCACGGCGAAAGCGAATGTGGCCAGTCTCACCATCTCCTATCCCGGCCTGAGCCACCGCGCCGACCGCCCCGACCCCGACGACGACGCGGCCACCGCCATCCGCATCGATTCCCAGACCCGTATCTACGACTGGTTCGACAGCAACTTACGCTGATTGACCAGGCGTTTTGGACTACTACCACCGCTCGTGTAATCTTCATTCCCGGCGGTTCGACAAGGACCGGTGCCCTCGAAAGAGAAGGCTCCAGGAGGCGTGCCAGAGCGGCCGAATGGGACTCACTGCTAATGAGTTGTCCCTTCACGGGGACCGGAGGTTCAAATCCTCTCGCCTCCGCCACACCCAGTTCGCTGGGTACAACTGAAGATGCAAGACCATGCGCCCGTAGCTCAACGGATAGAGCACTTGACTACGGATCAAGAGGTTAGGGGTTCGAATCCCTTCGGGCGCACAAAGAACCGCCCCTCACCAGGACTTACTGGTGAGGGGCGGTTTACGTTTCGGGGGAATCTCGCCAGATCCATTACTTTCCCCTTACAAACGATCCACTACTTTCCCTGTGCGAACTGGTCGAGGGCTCTTCTCGCGTCCGGTCCGACAGTTCGCCGTTCGAGGTAGTGCCGCTCGGTTGTATCCGGCTTCGCATGCGACAACTGGGGCTCGTGCTCGAGCCGGACCGAGGTCAGGACGACCACCGTCGCGACATGCGGGCGGAAAGCACCGCGGGGAACCAACTCCTGTGTCAGTGGGATTGACAGAACGTCAGATGCGGCTGAGATTTGATCATGGAACGCCACGGAAGCGCGATCGTGGAGTCAGTCGAGGAGTTCGGGCGGCTGGGTCTGGTCACCAACGCATCCGCGCAGATCAGGACCTTTCCGGCCGTATCGCTGTTCAAGCTCTACGTCCTCAACGGCGAGCAGGCGTTTTCCGGCTACTACCCGGTCGTTGAGCACACGGTGCCGCTCGAAGGGGAAAGCGTCGCAATGTGGGATCTCATGGGCAAGGACGCGACCCTGTTCCACCACGCTCGCGATGTCGACCCCGACTCCACAGGCAGTCAGTTCGTAGCCCAGTCACTGATGTGGTTCGACAGCATTTGGAACTCGGTCGCTCAGGACTACCACCTGTGAACGACCTCCGCCGACTGATCGCAGACCGCCCCTGCCTCCTGCTCGACTTCGACGGTCCGGTGTGCGGTGTGTTCGCTGGCATCTCCAGCCGACACGTTGCTGAACAACTCGGGGATGCAATGGGCGCCACTCTCCCCGATCATCTCGGGGCCACCTCCGACCCGTTCGAGCTCCTCCACTACGCCGCCCAGATCTCCGAGGAGGTCGCCGTGGCGACCGAACGCGAACTAACCCGCCTCGAGGTTGAAGCCGTAGCCGTCGCCACGCCAACCCCTTTCGCACACGACGTCATTCGTGAAGCCGCGGGAAGGGATGGCGGTTCAGTCGCAATCGTCAGCAACAACTCGGATGTGGCCATCGACGTGTACCTCCGCACCCACGGACTACAGGCCTACGTCTCCGGCATCTACGCAAGAACGTCGGCCGCTACCCCGCTCAAGCCGAGCCCACACCTACTCGTAGCCGCGCTAGCCGGTCTGCGAACAGACGCCAGGGCGGCCAGCTTCACAGGCGACTCAGTCACCGACCTACTCGCGGCCGACTCCGCGACACTGCCTGCCGTCGCCTACGCGAACAAGCCTGGCAAGGTTGAGCGGTTCGCCCCCTTTGCCCCTGCTGTGACGATCACCAGCATGTCGGTGCTGCTGGAAGCCGTTCGCGGCGAATCCATCTCGCAGTAGACAACGCAGCGCCCGTCACATTCAGCTCATCACCGAGCTGATCTATCCGTGATCGATTGGGTCTGCCAGCAACACCATCCGGTCGGCTGCCGGGTCGAACCCGAGCAGTGGGTGCCCGTACTGACCTTCGGCGCTCATAAACACTGGCTTGCCCAGTCGACGGCCGATCGTACATACGAAGTCGCACAGGGTGTCCACTCCCGCCTGGCCTTGCAGCTCGCGAAGGTCGACGTCGAAATCGATCTCTGTGGCTGACATCAGTCAAAAGTTCACCTGCACCCCCGGTGTGGGCCAGACCCGCAGCCTGACACTCTCCTCCGCATCGACAGGTCGTGGCAGCACCTCCGCCGCAGCCGGTAGCGGTCGCACGGTGTCGTCTTCCGCGTAGTCCCATGCCCACCCGTTGGACCGGATCAGGTCGAACATTGCTTGCCAGTCCTCGAGCGTGGCGTCGGGCACCCGCAGATCCGGCAGCGTACCCATCAGGTTGGGGTCGAAGAAGTTCTTGACCTCGTGCCACAGCAGATCCGACATTCCGGCCATATTGCCAGGGCAGCCAGTGGGACCGCACCCTGATTTCACGCTCCACCGCAGAATGTGCGGTCGCAGCTTGAGGTCGGTCACATCCCAGGGCAGCCAGTGAACGTCCCGAGTTGTTCAACGTCAGTCACTTTCACGGAGTGGTTGCTGAATTTCGCTATATAGAGTCAAGGGCGCCTGCGGCGGCGCGTGCGCGCCGCCGCCGCGCAGACGCCGCGCAACGGTCTTGCTCGTACCTCACCGCCCGGCGCGGCGGCACGTCGGCGACGAGCACGCGCTATCGGCAGACGCCAGGACTCCTGACAGCTCAGACAGCATCGACCCGAGAGCGTTGACGAGGGCCAGGAGCAGCCCGTCAGAATTGCTGAACGGAATTCCCGAGCCCGAATCGGCCGACATCCAGCCCGATCGACGGCCACCAGCACACCGAGCCGCATACGTACTGCCGCACGACTTCGTCGCTTGCCTCATAGGACCAGCCTGCCGAACCCGTGCAGGTGGTCACCGAACCGTCACCGGTCCCAGCCGAAAAGGCCGGCATAGCTCCCGATCGCCAGCCGCTCACCAGGTGCGCCCAAATTGCTGAACGGAATCCGCGGTGAGGTTGGTGGTATCGCGACCGGTGGCCGCGTGGCCCTGTTCTGGGTTGGCCTGCTTTGTGATCCCGCGCCCCTCACACCTCGAGGGCGCCGATGGCGTCGTCAGCTTCGCTGATTGCTGAGCAACCCTTGACCTGTGAGCCTCCGCGCGTGAACGGCAGGCCGCATCGGGCAGGCGGTGAGCCAGCCCTGTGTGCAACCCACCCCAGAGCAGGGCCAATGTCGGCGCTCTGCCGACGATTCAGGACCTAAGCTGATTAAATTGCCCGGTGCGCTATCAAGGAGATGATACTGCGGGCGCGACAAATTTGGGTTACACCAGGAAACGCCGATTGGTGCACTCCTCCGCGCGTGTACCACAGGAAGCTATAAATGAGATTCCAAGAATCAGGGCCAGGAAGCGATGGAGCCCCGGCCTCCTACGTATGGGTACGTCACTCGATGGATGCGCCTGGAATACCGGGGATGCTCACCATCGCCGGCTCCCTTGCGATTGCCCTAACGATCGCGGCCGTAGGGCATTCAGTCGGCGCCGACGATCTACGCGGCCTCGGCCTGATGTTCGCAGTACTTGCGGCGATCGCATTATCGCACTCGATCAGTGTGCGAATGATGCGTCGCCCGGTGGTTACAACAACCGCGAAGCTCGGCGCGCTGTCATTGCGTTATCGGCCGGTTATCGCAATGCCCACCTTCTTGACGTGCCTGGCCTTTTCTCCACCCATGATCGTCATCGGCTACCAGCACAGCCTCCCCCAGGCAGTACTGGGGGGTGTCGTCGGCGCCATCCTCGCCATACTGGCCCCGATTATTGCAGTCCTACAGGCCAAGCGCGCCTTCGTGCACATGAGTCCCGATTCGATTCGGGTCACTACTATTTTCAATGATAGTGAATGCGCATGGGCGGATATGCTACGCATCCGCATCACGGACCACCGGCCAGGTATCGACTCCATCCGGATCGAGTGCCGGAACTACGGCGTGACAGTCCATAGGCAAATCCGCGGCTTTACGGTGATACGCCCTGGGCAGGAGTGGGAGTTCTCCGCAGTGGCTTGGGGTGCCTCACTCAACTCCCTGATATCGACACTCATCTTTCTTCACGAGAATCCGGAGATCAGGAAGACTCTCGATAAGACCCAAATCGAAGCGATGCTTGAGGATCCACCCTGGGCTACCCGCCGCGCAGCTAGTAACCGGCCTTTGTCGGAATAGTTCTTCAGCAGGGCGGGCGACCACGGCGGACTAATCCTGCGTAGTACCAAGTGCGGTCGGTACGGTCGCCGAGCCGGAGAACATGACTCACTCACTACTTTCCCACTACAAACCCCCGCCGATTCGGGCAAACAACGGCAGACAGACCCGTAGTGTCGATCGCGGAACACGCTGGTGGAAGTAGGTTTGGCGTAGGACAGTGGACAGCCGCGGAGCGACGGAACTACCAAGAGGCTAGAGGTTCCAATCCCTGCGGGCGCAACAGAATCCACTTCGCACCAGCCGGTGCGGGCCGGATTTCTTGTTGGACGGGGTGGTTACTTCCACGCGGGGAGCGGCGGTAGGGGGCCGGTGAGGTCGGTGCCGGGGGTGCGGCCCAGGAGCCAGCTGAGGATGGCGGTGGCGGGGCCGAGGACGGTGTGGTGCGGGCGACCCGGTCCTACCGTGGCGATGAAATCTGTGTCGGTGGTTTGGATGTCGAAGGTGGGGGTGGCTTCGGGATGGAGATTGGCGGCGAGGTCGGCGATGGCTTCGGGGAGCAGGCGGGCCACGAAGGGGGCGGGCCAGTCGGTGGGGGTGTAGCCGATATCGAGGTCTACGTGGTGGATCTCGGTCTCGCGCAGGCGCATCCAGAGGATCTTGTCGGCGGTGAGGGTGCCGCCCTGGCGGTTGCGGACCTCGGCCTGCCAGTCGGCGGCCGACATTGTCGTGGCCACGGCCCACCAGCGGTGCGCGGCGGCGGTGAAGTCGGCATGCTGCACGGTGAGCCGGCGGGGGGCACCCGCTTCGATATCGGCATCGCGGACCTCGACGCTCGGGTACTGCGGGAGCTCGATGCCGGTGCGGGCCCACAGCAGCAGGTTCAGCAGGCTGTCGGCGTTGCGAGACAGGTGGGCCAGCACATGACCGCGGGTCCATCCCGGTAGCAGGGACGGTTCGGTCAACGCCGCATCGGTGAGCGTGCCGATCGCGGTGTCGAGGCGCGCGGTGGAGGCGACGACCTGGTCGAGCAGGTCGGTGGGAGTAGCCGTTTCGCTGGTCACGGATTCGAGAGTAGTTCGCCGTCGTCGGCGGACAGGCGATAACGACGGCGACAAAACTGCCCTGTGGATAACTCTGAGCCTGTGGACAACTGGGCATAAACGGCCATCGATGCCGGAAGGCCTGCGCCCACGCGTGTGACGATTCAGCCAGCGATGATCGCGTCTGCCTCGATCTCCACGAGCAGATCGGGCGCGATCAACGCAGTGACCTCGTACATCGAGGCCGCGGGGCGGATCGTGCCGAACACCTCGGCATGGGCGGCCGCGACCTCGGGCCAGCGGGCGATATCGGTGACGAACATGCGCGTGCGAACCACGTCGCGCAGGTTCGCCCCGGCCTGCTCGAGAGCGGCGCCGATGCGGGCCAAGACCTCACGGGTCTGTGCGCCGATGTCGTCGCCGCCGACCGCGCCACCGCCGGAAACAGCGGCCGTGGTGCCGCTGACGACGACCTGATTGCCGACCCGTACCGCCCGCGAATACCCGACGACATCTTCGAAATCGGAGGCTGAGGAAATGTTCACCCGAGTTGTGGTCATGGTTGCCAGAATGATCTATCGAATGGTGGAGGACAATTCATTTGCCGGTCGTGCGCTGGTCGGCTCGCGGCGGTATGCATGGCAGGTGAACGCACGTCCAGGTCTACGCCTCCTCCCACTCACCGCCGCTCTGTGCGCTGCCGCCGTCGTGGCCGGCTGCTCATCGCCGGATCCCGCTGCCGGCTTCACCACGGCAAAGGACCAGCCGCTGGTGATCACGCTCGACGACCTTACCGCCATGGCAGGCACCAGCGCCGTGCTCGGCGTCAGCCTCGAGCCCGAGCACGGCAACATCACCCGCCGCGTCGACGGCGCCTACGTCTACACCCCGAGCGCCGGCTACAGCGGCCTCGACCAGTTCACGGTCACCACCACCGACGCGGTTCGTCTCCACACCACCGACATTCCGGTGCTCGGCGAGTTCGGCGGCACCACGGTGCAGGGCAGCGGCTTCGGCTCGGCCTGGACACCGGTGCCGGGCAGCGCCGACGAGTTCTACGGACTCACCGACCGTGGCCCCAATGTCGACGGTCCGGCCAAGAACGAAAAGCTCTCGCCGACACCGAGCTTCGTGCCCAAGATCGGCCGGTTCGAGCTGGTGGACAACAAGGCGGTGCTGCGGTCGAGCATCGAGCTGCGCAGCAAGTCGGGTGCGCCGTTCAACGGTCAGGTCGACATCTCGGCCGACACCGGCGAGACCATCAAGGACCTACAGGGCAATGTTCTGCCGCCCACCGATCACGGCATCGACCCCGAAGGTTTGGTCGCGCTGGCCGACGGCACCTTCTGGGTCTCCGACGAATACGGTCCGTTCCTGGTGCATTTCGACGCCGAGGGCACCGAAATCGAGCGGCTGGCGCCCGGCAACGGCCTGCCGAAGGAGATCGCGCTACGCACCCCCAACCAGGGGATGGAGGGGCTGACCATCACCCCCGACGGCAACACGCTGGTCGGCGTGGTGCAGAGCGCGCTCAACACCCCCGGCCTGAGCGGGTCGGCCAAGGAGGTGCCGTTCACGCGCATCGTGACCGTCGATCTGAAGACCAGGGCGCAGCGCGAATTCCTGTACCCCCTCGAGAACCCGAAGCAGTCCAAGGTCGCGGTCTCGGAGATCACCGCGCTGAGCGCCACCACCTTCCTGGTCGCCGAGCGCGACGGCAAACTCGCACCCGACTCGGACAAGAAGATCTGGACCGTCGACATCGCGGGCGCGACCGATGTCGGCCCGCAGTCCGCCGTGCCCGGTGCGATCTACGACGCGGAGAAAGGCGGCCTGCTGATCGAGGGCAAGCCGCTGGAAACCCTGGTCGGCGTCACTTCGACCGCCGACGCCGTCGCTGCTCTCACCAAGGTGGGGGTCACCCCTGTCGCGAAGAAGAGCAACCTCGACCTGTCCGCACTGGTCGCCGCGCTCGACGAGAAGGGCCTGTTCTTCGGTCACGACAAGATCGAAGGCATCGCCACCCTCGACGGCGGCAAGACCGTCTATATCGCCAACGACAGCGACTTCGGCCTGGCCGACAGCGAGGGCGAACAGCCCCCGTTCGGCCTGAAGCCGAAGACCCTGCCCAACGGCGTGCAGGACACCGGCGAGGTGCTCGTGGTCGACACCACCAAGCTGCCCGCGAAGATCGACGGCTACACGGTGAAGATCACCGTCGGGTAGTCCGCTCGCGTGCCTCGACGAGGACCGCGGCGGCCAGGGCCAGCAGCCACAGCGACATGGCGGTGACCTGGACGCGCTGGGCGATCCCCAGTGCGTAGGAGCCGGACAGGTTGTCGGCGACCATCATCCAGATGGTGGCCGCCGACCCGAGGACCAGCACGACGACGCCGAACTCGCGCAGGATTCGCCAGCGGTGATAGCGGTAGGCGGCGGCGCTGAACGCGAACGCCGCCACCGCGATCGAGGTGACGGCCAGGGTGCTCGTCAGCGCGTGCGGTTGGTGCAGTTGCGGGAACAGTCCGCTGTCGCCGCCG
Source organism: Nocardia sp. NPDC058633 (assembly GCF_042717045.1). Lineage (NCBI taxonomy): Bacteria > Bacillati > Actinomycetota > Actinomycetes > Mycobacteriales > Nocardiaceae > Nocardia > Nocardia sp. NPDC058633. The sequence continues at coordinate 165,693 of NZ_JBHXRA010000016.1, forward strand.
CACGCGCTGTCACCGGGGGCGCAGTCGCGCAGCGGGAGCAGGGTGTCGGCGATCGTGGACGCGCCGAAACACAGCAGGGCTGTCCAGCCGATCGTGGTCAACCGGCGGCGCCGGAAAACGAACAATCCGCCCAGCGCCGCCGGGATCAGCAACAGGCCCACCACTTTGTCGGCGGTGCCGAAGACCTCGCGGTAGGGCTTGCCCTCCGCGTCGAGTTCGCTGAGGAAATCATTGACCGGGTCGGTGTCGATCGGCAGCGCGAATTCCAGCAGCCAGGACGAATAACACAGGCCCGCGACGGCGATCGCGAGCGCGATCAGCGACGAGTAGCCACGGGTGTGCCGTGCGGATTCGGTCACATCGACCATTGTGCGTGTGCGACCCTTACCGCCGTGATCAGGCGCGTCGATGGCGGGGGACGTGGTTTCATCACAGGTCACCGGCACGCACAGGTTGCTGTCAGGTTCACCGTGCAGGGTGGTTGGTAACCAACGGAGAGGTCTTTGATGAGCTACGTGATCGCGCTGGCAAGTTTCGCCACGATCCTGGCGCTGACCGTGTCCGGTTTCGTCGCGGCGGATGCGTCGCGCGCACGGGTACGGGTTCGCGCCGAACGCACGCCGCGTCGTCGCTGAAGACCGTCGTCGCCGACGACCACAGTGCGCTCAGCTGGGCTCGGAACGGTGCACCAGTGAGGTGATCTGCTCGGCCGCCGCGTGCGGGTTTTCGTGTTCCCACACCCGCACCACCTGCCACCCTGCCGCCGTCAACGCGGCGTCGGTGGCCCTGTCGCGGGCCACGTTGCCGGCCAACTTGTCGGCCCACCATTGGGCGTTGTTCTTCGGATCGGTCGCGTGCTCGGGGCATCGATGCCAGAAACAGCCGTCGACATAGACGGCGATACGCAGCCGCGGAAACACCACGTCGGCGCGTCGACGTTGACCTTTGATGGGCGCGCGGTCGACGAAATAGCGCAGGCCCGCGCGGTGCAGTTCCCGGCGGAGGGCCAGCTCCGGAGCGGTATTCGCGCGCCGCTGTCTGGACATGCGCGCGCTGGTCGCCGAATCGGTCACGAGCTTTCGCGCGGATGACGACGTAGCGGCCTCGGTGGACGCAGTTCGAGCCGGGGTTTTCTTCGGCGGTGAGTCCTGCTCGGGAATCGATGCGGACGAGGTCTCAGCGGGGCTCTGTGCCCGAGTTCGGTCGGGTGAATCCTGGTCGCCTGTCCGCCGCACGCTGCCGGCGACCGGGTCGCGTGGTTGCCGTGGACCTGGCGACCCGGCGCTCATGCCGCCCAGCCGCCCATGCGGTCGAGGTGGTCGCGAACGTCGTCGAGGAAGCCGGGCGGGAAGCGAAGGTTTCCCATCTCGGTGCGACGCAGGAATCCCGCCGTCGCACGGGGGGAGAGCAGGCGAGGCTCGGTGAGAAAGTTCTTGAGGTCCTCGTAGGGTTCGTGGACCGGCCAGGTCGACAGCGCGACGCTGTGGACGACGCCGGCGTGACCCCACGCCGCACTCGGCCATGGTCGGCCCGCGGCCATCGGCTCGCCCAGGGTGAGCGGGTCCGACGGCGCCGCCAGGCGTTGCCCGACCCAGTTCGCCATGCGCACACTCACCGCGTTGCCCACCAGTTTCCATCGATGACCGTGGCGCACGCCCGCGACATCGAGGGCGGGGGCGGTCCAGTCGGCGTCGAAGCCCTGTAATCGTTCGCCGTCGACGATGCCCGGCGTCACGATCTCGCCCGCGGGCAGTCGGATGGCGGGCGGACTGGCGATGCCGAGACCGGAGCCACCCTTGAGGGTCGGCACCGCGTTCACCGCCCAGCCGAGGCCGCGCACCCCTTCGGTCCAGTAGAAACCACAGGGATCGCGGTCCGGGTCGCCGTAGTCACGGGGTCCGGCGTCGTCGCCGAACAACACCTGGCGGGGGTCCTCGGTGCGCGAGGCCAGCATGAGCACGCGCTGACGCCGCTGCGGCAAGCCGAACGCGCGACCGTCGACGACCCGATACGCCCAGGTGTACCCGAGCTCCTCCAGCGCGGTGGTGATGTGGCGCATGGCCGCGCCCCGGTTCAGTTGCAGCATGAACGGCACGTTCTCGATCAGCAACCACCGCGGCCCACGCTGCCTGCGGACCAGCCGGAAAACCTCGTCCACCAGGCCGGATCGACGACCGGTGATACCCGCGGTGCGCCCGGCCTGCGACAGATCCTGGCACGGAAAACCCGCCGCGACCAGCTCGGTGCCCGCGGGAAGGGATCGCAACCGGGTGATGTCGCCGTGCAGTTCGGTGTCGGGGAATCGTGCGGCGAGCACACCCTGAGCACCGGGATCGATCTCGCAGAGCAGCTCCGACGACCAGCCATGCCCGCTCAGACCGAGTTCGAGCCCGCCGATCCCGGCGAACAACCCGACCATCCGCGTCAACGAGACTCCTGTGCTTGTGGAGCGCTGGCGCGCTCGAGTTCGCGGCCCCTGATCGGCCCGCTGTTCGGCGACCCGCTACTCGCGCCTGCGGCGAATTGTATCGGGCTGCCCAACAGCGGGCCGGCCGCGAACGACCCGTGCTGAGGGGCCGGTGTTGCGGTGGCCTCGCTAGGCGGCGTCGAGCCGAGAAAATCGGTGGCAGCGGGGTCGGGTGCTCTGGGACTCTGGACGAACCGAACTTGTCGGACCCCGGTGCGAACATCACCGTGCGTCCGTTCCGGAAACCAACCAGCCGACCGGGCATCAAGGGGGAGTTTTGTCTGTCACATCAGAGCGGGCGGCCGCCGAATCGGAGGCCGACAGATCGGAGCGGCCGGCGCCGCGATCGAGTGGGGGAATGCGGTCGCTGTGGCGATTTCTGCCTTTTCTCCGGCCGTATCGAGTGCCGCTGCTGTTGGCGAACGCGTTGGCGATCATCACCGCGAGCACCGCGATCGCGATCCCGCTCGTCATCGCGCGGGTGATCGACGGACCGATCGCGCGGCGCGATTTCGTCGGCCTGCTGGCGCCGGTCGCGCTGATCTTCGCGCTCGGATCGCTCGAATCGTTCGGCATGTGGGGCAGACGGTGGCTGGTGTCGAAGCCTTCGACGATGTTCGAGATCACCATGCGCGCCAAGCTCTTCACACAGCTGCAGGCGCTCTCGATCGGTCGCCACGACGGCTGGCAGTCGGGTCAGTTGCTCTCGCGCGCCGTCGACGACCTGTCGGTGATGCGGCGGTTCGTCGCGTTCGCTGGCCCGTTCCTCATCGTCAACGGCGTGATCATGCCCACGGGGTTGATCGTGCTGTTCGCGATGAATTGGCAAGTGGGACTGATCTTCACGGCGACGTCGTTGCCGTTGACGATGTTCTGCGCACGGTTCGTCCGCCGGTTCGAGGTGGCCTCGCGGCGTTCGCAGGACCAGTCCGGCGACCTGGCCACCATCGCCCAGGAGTCGGCCCAGGGCGTGCGGGTGCTCAAGGCGCTGGGTCGCGGCCAATTCTTCGGTGCCCGCTTCACCGCCCTGTCCCGGGAACTGCAACGCACCGAAATGGAGAAGGTGCGCCTCGACGCCACACTGTGGGCGGCGTTGGTGACCCTGCCGACCGTGGCGATCGCGGTGTCACTCGGGGTCGGCGGCTACTCGGTAGCGCACGGGTCGATGACGATGGGCACGCTCATCGCGAGCATCACGCTGGCCACGTTCTTGCAGTGGCCCATCATCTGGCTCGGTTTCTTGCTGTCGGAGCTGTTCGAGGCACGCACCGCGGCCGACCGGTTCTGGGAGATCATCGATACCCCGCTCGACATCACCGACCCCGCGCGCCCGGTGACGCTGCCGGCCGTGCTGCACGGCGAACTGGTCATCGACCGTGTCCGCTTCGCCTACCCGCGATCCGAAGACGGCCCGGAACACACTGTGCTGGAAGAGATCTCGCTGCGTATTCGGCCTGGTGAGACGGTCGCGCTCGTCGGCGCGACGGGCAGCGGCAAGACCGCGCTGCTCGAGCTGATTCCCCGGCTCTACGACGTCAGTGGCGGCGCCATCACCATCGACGGCGTCGATATCGCGACCCTGCGCCTGGTCGAGCTGCGCCGGGTGGTGACGGTGGCTTTCGAGGAACCGGTGCTGTTCTCGGCCAGCGTGCGCGAAAACGTCGCACTGGGCGACTCGCGCGCCACCGACGCCGATGTGCGTCTGGCGCTCGACATCGCGCAGGCGACCGAGTTCGTCGACGCGTTGCCGTGGGGGCTCGACACCCGCATCGGTGAGCAGGGCATGAGTCTGTCCGGCGGACAGCGTCAGCGTCTGGCCCTGGCCAGAGCCGTGCTCACCGGTGACACCGCGGTGAGCGGGCGGATCATGGTCCTCGACGATCCGCTCTCGGCGCTGGACGTGGAAACCGAAGAGCGCGTGCAGACCCGGCTGCGAGCGGTGCTCTCCGGTGCGACCACCCTGCTCGTCGCGCACCGGCCCTCCACCGCCGCGCTGGCCGACCGTGTCGCCCTGCTCGCCGACGGGCGCATCGTCGCCGAGGGCAGCCACGAGAAGCTGCTGCGCACCAACAGCCACTACCGCGAACTGATGGGAGGTCAATCATGAGCATCGAGACCGTGCCGCTGGAAAAGGCGGTGCCGACGCAGGAATCCGATCTGGCCGCCGACTGGCGCGGTATCGCCAAAGAAGACGACGCCGTCACCGGAACCGGAAACCTGGTGCTGGCCGGGCGTTCCCGACGATTGCTCCTGGACCTGGTGCGTCCCTACCGCAAGCAGGCGATCGCGACCTTCGTCCTGATCCTGCTCGACAACGTGGCCAAGGTGTCGCTGCCGCTGTTCATCGCCTACGGACTCGACCACGGCATCAACGCGGGCCGCCAAGGCAATTGGGCGCCGATGGTCGCGACCGTAGCCGGCTTCGTCGCGGTGACACTGCTCTCGGGGCTCACCACGTTCGCCTTCCTTCGGGCCTCCGGGTCGCTGAGTCAGCGGGTGCTGTTCGACCTGCGGGTGCGCGCGTTCGGCCACACGCAGCGATTGAGTGTGTCGTTTCACGAGAAATACACCTCCGGCAAGGTCGTCACCCGGCTCACCAGCGACATCGAAGCCCTGCAGGAACTGCTCGAAGGCGCGTTGAATCAGGCACTCAGCGCGGTGATCTCGGTGGTCACCATCGCGGCGCTGCTGATCTGGCTCGACCCGTTGCTCGCCTCGATCGTGCTGATCGGTTTCGTGCCGCTGGTGCTCGTCACCCGATGGGCGCAGCGGCGTCAGCGGGCGGGCTACCGGCGCACGCGCGGGGCGATCTCGCGCGTTGTCGTGCAGTTCGTCGAATCGATGAGCGGCATGCGCGCGGTGCAGGCATTTCGTCGGGAAGGCCGCAACCAGGAGGTCCTCGGCGTCGAGGACTCGGCGTACCAGAAGGCGACGACCACCGCGGTCCGCGGAATGGGCGACTACGTCGGGCTGTCCAATTTCATCGGCAAGCTGACCACCGTGATCGTGCTGCTGGTCGGTGCCTGGCAGGTGATGGAGGGCAACCTCGCGATCGGTGTGCTCGCCGCGTACCTGCTCTACCTCGATCAGTTCTACGGTCCGCTCGACGAACTCGCGCAGGTGTTCAACTCCTACCAATCCGCCGCCGCGGCCCTGGAGAAGATCTCCGGCGTGCTCGAAGAGGAACCGTCCGTCGCCGAACCCGAACACCCGGTGGTGCTCGACCGGGCGAGTGGCGCGGTGCGGATGGACCAGGTCCGGTTCGGCTACAACGCCGCCTCGGTGCTGCCGGAATTCGATCTGCAGATCCCGGCAGGCCAGGTGGTGGCGCTGGTCGGTGCCACGGGCGCGGGCAAGTCGACGCTGGCGAAACTGCTCACCCGGTTCTACGACCCGAGCGGTGGCGTGATCACGCTCGACGGTGTGGATCTGCGCCACTTCGCCGACGCCGAGTTGCGCAGGCACGTCGTGATGATCACGCAGGAGGCCTACTTGTTCTCCGGCACGATCGCCGACAACATCCGGCTCGGCAGGCCCGACGCGACCGATGCCGAGGTCGCCGCGGCCGCGCGCGCGGTGGGGCTGGACGCCTTCGTCGCCGGGCTACCCGACGGGTACGCCACCGACGTGCGCACGCGCGGGGGCAGGCTCTCGGCGGGGCAGCGACAGTTGGTGGCGTTCGCGCGGGTGTTCTTGGCCGATCCGGCGGTGATCGTGCTCGACGAGGCCACCTCCAGCCTGGATATCCCCGGTGAGCGGCTGGTTCAGCACGCGCTGGAGACGCTGCTGCGCGACCGCACGGCCGTGATCATCGCGCATCGGCTGTCCACCGTGGCCATTGCCGATCGGGTGCTGGTGCTCGACGGTGGCCGGATCGTGGAGGACGGCGCGCCCACCGAGCTGATCGCGGGCCAGGGACGCTTCGCCGGATTGCACGCCGCCTGGCGGGATTCGCTGGTGTGATGCGCTCGTGTTGTACAGCGCCGGGGCCGGTGTCGCTTACCGTAGAGAGGTGACGACCCCAGCCCCGGGCCCTACCGACGGCCCTACCGAGATCAAACCGGCCTCCCGGTGGCCTGCGGTGCTCACCTGGCGTGCCCATGACAACACCCGCATGGAGTCGGTGCGGGTGACGGTGAACGGCAATCGGATCAGGGCGGCAGGCCGACTGATCGGCAGCGCGGGCGACGAGCATCCGGCGTTCAGCGCGTCCTACGACCTGGTCACCGACGAGGCAGGCGCCACGCGGCGGCTGTCGTTGCGCACCACCACCGCGGCCGGTGAACGCCACGCCTCGATCTCGCGCGACGAGGAGAACTACTGGCTCGTCGACGCGGGCGGCACCCACGTGCGGTCCACCTTCGGTGGCGCCGTCGACGTCGACGTGGTGCTGAGCCCGTTCTTCAACACCTTGCCGATCCGTCGGTTCGGCTTGCAGAACGCCGTCGGTGACGTCCAGGTCCCCGTCGTCTACGTGCGACTACCCGACCTGTTGGTGCAGGAAGCCGAGCTCACCTATTCGAGCGCGTCCGACGGCATCAACGTCCTGTCTCCGGTCTCGAGTGCCACGCTGAAGGTCGATCCGGAAGGTTTCGTCCTCGACTACCCGGGACTGGCCGAACGCGCCTGACGCGGAAAGTAGCCCCGGCACAACGGGATACGGTGTGCTGAACACAGCGGCGCCCACGATTCCGGGCTCGGCCCCCGCCGCGGACTCACCGTTCCGTGCGCCGCGTCGCAGCCGGTACTCAGAGCGCGCGGAGCACCCCACCGTCCTGACCTGCGCGATGCAGTTCGCCGAGCCAGTCGCCGGTGCCCGGGGTGATACCGGTGATCTCCCAGTGCGTGCGGTCGTCGTAGGCGGTGCGGCCGCGGTAACCCACCTCGACAAGTTCGCGGAGGTCGCCATTCACCCGCAGGCGATCTCGGGCGGTGACCAGTGTCTCGATGGCCTCGTCGAGCACCCGCCCCAGCGCGGCGGCGTTCGGTTCGCAGATGGCGCGCACGAGATCGGGGGCGGTGCCCGCGACGCGGGTTCCGTCGCGAAACGAACCGGCCGCCAGTCCGAGTGCCAGCTTCCCGCCCGCGGCCCCCGCCGCGGCCAGCGTTTCGGCCAGCACATGGGGCAGATGCGAGATCCGCGCCACGGCTTGATCGTGTTCCTCGGCGAGGACCGGGACCACCAGCGAACCGCAGTCCAACGCGAGTCGCACCACGCGCGACCACGGTTCCGCTTGGGTGCCCTCGTCCACCCCGACGGCCCACACCGCATCCGCGAACAAGCCGGCATCGGTTGCGGCCCAACCCGATTCGGCGGTACCCGTCATCGGATGACCGCCCACGTACCGGGCCTCCAGCCCGTGCTTTCGCACCGCGTCCAGCACCGGGCCCTTCACGCTCACGACGTCGGTCAGCGGGCACCCGGGTGCGAGCGTGGCGATGTCGGCCAGCAGGTAGTCGACCGCGGGCATCGGCACCGCGATCACCAGTAGCGCGTCGACCCCCGCGGCGCGGATCAGCACCGCGGACAGGTCGTCGGACACATCGAATCCGTCCCGGCGTGCCGCGGAAACCCCGGATTCGGAGCGGTTATAGCCGAACGCCACATACCCCGCCGCGGCGGCGGCGCGCAGCAGCGAACCGCCGATCAGGCCGGTGCCGAGGACGCAAACAGCCCCACGCTCGTCGATGCTCATCGGAACAGATTGGCACACGAGTTCATCATTAGGGGTGGGACAGACTACCGTTTGGTCCATGGCAGCACAGCGCTCGGGCACGAACAGGGCGACGTCGGATGACGACTTCGACGTCGAAGGGTTCGCAGTGGCCGTGGTCCGCGAAGAAGGCACGTGGCGGGTCAGTCCGCTCAGCTCCGATGCCCTGCACGATCTGTCGGCCGCCGAGACCGAACTGAAGGCTTTGCGCAGCTCAGGTGCGGTGTTCGGCCTGATCGACGTCGACGACGAATTCTTCGTCGTGTTGCGTCCGGCGCCGAGCGGCACCCGTCTGCTCGTCTCCGACGCCACCGCGGCGATCGACTACGACATCGCCGCCGACGTTCTCGACGCGCTCAATGTCGAGATCCCCGACATCGACCCCGACGACCTCGACGACGTCGAACCGTGGGAAGAGGGCGACCTCGGTGTCCTGGCCGACCTCGGCCTGCCCGAACCCGTCCTCAGCGTGATCATCGCCGAAACCGACCTCTACCCCGACGAGCAGCTCGGCATGATCGCCCAGCGCCTCGGCTTCGCCGACGAGTTCGCCGCGGTTCTGGACAAAATGCCGAGGTGACCGACGAGGAGATGATGCGGGCCGCGCTGGCGGCCGCAGCCGACGCCGACCCACGCGATGTGCCGGTCGGCGCCATCGTCTTCGACGCGCGAGGCCGCGAACTGGCTCGCGCCACCAACGCCAGGGAAGCCCTCGGCGACCCGACCGCCCACGCCGAAGTACTCGCCCTGCGCGCGGCCGCCGCTGTGCACGGCGACGGCTGGCGCCTCGAGGGCGCGACCCTTGCCGTCACCCTCGAGCCGTGCACCATGTGCGCGGGCGCGCTGGTGCTGGCCCGCGTGGGCAAGGTCGTCTTCGGGGCCTGGGAACCCAAAACCGGTGCCGTCGGCTCCCTCTGGGACGTAGTCCGCGACCGCCGCCTCAATCACCGCCCCGAAGTCCGCGGCGGCGTCCTCGAACCGGACTGCGTCGCCCTCCTGGACGCTTTCTTCAAAAACCAACGCTGACCAGCCGATTTAACAATCTCGCACCCACTCCGGTACCGTAGTCGGCGGTGGCGTGTCCGAGCGGCCTAAGGAGCACGCCTCGAAAGCGTGTGAGGGGTAACCCCCCTCCGAGGGTTCAAATCCCTCCGCCACCGCCACGAGCCCTCCACTTGTTCACGCAGGTGGAGGGCTTTTCCTTGTTCGGAAGGCGCGCCGGTAGGACGACGGTGAGGTGCGTACCGCGCGGGTGAAGTGGTGCCGGAAGGTGACCGGGGTGGCGAAGCCGGCTGCGATGGCGATCTCCTCGATCGGCGCGTCGCCGGTCTCCAGCATCACCAGTGCCGCTTGAATCCGCTGGGCGATCAGCCATTTGCTCGGGGTCGCGCCGGTTTCGCGGACGAAGTGGCGCAGGTAGGTGCGCGGCGAGAGGCCCGCCACCCTTGCCAGGTCGGGTACGCCGATCGGGTCGGCGAGGTGTTGGAGTGCCCAGGAGAGGCTGCGGGCGATGGGGGCGTCGAGGGGTTCGGGAGGCATGGGGGATTCGATGTACTGTGCTTGGCCGCCGGTGCGGTGGGGCTGGATGACGAGGCGGCGGGCGACGGCGTTGGCCACGGATGCGCCCAGATCGGTGCGGACCAGATGGAGGGCGAGGTCGAGGCCGGCGGCGCAGCCCGCGCTGGTCAGGATGTCGCCTTCATCGGTGTAGAGGGGGTCGGGGTCGACCTCGACCAGGGGGAATCTGTCGCGCAGCAGGTCGGCGTAGCGCCAGTGCGTGGTGGCTCGGCGGCCGTCGAGCAGGCCCGCGGCGGCGAGGGCGAAGGCGCCCGAGCAGATCGACACGATGCGCGAGCCGTTGCTGTGCGCACGGCGAAGCGCGTCGATCAATTCCGGCGAGGTCGGTGCGCGGGGGTCGGCGACGCTCGGGACTACGACGGTGTCGGCGGCGGCGAACTCCGCGAGACCGTAGGGGCTGGTCAGGGTGGCGCCGCCGATCACGCGGACGGGGTCGGGAGTTTCGGTGCAGATTTTCAGCTGATACCAGGGCTGCTCGATATCGGGCCAGGTCAGGCCGAAGACCTCGATGACGATGCCCGCTTCGAACGCCGTCATCCCGTCGTAGGCCAGCACGGAAACAGAACTCATGTCTAAATCTTAGCGATAGTAGTCATCTACGCCACTTCTCCCGATGAAGCGCACGTCGGACCATGGAGACATGTTGAAGCAACTGAAGGACTTCGCCATCGGAATCCACGCCGCGAACGCGGTCAGGCACGGCATCCGCCCACCTGCCGCGGCCCGGCGCGAATGCCGTAAGCCGCACGACCCGAGCGTGCGAAACCCCCGGTAGCGGTCGGAGTTCGGACAGCGGGCACGATCTGTAGCCTGGTATTCACCTGTCCCGACCTGCGGTGTATTCCTTGCGTAATAGACTGGGTGACACCGAATCCGGGAAGGAACGATGAATATGCGCGGGCGACAGCCGCCACCCGCGAAGTCCGGGATCGGGCTCGGGGGAAAACTTCTGGTTCTCGTCGTGCTCGGCTGGGTTGCCGTCGGGCTGCTCGCCGCTGGTCAGCGGCACCACTTCGCGCACCTGCCCAAGCAGTGTTCGGACTGGGCGACCATCGCGGTCACCGCCGCGGCGGGCCCGGCGAACTACATCGGGCTCAATCCGCGCGTCACCGAATGCCAAGTGCCGCAACCGAGTAAATAGCGAAATGGCCGGGGAACCAGAGTTCCCCGGCCATCGGCACCGCGTCTCACGGTAGAGGCGCGGCCTCCCGCCGTTCGGCTTGGATCTCGCGCAGCCGCGAGCCCTCGACGTCGATATCGGGCACGATGCGGTCGAGCCACTTCGGCATCCACCACGCCCACTTGCCCAGCAGCACAAGCAAAGCGGGGATGAGCACCATCCGGACGACGAACGCGTCCAAGGCCACGCCGACGGCCAGCGCGAAGCCCATCGATTTGGCGGTGACATCGGATTCCAGCAGGAACGAACCGAACACCGAGATCATGATGATCGCCGCCGAGGTCACCACGCGCGCACCGTGGTGATAGCCCTTGACCACGGCCTCGGTGGGGTCGGCGCCGTGCACGAATTCCTCGCGCATGCGGGTCACCAGGAACACCTGGTAGTCCATCGCCAAGCCGAAGACCAAGCCGATCAACATGATCGGTAGGAAGCTCACCAGCGGATGGGGATCCTGGATCAGCCCGAGCTTGCCTTCCTGGAAGATCAGCACGGTCGCGCCGAAGGTGGCCGCCATCGACAACAGGAAGCCCAGCGCCGCGGTGAGCGGAACCAGGATCGAGCGGAACACCAGGATCAGCAGGATGAACGCGGCACCGGCCACGATCGCCATGTACGGAACGATCTTGCTCAACAGCACATGGTCGATATCGGCGTAGATGGCAGTGGTGCCGGTGATGCCGTACGACATGTCGTACTGTTCGTTCAGATCTGATTCCGCATCGCGCGCCGACTGCACCAGATCCTTCGTGGACTGCGCGTTGGGCCCGGACTTGGGGATGCCGTTGATCAGCGCGCCCGCCCCGTCCTCGCTCATCTGCGGTTCGGTGACCAGATCCATGTCGGGGTAGGACCGCAGCCTGTCACGCAGGGCATTCAGCGCCGCCGGACGCTGGTCGGCAGGGGTGTCGCTGAGATCGACGGCCACCTGGAGCACACCGTTGCTGCCCTCGCCGAAGCCTTCGGTGCGCAGGTCGTAGGCCTTACGCACGGTGGTCGACTTGGGCAGGCTGTCCTCGCCGGGCAGGCCGAGGTTCAGGTTGAGTGCCGGTGCGGCGAGCAGGCCGAGCACCACGATGGCCAGGATCATCGTGACCGCGGGGAACTTGGCGATCACCGTGGCCACCCGGGTGCCGTTGGTGACGACACTGTCGTCCTCGGGATCGTGCTGGGCGATCAGCGGTAGCTTCGGCTTGAACAGCGCCTTACCGAACGCGCCGAGCAACGCGGGCATCAACGTGATGGCGGTGAGCACGGCGAACGCGGCCGCGATGGCACCACCCAGACCCATGAACGTCAGGAATCTGACCCCGACGATGCTCAGCCCGACCAGCGCGATGATGACGGTGAGCCCGGCGAACACCACCGCCGAACCGGCCGTGCCCAAGGCGGTACCGGCGGCTTCCTCGGCCGAATCCTGCACCACCAGTTCGTGTTTGTAGCGAGAGACGATGAACAGCGCGTAGTCGATCGAGAGCGCGATGCCGATCATCGAGGCCAGGAACGTCGTGAAGCTCGGCACCGACAGCACCGAGGTCGACAGGAAGATCAGCGAAGTCGCCGCGCCGAGACCCACGATCGCGGTGATGATCGGCACGAACGCGGCGACGATCGCGCCGAACGCCACGATCATCACCACCAATGCCACTGCCATGCCGATCATTTCGGACTTACCGCTCGGCATCTCCTGTTCCATGGCGATGGTGCCGCTGATCTCGACTGTCAGACCGGCGGCCCGGGCGGAGTCGCCCGCCTTGTAGGCGATTTCGCGTTCGTCGGCGGTGATGTCGGCGAAGTCGGAGATCGTGAACGGGACGCTGAAGAACGCCACGGTGTCGGGTGCGGACTCGTTCAGCACGTTCAACGGCGCGCCACTGCATGTCGACGGGTCGGGTTGCCCGGTGAGACAGCCCATTTCCTCGGTAGCGGTGATCGGATTCACGATGGGCTCGGCATGGTCGACGATGTCGAGTTGGTTCAGTTCGCCGATCAGGCCGTCGAGCGCGGCGCGGTTGGCCGGGTCGGTGAGCTTCTGGCCCGCGGGCGCGCCCACGACATAGGTGCCGGTCACCGCGTCGAACGCGAACGCCTCGGACATGCCGGGGAAGTGCTTGTCGAGAATTTCGGTGGCCCGCTCCGACGGCAGGTTCGGCATGCTGAAGTCATCGGTCATCGGCTTCTGCAACGAGGAACCCAGTCCCGCGAGCACCATGAAGAGCAGCAACCAGACGGGCAGCACAATCCATTTGCGGCGAAAGGCCAGCTTGCCCCACCGGTAGAGATAGATGGACACGGTTCTTCTCCTCGTGGATCGGTGCAGAGCGCGGATCGGAGGTACAGCCGGGTCGAACTAGCCCTGAGTCTGCTGCCCAGCAACCGCGATATCAAGCACCGCCAACAGCACGGATACCGAAAACAGCACGGCCCCGCAATCCGGTGGTGGATTGCGGGGCCGTGTTGTTCAGGCGCGGGTCAGCCTACCGAAACCGGGTGCTTCACCGTTTCGGAACTTTCGTTGCGCAGCTGCTCGAGCTTCGCCCCTTCGACGTCGATATCGGGCACGATGCGGTCGAGCCACTTCGGCATCCACCACGCCCACTTGCCCATGATCACCAGCAAAGCCGGAACGACGATCATGCGGACGATGAACGCGTCGATCGCCACACCGGCGGCCAGCGCGAAACCGAACGACTTGGCGGTGACGTCGGTTTCCAGGATGAAGGAGCCGAACACCGAGATCATGATGATCGCGGCCGAGGTCACCACGCGAGCGCCGTGGTGGTAGCCGGAGACCATGGCGTCCTTGGGCGATTTGCCGTGCACGAACTCTTCGCGCATGCGAGTCACCAGGAACACCTGGTAGTCCATCGCCAGGCCGAACACCAAGCCGATCAACATGATCGGCAGGAAGCTCACCAGCGGCTGCGGATCCTCGATCAGGCCGAACTTGCCCTGCTGGAAGATCAGCACGGTCGCACCGAAGGTGGCACCCATCGACAACAGGAACCCGAGCGCGGCGGTGAGCGGGACCAGGATCGAGCGGAACACCAGGATCAGCAGGATGAACGCGGCACCGGCCACGATCGCCAGGTACGGCAGGATCTTGCTGAGCAGCACATGGTCGACATCGGCGTAGATGGCGGTGGTGCCGGTGATGCCGTACTGCATGCCGTACTGCGCGGCCAGATCCGCTTCCGCGCCGCGTGCTTCGGCGACCAGATCCTTGGTGTCCTGGTTGTTCGGACCGGACTTCGGGACACCGTTGAGCATGGCGCCCTGGTTGTCCTTGCTCCACACCGGCTCGGTGACGTAATCCATGCCCTCGTAGGACTCGAGCTTGGCACGCAGCGCCCCGACCGCGGCCTCACGCTCGCCCTCGGGCGTGGCACTCAAGTCCGCGGCGACCATGAGCACACCGTTGCTGCCTTCGCCGAAGCCTTCGGTCCGCAGGTCGTAGGCCTTACGGATGGTGGAGGTCTTCGGCATGCTGTCGTCACCGGGCAGGCCGAGGTTCAGGCCGGCGGCGGGTGCCGCGAGCGCGCCGAGCACGGCCACCGCCAGAACCAGCGCGACCCACGGGGCCTTGGCGATCAGCTTGGCGAAACGCTGGCCGTTGGTCACCGAGTTGTCGTCTTCGGGGTCGTGCTGGGCCACGATCGGCAGCTTCGGCTTGAACAGCGTCTTACCGAAGGCGCCCATCAGCGCGGGCATCAGCGTGACAGCGGTGAGCACGGCGAACGCGGCGGCGATGGCGCCGCCCAGACCCATGAAGGTCAGGAACTCCACGCCGACGATGCCGAGGGCACCGAGGGCGATGATGACGGTGAGCCCGGCGAACACCACGGCCGAGCCGGCGGTACCGAGCGCGGTACCCGCGGCTTCCTCAGCCGAGTCACGCACGGCCAGTTCGTGTTTGTATCGGGACACGATGAACAGCGCGTAGTCGATCGAGAGCGCGATACCGATCATCGAGGCCAGGAAGGTGGTGAAGCCGGGCACTTCCATGACCGAGGTGCCGAGCATGATCAGCGAGGTCGCCGCGCCGAGGCCGACGATGGCCGTGATGATGGGCACCACCGCGGCGACGATGGCGCCGAAGACCACCACCATCACGATCAGCGCGACACCCATGCCGATCAGTTCGGACTTGCCGCTCGGCTGTTCCTGCTTCATCGCGATCGAGCCGCTGAGCTCGACGGTCAGGCCCGCGTTGCGGGCGTCGGCGCCGACCTCGAAGGCGGCGTCGCGCTCGGCGTCGGTCACGTCGGTGATCGCCTTGATGGTGAACGGGACGCTGAGCACGCCGACGGTGTCGGGTGCGGTCTCGCTCAACACGTTGAGCGGGGCGGACGAGCACTTCGACGGGTCCGGGTCGGCGAGGCAGCCCATCTCCTCGGTGGCCGCGATCGGGCTGACCAGTTTCGTTTCGTGATCGACGATCGACATCTCGCCGAGCTTGGCGATGAACGCGTCGATCGCGGCCCGGTTGGCCGGGTCGGTGAGCTTCTGGCCCTCCGGTGCGCCGATCACGTAGGTGCCGGTGACGGCATCCATCGAGAACTGCTTGGACATGCCCTCGAAGTGCTTGTCGAGGATCTCGTTGGCGCGGGCCGACGGGAGCTCGGGCATGCTGAAATCGTTGGACATCGGCTTGCTCAGTGTGGCGCCGAGGCCGCCGAGCAGCACCAACAGCAGCAGCCAGACCGGCAAGACAATCCATTTACGGCGGAAAGCGAACTTTCCCCATCTGTACAGGTATACGGACACGCGTGTGCTCCTAGCGCGAAGAACGGGTGGGATCAGGGCTCGTAGACAGCACTCACGGGCCACCCCTGCGGGACCCGTCTCCACAACATCGTTTTCTGCCTACCGTGCGGTAGGTAGACTACCTAGTAGTTAAGTGGAGGAGCAACCTCAATATTGGGGGCGCCGGATCCGTCACGCCGAATCATGGGAGGATTTCCGCCATGCCCGCCCGAGATATCGCCGACACCGTCACCGCAGGTGGAGGTACCAAACAGGCGATCCGTGACGCCGCGGTCGCGCTGTTCGCCGCCAAAGGCTTCGAGCAGACGAGCCTGCGTGAGGTCGCGGATGTGGTGGGAATCACGAAGGCTTCGCTCTATTACCACTACGCGTCGAAGCTCGATCTGCTCCTCGCGATCATCGACCCGATCATCGATCACATGCGCGACATCGTCGAGGACATCGACGCTGTTCCCTACAACGACGAGGGCATCCGCGCGGTCCTGCGCACCTATCTGCGCGGCATGATCCGCCACCGCGACGCGGGCGCGCTCTGCGTGCGCGACACAGCGGCCATCGTCAACGCCATCGCCGACCGCTACCCCGATCTGATGGAACCCAACCGTGAGCTGCGGCAATGGCTGGCCGGGCCGCAGCCGAGCAAGGAATCCCAGCTACGGGCCGCGGCGGCGATCGAGGTGCTCGGGGTGGCGCTGTTGTCCTCGGAGCTGGCACCCGGCGCCACCGACGAGGTCGTCGAGCGGACCCTCCTCGACGCGGCGACCTGCGTACTGACCGCCTGTACCGATGCGGCATGAGCGGACGGACCGCGTGGTGACGGTCGGGCTCCGGCCGCCGACCGCGCCGGTTCGGCGCACCGCGTAGGTTGACACCGTGCATATCACCGCCAGAGTCGATTACGCGGTGCGAACGCTACTCGAGCTCGCCGCGGCCGATGGAGTCGTCAAGTCCGAGGCCATCGCCGCCGCCGCGCAGATCCCACCGAAGGTGCTCGAGACGGTGCTGGCCGAACTGCGTCGCGCCGAGCTCGTGCTGAGCAGGCGCGGGCCCGACGGCGGGTATCGCCTCGGCAGGCCTGCGACGGAGATCTCGGTGGCGGATGTGATCCGCGCGGTGGAGTCGCCGCTGGCTTCGGTACGCGGGCAGCGCCCCGAGGATGTGCGGTATCCGGGCGCCGCGGAACCGTTGCAGCAGGTGTGGATCGCACTGCGGGTCAATATCCGGGCTGTGCTGGAGAACGTGTCCATCGCCGACATCGCGCTCGACCGACTGCCCGGTTTCATCGGTGACCTTGTCGCCGACCCCGGCGCGTGGGTTCGTCGCGCACCGCGCACACCTGCGGGCGCCTGAGTTATCCACAGGCCCGAAGTTATCCACAGGGTGGGTAAAAGTGCGGGGCGCTGCTCACCCGTGCGCTGTAGCCTTCGACCATCATGTTGATCTCCCTGCTACGGACCTATCTGGCTCCGTACCGCGCCCAGCTGGCGAGTGTCATCGCACTCCAGCTGATCTCGGTTATCGCGATGCTCTACCTGCCCAGTCTCAATGCCGACCTGATCGACAACGGGGTCACCAAGGGCGACATCGGTTTCATCTGGACCACCGGTCTGTGGATGCTCGCGGTCAGCTGCGTGCAGATCGTGGCTTCGTCGGCGTCGGTGTACTTCGGCGCGCAGGCGGCGATGGGCGCTGGTCGCGATATGCGCGGTGGCGTGCTGCACCGGGTGGAGACGTTCTCGGCCAGGGAGGTCGGGATGTTCGGCGCGCCGTCGCTGATCACCCGTTCGACCAATGACATTCAGCAGGTCCAGCTGCTCATCGTGATGTCGGTGACGATCTTGGTGATGGCGCCGATCATGTGCGTCGGTGGCGTCATCATGGCGCTGCGCGAAGATCTCGGCCTGTCGTGGCTGCTGTTGATCGCGGTGCCCGCCCTGGCGATTTCCATGGGCACGATCGTGGCCAGGATGGTGCCGGGGTTCCGGCAGATGCAGGAGCGCATCGACGGGGTCAACCGGGTGTTGCGCGAGCAGATCACCGGTATCCGGGTGGTGCGCGCGTTCGTGCGTGAGCGCCAGGAGATCTGGCGCTTCGGGATGGCCAATACCGCGCTCACCGACGCATCGCTGCGCGTGGGCAAGTTGATGGCGCTGATGTTCCCGACCGTGATGTTGATCAGCAATCTGACCGCCGTCGGAGTGATCTGGTTCGGTGGCCACCACGTGGACAACGGCACGATGCAGATCGGCTCGCTCACCGCGATGCTGTCCTACGTCATGCAGATCCTGATGGCCGTCATGATGGCCTCCTTCCTGGCGATGATGGCCCCCCGGGCAGCCGTGTCCGCCGACCGGATCGGTGCGGTGCTCGAGACCGAGTCCTCGGTTCGCCCGGCGCGACTGCCGCAGGCGTTCAAAGGCGACCCGGCCACGGTCGACGTGCAGTTCGCGGAATTCGCCTACCCCGGCGCGGAGAAGCCGGTGCTGCGCGGCATCCGTTTCCAGGTCGCGCCCGGGACCACCACGGCCGTGGTCGGGTCGACCGGCGCGGGCAAGACCACGCTGATCAACCTCATCCCGCGTCTGATCGACGTCACCGACGGCGCGGTCTACGTGGGCGGCACCGACGTACGTCACCTCGACCTCGAACTCCTGCGCGGCGGGATCGGGCTGGTGCCGCAGAAGGCGTACCTGTTCTCCGGCACCGTCGCGACCAATCTGCGCTACGGCAAGCCCGACGCCACCGACGAAGAACTCTGGCACGCGCTCGAGGTCGCCCAGGCGGCCGATTTCGTGCGAGACATGCCGCGGGGTCTCGATACTCCGGTAGCCCAGGGCGGCACCACGGTGTCGGGCGGTCAGCGCCAGCGGCTGTGTATCGCCCGCGCGCTGGTGCGCAAACCGCGCGTCTACCTGTTCGACGATTCGTTCTCCGCGCTCGACGTCGCCACCGACGCTCGGTTGCGTGCCGCGCTAGAGCCCGAGACCGCCGACGCGTCGGTGGTGATCGTTGCCCAGCGAATTCAGACGATTCGCGACGCCGACCAGATCGTCGTCCTCGAGGACGGTGCGATGGCAGGCATCGGTACCCATGACCAATTGATGCAGCGCTGCTCGGAGTACCGCGAGATCGTCGAATCCCAGCTGAGCGTGGAGGAAGCCCGATGAGGCCAGGTGGAGCCGTTCCCGGAGCGCCGGGGACGAAGGCCAAGTCGTTTCGTCCGTCGCTGAAGCGACTACTGAGCAGGCTGGCGCCCGAGAGATTCACCGTCGGCGTCATCGTCGCGCTGGTGATCACCTCCGTCGTACTCAATACGCTGGGCCCGTACCTGCTCGGCAAGGCGACGAACCTGGTGTTCGACGGCTTCGTCGGCAAGCAGCTCGAGCCGGGTCTCACCAAAGATCAGACCGTCGAACTGCTGCGCAGCCAGGGCGAGACCACGCGCGCCGACATGCTCTCGGCGATGAACGTGATCCCCGGTACCGGCATCGACTTCGACGCCGTCGGCCGAGTGCTCATGCTGGTGCTGGCGCTGTACGTGGCCGCCTCGGTGTTCGGCTGGCTGCAGGGTTACCTGCTCAATTTCGTCATCAACCGGACGGTGAAGCGCCTGCGCGACGAGGTCGAGCAGAAGCTGCACCGGCTTCCGCTGCGCTACTTCGACACCGCACCGCGCGGTGACGTGCTCAGCCGCGTCACCAACGACGTCGACAACGTCTCACAGAGTTTGCAGCAGACGATGAGCCAGCTGCTGGTCTCACTGTTCACCGTGGTCGGCATCCTGATCATGATGTTCTGGATCTCGCCGCTGCTGGCGCTGATCGCGCTGCTCACCGTGCCCGCCGCGATCGTGGTCACCGCGCAGATCGCCAAGCGATCCAAGCCGCACTTCGTGGACCAGTGGAAATTCACCGGCGAAGTGAACTCGTCGGTGGAAGAGGCCTACACCGGCCACGAGATCATCACCGCGTTCGGTCGCGGCCGCGAGGTCGGCGAGGAATTCGACAAGCGCAACCAGAAGCTCTACGACGCGAGCTTCAAGGCACAGTTCATCTCCGGGCTGATCATGCCGGCCATCATGTTCCTCGGGAACGTGAACTTCGTGTTCATCGCGCTGGTCGGCGGGCTGCGGGTAGCCACCGGCAACCTCTCGCTCGGCGAAGTGCAGGCCTTCATCCAGTACTCGCGCCAGTTCAGTCAGCCGCTCACCCAGATCGGTGCGATGGCGAACCTGCTGCAATCCGGGGTCGCCTCGGCGGAGCGGATCTTCGAGATCCTCGATGCCGAAGAGCAGAGCGCCGATCCGGTCGTGCAGAACTCACGCCCGGTGGATCGTGGGCGGGTGGAGTTCGAGGCGGTCTCCTTCGGCTACGACCCGGAATCACCCGTCATCGAACGGCTCTCGCTCGTCGCCGATCCCGGTCACGTGGTGGCCATCGTCGGTCCGACCGGCGCGGGCAAGACCACGCTGGTGAACCTGCTGATGCGCTTCTACGAACTCGACGCGGGCACCATCGCGATCGACGACGTCGACATCACCACGATCACCCGCGATCACCTGCGCTCGCGCATCGGCATGGTCTTGCAGGACACCTGGCTGTTCAAGGGCACGATCCGCGAGAACATCGCCTACGGCAACCCGACGGCGTCGGAAGCCGACATCCAGGCCGCGGCCCGCGCTGCCTACGTCGACCGGTTCGTGCACTCGCTGCCCAACGGGTACGACACGGTCATCGACGAGGAAGGCGGCGGGGTGAGCGCGGGCGAGAAGCAGCTCATCACCATCGCGCGCGCGTTCCTGGCGAAGCCGTCGATCCTGATCCTGGACGAGGCGACCAGCTCGGTCGACACCCGCACCGAATCGCTGGTCCAGCACGCCACCGCGGCCCTGCGCCGCGACCGCACCAGTTTCGTGATCGCGCACCGGCTTTCGACGATTCGCGACGCGGACCTGATCGTCGTGATGGACAAGGGCCGCATCGTCGAACACGGCACCCACGAACG
This sequence comes from Nocardia sp. NPDC058633, assembly GCF_042717045.1. Lineage (NCBI taxonomy): Bacteria > Bacillati > Actinomycetota > Actinomycetes > Mycobacteriales > Nocardiaceae > Nocardia > Nocardia sp. NPDC058633. Next base: position 186,403 of record NZ_JBHXRA010000016.1, read on the forward strand.
GCTGCTCACCGAGCGCGGGGCGTACTACAACCTGTACAACGCCCAGTTCGCCGCAGCCCAATAGAACCGCCGTCCGCGCCCTGGCACGATGGGGCGGTGGCCGACAGCAGCGAGTTCTCCTTCGAAGTAGGCACCCGTCTCGACGGGGGCAGGCATGGTCGGACCGGGGTGATCTCGACCCCGCACGGCGAGATCGCCACGCCGGCCTTCGTTCCGGTGGGAACGAAGGCCTCGGTGAAGGCCGTCCTGCCGGAGACGATGAAGGAGATCGGGGCCCAAGCGCTGCTGGCCAACGCCTATCACCTGTACCTGCAGCCGGGCGCTGATGTGGTCGACGAAGCGGGTGGGCTCGGGAAGTTCATGAACTGGCCGGGGCCGACCTTCACCGACAGCGGCGGATTCCAGGTGATGTCGCTGGGCGTCGGGTTCAAGAAGGTCCTCGCCATGGAGGCCGTGGACATCCGGTCCGACGAGGTGATCGCGGCGGGCAAGGAGCGGCTGGCCACCGTCGACGACGACGGGGTCACCTTCCGGTCGCACCTGGACGGTTCGAAGCATCGGTTCACACCCGAGGTGTCGATGGGGATCCAGCACGAACTCGGCGCCGACATCATGTTCGCCTTCGACGAGCTCACCACCTTGATGAATACCCGCGGATACCAAGAGAAGTCACTGCAGCGCACACACGAATGGGCGCAACGCTGTATCGACGAACACGAACGACTCACCGCCGCACGCGCGCATCGGCCGTATCAGGCGCTGTTCGCGGTGATCCAGGGTGCGCAGTACGAAGACCTGCGGCGCAAGGCTTGTCGGGAGCTGGAGACGATCCGGGGCAGTGGCGGAACGGAATTCGACGGTTACGGCATCGGCGGCGCCCTCGAAAAGCACAACCTCGGCACCATCGTCGGCTGGTGCTGCGACGAGCTGCCCGAGGCCAAGCCCCGCCACATGCTGGGAATCAGCGAGCCGGAGGACATGTTCACGGCGATCGAGAACGGAGCCGACACGTTCGACTGCGTCAATCCGTCGCGAGTGGCGCGCAATGCGGCGATCTACGTCGACGAAGGGCGGTTCAACATCAACACCGCGCGGTTCCGTCGGGACTTCACGCCGATCGACGAGAACTGCGACTGCTACACCTGCGCTCACTACACCCGCGCCTATCTGCATCATCTGTTCAAGGCCAAGGAGATGCTGTCGGCGACGCTGTGCACGATTCACAACGAGCGCTTCACGATTCGGCTGGTCGATCGGATCAGGAGCAGCATCGAGGGTGGGTATTTCGATGAGTTCAAGAAGGAGTTCTTGGGGCAGTGGCGGGGGCGGATCAAGGTGTAGGGGTCGCCGACCGCTGGCGCGCGCGTGTCGGCGACCCGGCCGCGGACCGGCCACTTCGTGGCCGCCGCACGGGTGGCGGGGGAGATATGGGGCGGGGCTCAGTCGTGGAGGGCCGCTGCTTTCGCGGGGGCGTAGGTGGGTTCGGTCTTCTTGAGGAAGGCGATGACGCGGTAGGTGATCGGCATGACGAGCACCTCGCAGAGGGTCTTCCACAGGAAGCCGACGATGACGTAGTTGATGAACGATTGCCAGGTGTTGATGCCGATGGCGGTGGCGGCGATCGAGCAGAAGATCAGGGTGTCGGCGAACTCGCCTACGACGGTGGAGCCGATCAGGCGGGCCCACAGGTGCTTCTCCTTGGTGCGTTCTTTGATCAGCACCAGGGTGGCGGAGTTCAGGAGCTGGCCGACGAAGTAGCCGGCGAGGCCTGCCAGCACCAGCTGGGGGGTGGTGCCGAGGACGGTGCGGAAGGCTTCCTGGTTTTCGTAGAAGCCGGCGGCGGGAAGCTGGATGGCCACGTAGAAGCAGCCGACGGTCAGCAGCAGCGCGCCGAAACCGGTGTAGATGGCGTGGCGGGTGGCGCGGAAGCCGTAGACCTCGCTGAGCACGTCGCCGAGAATGTAGGCCAGGGGAAACAGGAAGAAGGCGCCGTCGGTCGCGATCGGCAGGATCTGGATCGGGCCGAGCATCACCGAACTGTCGGTGAAGAACTCCACGCCCTTGGTGGCGCAGATGTTGGAGATGATCAGCGTCGCGGTGAACAGGGCGACGATTACCGGATAGAACCCCCGCGCAACCTGGGCGAATGCCGCATGCTCCGGCGCGGGGTGCCCAGATTGGGCGGGTTTGTCGAGCGAGTTCGTATCAGTCACGGCCCTATTCTCCCAAGGCACACCCTGTCCACCACCCGGACCCGGCAAACCCGATATGTCCGTACCGAGGCGGGCCCGCGGGCTCCGCCGCGAGCGCCCCAGCGCTCGAACGAACCAGTACGCTGTCGTTATGACGAATCCCGGCGATTCCGACGAGTGGTGGAAGCAGTACGGCGGCTCCGGCGTGTCTCCGGAGTCCGGCGCGCCGGGTTCGGTGCCGCAGCATCCGACCGCCCAGCCGTCGCAGCCTTCCCCTTATCCGTCGTCGCCGCAGTACCCGCAGCAGTCGGCGCCGCCACCTTCGCAGCCGCAGTATCCGCAGCAGCCACCGTCGCAGCCGCAATACCAGCAGCCCAGCCAGCCGCAGTATCCGCAGCAGCCGCCCGCCTACGGGCAGCCGCCCGCCTACGGCGGCTATCCGGCCGCGGGCGCGTACCAGCCGTACGGGCAGTACCCGCAGCCGCAGGGCACCAACGGTCTGGCGATCGGCGCGCTCGTCTCCTCGCTGGTCGGCCTGTGCAGCTGTGGCCTCGGCGCGATTGTCGGCATCATCCTCGGCGTGATGGCGCTCAACCAGATCAAGGAGCGCGGCGGCGAGGGTAAGGGGATGGCGCAGGCGGGCATCTGGATCGGTGTCGCCGCGATCGTGGGCTGGACGCTCTACATTCTCTTCTTCGTCGTGCTCGGCATCGCCGGCGGACTGGATTCGTCCACGACCTACTGACATCCGAAAACACCAGGGGCGCTTCCGGAATGAACTGCTCCCCGGAAGTTGGACTGAGAAATTCAGATCCGACCTCCGGGGAGCAGTTTCATGCGTGCGCGAAGTTCGTTGTCCGAGGAGCAACG
>NZ_JBHXRA010000017.1:0-166373 GCF_042717045.1 Nocardia sp. NPDC058633
GCCTGGTACCAGGGGTGGCGACCGATGGGGTCGGCCGAGGTGACCAGGACCCAGCGCTCGGGCTTGCAGTTCGGATCGAAGTCAGGGGCGTCCCAGTCGATGTCCTCGAACGGGTCGAAGTGGCGATCGACCGATGCCTCGGACAGCATCAGCAACTTCTCGGCGTACGCCTGAGCCTCCGCGACTACAGGATCGACGTCAGGGGTGGTGGGCGCAGACATCGTCGTCACTGCCTCTCCTCTAGGGACGTTTACTGTTTCCAATGGTTACACCTACAGCGGGTCACGTCAACTCTATGCATTGCCGGATTTCGCGTGTTCGGCGTGCCGAAAGCCCTGCTGAGAAAGCTACTGGCCAGTAAAAGCGCTTCTACCTGTGACACTGCGTCATGCACAGTCCGCGAAGGTCTGTTGGGAGAAGCGAAAAATAATTGTCCGACGAGCCCTCATGTCGACCGGCGGACCGCCGGTACCGGTCAACCTGCGCCGATCCGAGTCGGGGGGGGTTTTGGTTCCCGCGGGCTACCCCCTCTACACCCGGCCGGGGGCCCCGCGACTCTGGGCGGGGGGCCCCGGTCGCAGCAGGCTGGATCAGACGTGGGGAAGGTCCGGGATCCGGGTGGCACGTGCATAGACCGTCTCACCCTCGGTCAGGTGTAGCGCCGCGGCGTCGCCGCGGGTGACCTGGGCGGCGAACTGGTCACCGGTCGCGGCATTGCGCAGTTCCAGGCGCACCTCGAAACCGAGGCGCACGATCCGCTCGACCGTGGCCCTGGTGACGCCCGCCGACTCGGCGGTGCCCTCGTGCTCGGCCATCGCCATGCTCGGATCGCGGCCGATACGGATGTCGTGCGGGCGGACCAGATGACCGTTGAGCCGGGCGACCGCGCCGAGGAACGACATCACGAACTCGTTGGCCGGACGATCGTAGACCTCCTCCGGCGAACCGACCTGCTCGATGCGGCCCTTGTTCATCACCGCGATCCGGTCGGCCACATCCAGGGCTTCCTCCTGATCGTGGGTGACCAGCACGGTGGTCACGTGGACCTCGTCGTGCAGCCTGCGCAGCCACTGCCGCAGATCGGTGCGCACCTTGGCGTCGAGCGCGCCGAACGGCTCGTCGAGCAGCAGCACCTGCGGGTCGACGGCCAGCGCGCGGGCCAGCGCCATGCGCTGACGTTGACCGCCCGAGAGCTGGGCCGGGTAGCGGTGCTGGAAACCGTCGAGGCCGACGATGCCGAGCAGCTCGTCGACGCGCTTGTCGATCTCCTTCTTCGGCCGCTTGCGGATGCTCAGCCCGAAGGCGACGTTGTCGCGCACGGTCATGTGCTTGAAGGCCGCGTAGTGCTGGAACACGAAGCCGATATCGCGCTTCTGGGGCGCCACGTGGGTGACATCGTTGCCCGCGATCACCACCACGCCCGAGTCGAGGGACTCCAGGCCGGCGATCGAGCGCAGCAGCGTCGATTTGCCCGAGCCCGACGGGCCGAGCAGTGCGGTGAGCTGTCCCGCGGGAATATCGATACTGACGTCGTCGAGGGCGGCGAAGGAACCGTAGTTCTTGCGCGCGTTGGTCACGGTGATCATTCGGTGCCCCGCTTGCGTTCGAGGAGAGTCATCAGGAGGAGTACGACCAGGGCCATGCCCATGAGGAGAGTGGCCGCGCTGTAGGCGCCGAACGAGTTGTGGTCGTTGATATAACGGCCGTGCACCAACAGGGTCAGCGTCTGGGATTTTCCGGGCAGCGCGGTGGAGACCATGATCACCGCGCCGAATTCGCCCAGTGCGCGCGCCACGGTGAGCACGACACCATAGGTCAGGCCCCAGCGGATGGCGGGCAGCGTGATGCGCCAGAAGGTCTGCCAACCCGAGGCGCCGAGGGTGGCCGCGGCCTGTTCCTGATCGTCACCGATCTCGTGCAGCACCGGCTCCACCTCGCGCACCACGAACGGCAGCGTGACGAAGATGGTCGCGATCACCATGCCGGGCAGGCTGAAGATCACCTTGAAACCGATCGATTCCAGCCCGCCGAACCAGCCGCCCGCACCCCACAGCAGGATCAGCGACACACCGACGACGACCGGCGACACCGCGAACGGCAGGTCGACAATGCCCTGCATCAGGCTGCGACCAGGGAACTTGCTCCGGACCAGCGCCAGCGCCGTGACCACGCCGAACACCACGTTCAACGGCACCACGATGAGCACGATCAGCATCGACAGCTGGAACGCCGAGATGGCCGCGGGCGTGGAGATCGAGTCGATGAACGCGCCGATCCCCCGCTCGAACGTGCGCAGCAGGATGATCACCAGCGGCAGCACCAGCAGGATCAGCAGATAACCCAGCGCCACTGTGCGCAGCGAGATCCGGGTGAAGGCGGACAGTTTCATCGGGCCGCCTCTTCCTTGCGCGCCGTGCGTTCGGCGAGGATCCGCAGCACGAGCAAGCTGACGAACGAGATCACCAGCAGCGCCACCGACACCGCGGCGGCGTTGACCGGCCGGTCGACCTCGATCTGCTGCTGGATGTACTGCGAGGTCACCTGCGTCTCGCGCGGGATATTGCCGCCGATGAGCACCACCGAGCCATATTCGCCGATCGCCCTGGCGAAGGCCAAGCCGCCGCCGGAGATGATCGCAGGCGCCAGCGTCGGCAACACGATGCGACGGAAGGTGATCCAGTTGCTCGCGCCGAGGGAAAGAGCAGCCTGCTCGACTTCCTTGTCCACCTCGATCAGCACCGGCTGCACCGAGCGCACCACGAACGGCAGCGTGACGAAGGCCAAAGCGACCACCAACCCTGGCTGGGTGGCGTTGAGGTGGATGTCGAACGGGCTGTTCGGGCCGTAGAGCGAGAGCAGCACGATCGAGGCGACGATCGTGGGCAGCGCGAACGGCAGGTCGATGAGCCCGTTGACGATGCCCTTGCCCGGGAACTCGTCGCGCACCAGCACCCAGGCGATGAGGGTGCCCATCACCACATTGATCACGGCGACGATCACCGAGACGCCGATCGTCACCTTCAGCGAGTCGAGCGCCGAGGGCGCGGTGACCGCGTCCCAGAAGCCCGACCAGCCGTCGTCGAAGGAGCTGACCGTGAGCGCGGCCAGCGGCAGCAGCACGATGATGCTGAGCCACATCACGGCGACGCCGATGCCGAACGGGCCCACCGAGCCGGTAACGCGCAGCCACGACCAGCGTCGGCCCGCAGGCTTACGTTTTTGAGGTTTGCCAGGGCCGCCGGGATCGGGGGTGTCCCCGGTCCCGGCGGGCCCACTGCTGTCAGTCACAGTTGTCCAGTATCGCGTGTGAGCCGGGTCACCGACTACTTGGTGGCCTGGTCGTAGATGACGGCGACCTTGCCGGTGTCCTGGGCGAACAGTTCCCGGTCGACCGTCTTCCAGCCACCGAGGTCATCGATGGTCCACAGCTTCTCGGGGGTGGGGAAGTCCTGGGCGAACTCGGCGGCGACCTTCGGGTCGACCGGTCGGAAGCCCGCCTGCGCCCACGCCCGCTGGCCCTCGGCGGTGAACAGGAAGTCGCGGAACGCGGTGGCCTTTGGCAGGTTCTTGGAGTTCTTCAACACCGCGACCGGGTTCTCGATCTTGAAGGTGGTCGGGGGGTTGATGTGCTCGATCGGGTCGCCGTTGCGCTCGGAGAAGATGGCCTCGTTCTCGTAGCTCAGCAGCACATCACCGGTGCCCTGCAGGAAGGTCTCGGTGGCTTCGCGGCCCGACTTGGGCTGCACCCTCACGTGGTCGGGCGAGATCAGCTGCGACAGGTAGTCGAGACCGGCCTGCTGGTTCTTGCCACCGTCACTCTTGGCGGCGTAGGGGGCGAGCAGGTTCCACTTGGCCGAACCGGAGCTGAACGGGTTGGGGGTGACGACCTCGACACCCGGCTTCAGCAGATCGTCCCAGTCCTTGATGCCCTTGGGGTTGCCCTCGCGCACCACCAGGGTGACGACCGAACCGAAGGGGATGCCCTTGGTGGCGTCGGCATTCCAGCTCTCCTCGACCAGGCCCGCGTCCACGAGGCGAGTGATGTCGGGTTCGACGGAGAAGTTCACGACGTCGGCCTCGGCGCCGTCGTTGACCTTGCGTGACTGGTCGCCCGATGCGCCGTACGACGGCCGCACCGCCACACCTTCGCCCGCCTCGGTCTTGTTGAACTCGGGCGTGACCTTGTCGAAGCCCGGCTTGGGCACGGCGTAGGCATAGAGGTTGATGGTGCCTCCGCTGCCGTCGGCCACGGCGTCGCTGCCGTCGGTCGAGTCACTGGCCCCACCCGCGCAGGCGGTCAGCGCGAGCGCGGCGACAGCAGTGACAGCAATGGCGGCGGCGCGGCGGCGCGCACCGATCCAGGAGGTGGATGACAACGTGGAAGACACGGGGGTGAACCTTTCGGGAAGGACCTGCGGCACGACGGTGTGAGTGGCGGCAGGATCAACGCTCGACGATCGGTAGACCTGTCGGGTGCGAGACCCACGACAGTTGGCGCGACTCGGGCCAGGGCCCTGACAGTGACGAACTACGACTGCGAAAGGAAAGCGCGCGCCAGTCTACTGGGCAGAAACACGCAGCCGAGTTCGGTGGCCGATCATCGACAGAGGATGTCGGCGACGGCGAGGTTGCCGACAGCGATCAACGCCAGTTCATGGCGGATCTGCGGGGCGACACTCGACGACACAGGCAGACTGTAACAGAGTGCGCCATGATGGTTCACATCGACGAGAGTTCCACAACGAGGGGGGATTTCATCCTATGACCATGGCTCCAGACCGGGTACGCACGCGTTTTCCGGAGATCAGTACGCGCGCTTGGGAACACCCGGCCGACCGCACCGCACTCGTGGCACTGCGCTCGTTGAGCGGCTTCGACACGGTGCTGCGGGCATTGTCGGGTTTGCTGCGCGAGCGTCAACATCGCTTGCTGTACCTGGCGACCGCCGTGCGGGTCGACGAACGACAGTTCCGCACGCTGCACCAGCTGCGCGCGGACTGCGTGGGCGTGCTCGACGCGCAGTCCACGCCGGAGATGTTCGTGCTGCAGGACCCGTCGGTGAACGCGTTCACCATCGGGATGGACAAGCCGTTCATCGTGCTCACCACCGGCCTGCTCGAACTGCTGGACACCGAGGAACTGCGGTTCGTCGTCGGCCACGAACTCGGCCACGCGCTGTCCGGGCACGCGGTGTATCGCACGATGCTCATGCACCTGATGCGGTTGTCGGCCTCGGTCGGCTGGATGCCGGTCGGTGGCTGGGCGCTGCGCGCGATCGTGGCGGCGCTGATGGAGTGGAGCCGCAAGTCGGAGCTGTCCGGCGACCGCGCGGGCCTGCTCTGCTGTCAGGACGTCGAGGCCTCGGTGCGCGTACACATGAAGACCGCCGGTGGCGCGTGGCTGCACGAGATGAACCACGGCGCGTTCCTCGACCAGGCCGACGACTACATGCGCTCGGGCGACCTGCGCGACGGCGTACTCAAGCTGCTCAACCTCGAGCTCCAGTCCCACCCGTTCTCCGTGCTCCGCGCGGCCGAGCTGCGCCGCTGGATCCAGTCCGGCGACTACGACCGTGTACTCGCCGGCACCTACCCGCGCCGCGAGCAGGATCGCACCGCGAGCATCAGCGAAGAGGTCAAGGAGGCGGCCCGGCACTACCGCGAGTCGTTCGACCAGTCCGACGACATGTTCGTCCGCACCGTCCGCGACCTGGGACGCGACGTGGGCTCAGCGGTCAACACCGTAGGCCAGGAAGTCACCCGCACAGTCTCGGATCTGGGCAAGCGTTTCGACGACTGGCGCAAGAACTGACCCCACCCCCGACACCAGAACTCAACGCGTGAAGAACCACGCGATCACAACGAGAACGAGCAAACCGATGAGCGCGAGCTGAACGCGAGAACGTGGCATCAGCGCGCACCGCTGCCGACAGTCGGCCGTTCGGCGACGGCGACGGCGACCGGGACCGGGACCGGGACCGGGACCGAAGCCTCGATCCGGTCGTCGCGCCGCAGCACCCGGAACACCGCCCGCAGACTGCGGTCGAGCAGGAAGGCGATAGCGAAGCTGATCGGCACCATCCCGACCAGCACCACGAGAAACTGCGGAATGAAGGGTAGCCCCGCTACCCAGAGTTCGAACCCGTCCCACCAACCTGCGATGCGTTGCACCCCGACCACACTAGTCGGTCACCGTGAACGCCCGATCCGGTGCGCGTGCGCCCCGCCAATTCCCGCGCCACGACCAGCGGATCCACCGAGACCTCGGCCCGTTGCGGTGGACGCGCGCCCGTACCGCCGTGATGATGGGGTATGCAGTCATCCAGCGCTGACAGCCTCCCGATTCTGAGTCCGGTCTCCTCGCGCGGCGGTCGTGGTGCGTTTCCGCCGATCGACGACTACGCCTTCCTCTCCGATTGTGAAACCAGTTGCCTGATCGCGAGCAGCGGTTCGGTGGAGTGGATGTGTGTGCCACGACCCGACTCCCCCAGCGTTTTCGGTGCGATCCTCGACCGCAGCGCCGGACATTTCCGGATCGGGCCCTACGGCAAGAATGTGCCCGCGGCGCGGCGTTATCTGCCGGGCGGAATGATCCTGGAAACCACCTGGCAGACCGAAACGGGGTGGTTGATCGTGCGCGACACGTTGGTACTTGGCCCCTGGCACAACAACATCGCCCGGTCCAAGACCCACCGGCGCACCCCGATGGACTGGGATGCCGAACACGTCCTGCTGCGCACGGTCAAGTGTGTGAGCGGCACCGTCGAGTTGGAGATGAGCTGCCAACCCTCCTTCGACTACCACCAGGGCGGGGCCACCTGGGAGTACACCGGCAAGGTCTACGAGCAGGCGACCGCGCGGGCGACCAGCGATCCCGACGGCGGGCCGTCGCTGGTTCTCACCACCGATCTGCGGCTGGGCCTGGAAGGCCGGGAGGCGCGCGCTCGCACCAGGATGGCCGAAGGCGATCAGGTGTTCGTCGCGCTGACCTGGTCGGAGCTGCCCGCGCCCGCCACCTACGACGAAGCGGCACAGAAGATGTGGGCGACCACCGAGTGTTGGCGCCGCTGGATCACCCAGGGCGACTTCCCTGATCATCCGTGGCGCAGTTACCTGCAGCGCAGCGCGCTCACCCTCAAGGGGCTCACCTACGCGCCGACAGGCGCCCTGTTGGCTGCCTCCACCACATCGTTGCCGGAAACCATTGGCGGAGAACGTAACTGGGACTACCGCTATACCTGGGTGCGCGACGCGAGCTTCGCCCTGTGGGGCCTGTACACCCTCGGCCTCGATCGCGAGGCCAACGATTTCTTCGCGTTCCTCGACGATGTCACCACCGGCGAGAACGGTGACGCGTTGCCCCTGCAGGTGCTCTACGGGATCGGCGGCGAACGTCAGATCACCGAGTACGAACTGCCGAATCTGTCGGGCTACGACGGTGCGCGCCCCGTCCGCGTCGGCAACGCCGCCTACGACCAGGACCAGCACGACATCTGGGGCACCATGCTCGACGCGGTGTACCTGCACGTGAAATCGCGTGGACAGGTGCCGGAATCGCTGTGGCCGCTGCTCGAGCGCACCGTGCACGCCGCGATTGCCAACTGGCGCAAACCCGATCGCGGGATCTGGGAGGTGCGCGGCGAACCGCAGAACTTCACCTCGTCGAAGGTGATGTGCTGGGTGGCGCTGGATCGCGGCGCGCGGCTGGCGCAGATGCACGGGATGCACGAGCGCGCGGCCGAGTGGTTCGACATCGCCGAGGAGATCCGCGCGGACATCCTCGAGTTCGGGGTCAACTCCGAGGGCGTGTTCACCCAGACCTACGGCGGCGACACCCTCGACGCCTCGCTGCTGCTGGTGGTGCTGACGCGCTTCCTGCCGCCGGACGACCCCCGCATCCGTGCGACGGTGCTCGCCATCGCCGACCACCTCACCGTCAACGGGTTGGTGCTGCGCTACCGCACCGCCACCACCGACGACGGCCTCGAGGGCGAGGAAGGCACCTTCACCATCTGCTCGTTCTGGCTGGTCTCGGCGTTGGTGGAGATCGGCGAGCTCGAACGGGCCACCCATCTGTGCGAACGCCTGCTCGGGCTGGCCAGCCCACTGCGTCTCTACGCCGAGGAGATCGATTCACGCACCGGCCGTCACCTGGGCAACTTTCCGCAGGCCTTCACCCATCTGGCCTTGATCAACGCGGTCACCCACGTGATCCGCGCGGAGGACTCGCGCAACGCGGGTCAGTTCCAGCCGGCGCACACGCCGCCCAACCGGGGGTGATCGTCAGCGCTCAGTGCGAGGCTTGGACGCCCTGCGCCGTGCCCGGACGGCTCCTTACGCGAGTCGTTCGGCGCGGGCGCGCAACCCGGCCACGGTGCGTAGGCCCGCCTCGATCTCGGTGATGCGCAGCTCGCGGTGGTCGCCGTAGCGCAGGCCGGTTTCCTCGGCGGCGCGCAACGCCTCGTCGGCGGTGCGGCCCACTTCGGCGGCGATCTCGGTGTAGTGGTCGCGCAGCACTCGTTGCAGCGCGCGCAGGCGGTTACGCGATTCCTTGCCCACCTGGAAGATCACATCGTCGGCCAGGCGAGCGACCGCCACCTTGGCCTCGGCCTGCCTGCGCTGTTTGCGGTTCTTGCGGTCGTCCCAGAGCGCGTTCACGCCGAGCAGCACACCGGCGCCGGCGGAGTACCAGTTGACCAGTGACATGCCGAGCAGGCTGGTGGCCAGACCGACCATCAGGATGCCGCCGTAGGAACCACGCAGCGCGGTGAGCAGCTGTTGTCCCACACCGGCTTTGGCGCTTTCGAGAGGTTCCAGCGGCTGTACGGGTTCGAGTACTTCGCTGGGGTTCGTCAGTCGCAGTTCGGGCAGCGGCGGAGTTCGGTTGTCGGGCGGGAACTTCGAGGCCACCTGCTCGGTGAGCTCGACGGCACGATAGTGCGCCATCACGAAGTTCTCCTCGACCGCCTCACAGATGCGCGCGTCGAGCTCGGAGGCGAAATCTGCCCATTTGCGGGCGGGATCGGTGCGGGTGATCTCCGCCTCTGCCTCCCGGACCAGGCTGCGCAACCGGTGTCGCAGATCGTGTTCGATATCGGCGCTGAGTTCGGAACTGCCGTCGACGAGGGTCACCTGCCAGGTGGCGGTGCGCTGGCGCAGCTGATCGGCGGTCGTGCGCGCGGCGGCCAGGCGCTGGGTGATCTCGGCACGCCTGCGCGGGTCGCGCAGGGTGTCGGACTCGGCCCGCAGGGTGACGGTGAGCTGGTCGGTGATCAGCGCGATATCGCGCACCGCGGCCGTCACAGCCACCGAATCAGCCTGGGCGACAACGTATTCCCGCAGGTGATCGACGAGCTGGGGCACTCCGGACTCCGCGTCGCGCTGCTGGTCGCCACGTTCGATGGCCTCGCGATGCAGCAGACCCGAGACCGGAGCCACCGCGAAGTTCAGCCCGGCCCCGTCGAGCAGCGCGCGATTGCGCCGCTGGGTCAGCGACCAGTGCGGGTTGCGGTCGATCTTGGTGAGCACGCAGACCACCGCCGGGCACACCTGCTCGACCCGGCGCAGGTAGTCCAGCTGGGCCTCGGTGAGTTCGGCGGCGGCGTCGGTGGCGTAGAGGACGACATCGGCGGCGGCGATCATCGACCAGGCGGCTGCTTCGTGAGCGCTCGATCCCGGCGCGTCCATCACCACGAGACCGTCGGCCAGCAGAGCGCTGGGCTCGGTGAACTCGGCACGCAGTACGCCGAGGGTGGTCAGCGCAGGAAGGGGGTTCAGCGGGTCGACGGGTACCCGTTCGACCCGGCCCCCGGGCGCCGATTTCACCAGTGTCGCCTTCGGCGCCTGGCCGTATTCGACGATCACCGGAACGCTCGGCTTGCCCTCGGTGGCGCTGACCGGGGACCCGACCATGCTGTTGACCAGCGTGCTCATCCCCGCCTGCGGCTCACCGACGACAACGATGCGAACCCGCGGATCACTGAGCCTGGCCCGGACCATGCCGAGGCGGGCGTCGAGGTCGTTGCGGCCGCCCGAGCGGACCAGTTCCCGCAGTTCGTCGACCAGCTCGACAACGGGAGCCATCACATCCGGATGCTTCACCGTCGCGGTCTGCAGTCCGGCTGCGGCAGACAACTGTTCCTCACTCTCGTCGCATCGACACGGCCGAAATCGTCGTGTCAGACCACGAAGTCATACCCATGGTGCTCGATGGGAAACGCGGCAGCGAGCAAATCACCGCCACCCATACCCGTGTCGAACAATCCGGCCGAAACGCCATGGTAGCCGCCGTCGTGCTGGTCGAACTCGGCGGCGATCGGCTTGGTCTCGATGACCGGGGGTTTCACCGGTACCACCGTCGGCTGCACGGTGACCGGCGGCGGGGTGACCACCGTCGGCGGATCGATGTCGACGGTGGGCTGCTTCGTCGGCTGATCGATGGTCGGCTGCTTCGTCGGCGCGGTCGGCTGCGGGCTGGGTACCGGAGCGGTGGTGTGGGGCGCGGTCTGGCTCGGCGCATCGACGCTCGGGGTAGTGGCGCCGGTCGAGGGAGTCGTCACCCCACCGGTGGCGTCGCCGGTCGAGGGCGGTGTGGCGCCGCTGGTGGTGCCCGGCTTGGTGGTGAGGTCGTCGTCGGGGACGGTCGGCTTGTTCGGGCCGGTCGGCGAGACGGTGATCGGGACCTTCGTGATGTCGGGCACGGTCGGGACCGCGTCCGTGGACGTGCCGGGCAGCTTCACCGTGGTCGGGGTGTCGACGCCGACCGTCGGAACCGTGGAGGGCGCGGTCGTCGGGGTGGTGGTGCCACCGGAGACATCGGGCAGCACAACGGGTTTTGTCGGGGTGGCCGGGGTGAACAGGGCCGGCACGGAGGCCGCGGGCGCGGTCAGCGGCGAAACACCCTGGGGTCCGAACACATTCGCGATCGGCGTGGAGGCGACGTCGGGCTGGATGGTCGTCTGCAACGGCGTGGCGACCACGGGGCTGACCGCGACAGGCGCGGGCGCGGGCGGTGCGATCGGCGCGGGCACGGGGGCGATCGGGGCCGGGGCGAACGGCGTCGCGGCGACGGGCGCCGGAGCAGTCGCCGCGACGGCCGGAGCCGGGGCCGCGACAGCCGGGGCGCCGGGCGCCGTAGTACCGGGCAGACCGATACCCGACGACGAGGATCCGGGCAGGCCGGGAGCACCCGAGGACGAGTTCCCGAGCCCGGTGCCGCCGGGCGAGGAGGAGCCGAGGCCGGACCCGGTCGGCGAGGTGCCTGCCGTGTCACCGGGCACCTTCAGGCCCCCGCCGAGCCACTGGCCGTAGTCGTCGAGCTGATCGCCGACCCGGCCGACCTGCACGTCGACCTTCATCTGCGAGGTGGCCCACACCCCGTCGAGTCCGACGTGGACGTCGACCTGCCAGTCGGTGGTCACCATCGCGCCGACACCGTCGAACATGCCACCGACCCCGTCGACCATTCCGCCGACGCCGCCGAACAACCCGTCGAGGTTGCCGATTCCGTTGAACATGCCGTCGGGTGCGGTGGATTCGGCCGTATCACCGCTCGGCATCCCGACGCCGTCGTAGCCGGGGATACCGACACCCTGGCCGGGCAAGCCGTCGTAGCCCGGGATACCGATGCCACCGCCCGGCAGACCGTCGAATCCGGGCAGGCCGTTGCCCGTACCCGGCAGATCGAAGCCGGGGAAATTGCCGTGGCCGGGCAGTCCGTCGAAACCGGGGATGTCGAAACCGGGGTCCGGACTGGTGCCGGGGAGCGGGTAGGGATTGTCGTTGTAGCCCGGACCGGACGGCATGTGCCCATAGCTCGGAATGCCGACACTGCTCGACGACTCGTCGCTGCCGGGGATCCGGTACTCGCGATCGGAATCGGCGCCGGGAATCTCGGGGCGCCAGCCGGGTTCGTCCGATGTCACGACCATCGCGACATCGGGTGTCGTCGGCGTGGCGAAGGGCATGTGCGGCACCACGGGGCTCGGCGCGGGCTCGACGGCCAGATCGGGAAAGGTCACGATAGGACTGGGTGCGTCCGGGCTCGGATCGGCGGGCACCGTCTGCTGCGACCAGCCCGCGTACCGGCTGTCGGCATTGCTGGTGCCCGGTTCACGGGCGGTCCCGTTGGCCGCGACCAGCGCACCACCGGTGACGTAGGCGCCGGCCCTGGCCACCCGGGCTACGCCGTTGGCGATCCGGTAGGCCGTGTCCGACCCCTCCGACCCCTCTGCGCGCGCGGCACCGTCGTCGAAAGGCAGATCACGCGTCATCAAAGCTCCAACACTCGCATCGCTGTGGTTCCCCACCACATCAGCGGCGAAGTGAGGCCCATCCAACACTATTTTCCGACCGTCGGCCTGTCATTTCGTGCAGGCCGGTTGGTACTCACCTTATGGCGAGCAACACCTTTCGGCGAGCCCGGGAAATCAGGGGCGCCGACGATCCCGAGAGAACTCTAACGACTGCTCGACAGAGTGTGAAGATCGGCGCCACAACGTCGGTGCTCGCAGGCCGAGAGGCCGGTGAAATCCCCAGCCAGGAGCCCCACCACGACCGCATTCTCGACCCGCACTCGCCGCACGGCCCTCGCCCCGCTCGGTGGCGCCGCCGTGCTCACCACAGCGGAACTCGACCGCAGCCCGCTCGGCGGTGTCCGGCCGCGGGTGGAAACAGCTCAGGCGCCGGTGAGCACCGGCGCCTGAGAGTCGTTCTGGGGTGTTGCCTACTTCTTGGGCTTGTCCGAATCCGAGGACAGCGCCGCCACGAAGGCTTCCTGGGGGACCTCCACGCGACCGATGGTCTTCATGCGCTTCTTGCCCTCCTTCTGCTTCTCGAGCAGCTTGCGCTTACGGCTGATGTCGCCGCCGTAGCACTTGGCGAGCACGTCCTTGCGGATCGCCCGAATGTTCTCGCGGGCAATGATCTTCGCGCCGATCGCGGCCTGGATCGGCACCTCGAACTGCTGACGCGGGATCAGTTCGCGCAGCTTGGTGGTCATCTTGTGGCCGTAGGCTTGCGAGGCGTCGCGGTGCACGATCGCGCTGAACGCGTCGACAGCCTCGCCCTGCAGCAGGATGTCGACCTTCACCAGGTCGGCTTCCTGCTCGCCCGCCTCTTCGTAATCGAGGCTGGCGTAGCCGCGGGTGCGCGACTTCAGCAGGTCGAAGAAGTCGAAGATGATCTCGGCCATCGGCATGGTGTAGCGCAGCTCGACGCGGGTCTCGGACAGGTAGTCCATGCCGCCGAGCTCGCCACGACGCTGCTGACACAGCTCCATGATCGAACCGATGAACTCGCTCGGCGAGATGACGGTGCACTTCACGATGGGTTCGTACACGTGCCGCGACTTGCCCTCCGGCCAGTACGACGGGTTGGTGACGACGTGTTCGGTGCCGTCCTCCATCTCCACCCGGTACACCACGTTGGGCGCGGTGGAGATGAGCTCGAGCCCGAACTCGCGCTGCAACCGCTCGCGGGTGATCTCCATGTGCAGCAGTCCGAGGAAGCCACAGCGGAAACCGAAGCCCAGCGCCACCGAGGTTTCCGGCTCGTAGGTGAGCGCGGCGTCGTTGAGCTGAAGCTTGTCCAGTGCGTCACGCAGATCCGGGTAGTCGGAGCCGTCCACCGGGTACAGACCGGAGTACACCATCGGGCGCGGCTCGCGGTAGCCGGTGAGTGCTTCGGTGGCGCCGTTGCGGGAGCTGGTGACGGTATCGCCGACCTTCGACTGGCGCACGTCCTTCACACCGGTGATCAGGTAGCCGACCTCGCCGACACCGAGGCCCTGGGTGGGCTTGGGTTCGGGCGAGACGATGCCGACTTCCAGCAACTCGTGGGTCGCGCCGGTCGACATCATCTTGATCTTCTCGCGCGGGGAGATCTTGCCGTCGACCACGCGGATGTAGGTGACCACGCCCCGGTAGGTGTCGTAGACCGAGTCGAAGATCATCGCGCGCGCCGGTGCGTCGGCGTCGCCCACGGGAGCGGGGACGGCCTCGATCACCTTGTCCAGCAGTTCGGTCACGCCGACGCCGGTCTTGCCCGAGACACGCAGCACGTCGCCCGGCTCGCAGCCGACGATATGGGCCAGCTCGGCCGCGTAGCGATCGGGATCCGCGGCGGGCAGGTCGATCTTGTTCAGCACGGGAATGATCGTCAGATCCTTCTCCAGCGCCAGATACAGGTTCGCGAGGGTCTGCGCCTCGATGCCCTGGGCGGCGTCGACCAGCAGGATCGCGCCCTCACAGGCTTCGAGCGCGCGCGAGACCTCGTAGGTGAAGTCGACGTGGCCCGGGGTATCGATCAGGTGCAGGACGTAGTCGGTGCCGTCGACCTGCCACGGCAACCGCACGTTCTGCGCCTTGATCGTGATGCCGCGCTCACGCTCGATATCCATCCTGTCCAGGTACTGGGCGCGCATCGCCCGCTCCTCGACCACACCGGTCAGCTGCAACATCCGATCGGCCAGGGTCGACTTGCCATGGTCGATGTGGGCGATGATGCAGAAGTTCCGGATCCGGGACGGATCGGTGAACGTCGTATCGGCAAAACTGGAAGCCACTCCACTCCTCGAGGGGTATCGGCGAACTGGGGCCATCGTCCCATGAACGGACCCACGCCCCTGCCACCGGTGCACCCGAGCGTGCGCCGTCGACCCGATTCACCTGTCCAGTGCCCTGTCACCTGTGCACTCCGGCAGGGAGTCGGCGTTATATTTCAGAGATGGCCAGCACTTGGAACAGTCTCGGCAAGCAACTCGGCGTCATCGCCAAGGAGCAGGGGCCCAAAATCGTGCGCAAGCAGGGGCCACGCCTGCTGGAGAAGCTGGTGGACGCGCTGGCGACCAAGCCCGGGCCCGCCGTCACGGTGCGCCCGACCGCCTCCACGCCCGTGCCGACAGCCCATCGCGCCCGGCAGATCGTGTACTGCCCGCAACTCGACGGTCGCGCCGATCCCGGCGAGATCGTGTGGACCTGGGTGCCGTTCGAGGAAGACCCGACCAACGGCAAGGACCGGCCGGTGCTGGTGGTCGGACGTGACCGCAAAACCCTGCTCGGACTGATGCTGTCGTCCAAAGCCGAACGCGCCCATGACCGCAACTGGGTCGGCATCGGCGCCGGTCCGTGGGATCACGACGGCAGACCGAGCTGGGTGCGGCTGGACCGGGTACTCGACGTGCCGGAGGACGGCATCCGGCGCGAGGGCGCGATCGTCGAGCGCAAGACCTTCGACCTGGTCGCGCACCGGTTGGTCGCCGAATACAGCTGGAGCTGAACACGATCGAACCCCGGTCCGGTGCACCCGGGCCGGGGTTCGATCGTTGCGCGTCTACGTGCGAACGTCCTTGGACCGGCCGAAGATCAAGCCGTAGACCAGCGCCCCCAGCGCTCCACCGACCAGCGGGAACACCACGAACGCCCACACCTGCCCCATCGCCCCGCCCTGGTACGGCGCGACACCGAGGCTGCGGGCCGGGTTCACCGAGGTGTTGTCGATCGGCAGCGAGACCAGGTAGATCACCGTGAGGGTGACCCCGATCGAGAGCCCGGCCAACGGCACATCGGAGAGCTGATCGGTCGAGGCCAGCACCACGAACACCAGTAGCGCGGTGAGCATCACCTCGATGATGATGGTCGCCGCCAGGCCGTAACCGTTCTGGACGACGACCTCGCCGAGCGGCCCGGTGAGCGCCGACGGGCTGTGCGCGCCCCAGCCGTTGGCGCCGAGGCCGTCGACCGCGCGGTCGTAGGCGGGCAGGTTGTTGGCCAGCGCGAACAGCACCAGTCCCGCCAGGAACGCGCCGATCAGCTGCGCGACGACATAACCGGCCGCACCGATCGCGGTGATCCGCCCGAGCAACAGGTGCCCGAGGGTGACCGCCGGGTTGACGTGGCAGCCCGAGATCGGCCCGATCGCGTAGACCAGGAACATCAGCGACAACCCGAAGGCGAAAGCGACACCGAGCGCACCCACCCGATCACCGGCCAGCACCATCGTGCCGACACCACAGATCACGAGGATGAAGGTGCCAAGCCCCTCGGCCGCCCACTTCTTCGGCTCGGAAACGACTTCGATGTCGACGAGTTCCTGTGCAGTGGGAGACATCCGCTGCCACCTCTCCGGGAGGAATCAACCCCGCGGCGAGCGGGGTCCGCACGAGCCTCTCGGACACTACGCGAGGCGGGTGACCTCCACAACGACCTCGAGGTCTGTCGAGCCGCCACCGGAGAAGACACCTTTCAGCGGCGGCACATCCGCGTAGTCACGTCCGACACCGACCGAAACGTGCTGCTCGTTGACGGCGAGGTTGTTGGTCGGGTCATACCCCCACCACTGCCCGGTCCATGCCTCGATCCACGCGTGCGACTGGCCCGCGACCGTTTCGCCGATCTCGGCGCTCGGCTTGGGATGCAGGTACCCGGACACGTAGCGGCTGGGAATTCCCATGCTGCGCAACAACACCAGCGTCAGGTGGGCATAGTCCTGGCACACCCCACGACGCTCGGCGAAAGCCTCGAGCGCCGAGGTGTGCACCGAGGTCGTGCCCGCGATGTAGTCCATTTCCTTGTGCACCCATTCGGCCGCACGCACCACCGCCTTGGCCGGCTCCTCGCCGCGCGAGAGCTGACGCGCCACCGTCGACAGTTTGCGATCGCGCGGCACATAGGCGGTGGGACTGAGCATTTCGTCGAACCGGTCGATGACCCGCCCGCCTTGCAGCTCGTCCCAGCTCAGTTCCTCGGTCGGTTCGGCGAACGATTCGGTCTCGACCACCGAGGACCCGGTCACCTCGAGTTCGGTGTGCGGTGCGTGCAGGTCGAAGGCCGTGACCGCGGTGCCCCAGTAGTCGGTGTAGCGATAAGCCCTGGTGGCGGGCACGGTTTCGACGCGATTGAGGATCACGTTCTGTCTGCTGTCGGCGCGCGGGGTGAGCCGGGCCTCGTTGAACGATCGCGTCACCGGCGCGTCGTAGACATAGCCGGTGGTGTGCACCACCCTGATCCGCCAACTCATAGTTCTCCCTCTACCTGCACGCGGCTGTCCTGTTTGCTGCGCACATCGGTCCACGCCACCCACGGTGCGGCGTGGAAATACTGGCGTGACACGGCTTCACTGAGCTCACGGCACGATTTCTGCAGGGCGAGCAAGCGGCTCTGCAAGTCTTCCAACAACACTCCCGGCGGCAGGAATTCGAGTTCGCTGCGCGCGCGTCCGAGCACCCGCTGCGCCTCGTGCCGCGCGCCGACGCGGCTGCCCGGTCGCTGATCGAGTTCGGTCAGGCAGGCCTCGGCGACCCGCAGCGTGTGGAACACCGAACGCGGGAACAGGCGGTCGATCAGGATGAACTCGGCGACCCTGGCGGCGTCGAGGGCACCGCGATGGGTGCGCAGGTAGGTGTCGTGCGCGCCCGCCGAGCGCAGCACCGTCACCCACGCGGGCGAGGAGGTCTTGTCACCGGCACGCGAGAGCAACAGGCGCACCATCATGTCGACGCGTTCGATGGACCGTCCCAGCAGCAGGAAGCGGTAGCCGTCGTCGCGACTCAGCGTCGAGTCGGTCAGTCCGGTGAACATCGCCGCCCGGCCCTTGATGTAGGAGAAGAACTCGTGCGGGCCCAGCCCACGCGCCGCCCGCTCCGCCGTGGCCATCCCGTTGTAGGTGGCGTTGAGGCACTCCCACATCTCGCTCGAGGTGACTTCCCGTGCGCCGCGGGCGTTCTCGCGGGCCTTGGTGATGGAGTCACTGATCGAGACGCCGTGGTCGTGGCTGTAGGCGACGAGATCGGTCACCGACCACACATCCAGGCGCAGACCCTCGGGCGGTTCGATCCCGAGCACCTTCAGCAGCACGCGGGATGTGCGGTCCGCGTCGACGGTCGCGTCTTCGAGGAGTTGGTGCACCGCCACATCCAGAATGCGCGCTGTGTCGTCGGCGCGCTCGACGTATCTGCCGATCCAGTACAGGGATTCGGCGTTTCGAGCAAGCATGTCCCTATTCCCCGATCAACCGCTGTGTCTGCTGCTGTTGTTGCTGTTGCTGATTGGCTTGCGGCGTGCTGAGTTCACGGCCGAGCTCGAACGAATCGGCCTCCGGCGGTTCGCTGACGAGTTCGGGCCCGGCGAGTTCCCGGTCGACCGAGCTCGTGCGTCCGGCCAGCACCCAGGTGTCCTTGCTGCCGCCACCCTGACTGGAGTTCACCACCAGCGAGCCCTCCGGCAACGCGACCCGGGTGAGACCGCCGGGCAGCACCCAGATGTCGTCACCGTCGTTGACCGCGAACGGACGCAGATCCACGTGGCGCGGTGCGAGATCGTTGCCGATCTTGGTCGGCACGGTGGACAGCTGCACCACCGGCTGGGCGATCCAGCCACGCGGGTCGGCCCTGATCTTGCGCTTGACCGCCTCCAGTTCGCGCGGGCTCGCGTCGGGGCCGATCACGATGCCGTAGCCGCCGGAACCCTCGACCGGTTTGACCACCAGTTCGCCGACCCGATCGAGCACTTCCTCGCGTTCGTCGTCGAGCCAGCAGCGGAAGGTGTCGACATTGGGCAGGATCGGCTTCTCGCCGAGGTAGTACTCGATGACCTTGGGCACGTAGGTGTAGATGAGCTTGTCGTCGCCGACCCCGTTGCCCACCGCGCTCGAGATCACCACATTGCCCGCCCGGGCGGCGTTGAGCACTCCGGCGACGCCGAGCACGGAGTCGGGGCGAAAGTGCATCGGGTCGAGGAAGGTGTCGTCGATACGCCGGTAGATCACGTCGACCTGCCGCTCGCCCGCCGTCGTGCGCATGTAGACGACATTGTCACGGCAGAACAGATCGCGCCCCTCGACGAGCTCCACCCCCATCTGCCTGGCCAGCAGCGAATGCTCGAAGTAGGCGGCGTTGTGCACGCCCGGCGTGAGCACCACCACGGTCGGGTCGACCTCGTTGGGCGCCGCGGAGGCTCGCAGCGCGCGCAGTAGGTGACCGGGATAGTCGCCCACCGCGCGCACCCGGTGCGAGGAGAACAGGTCGGGGAAGACCCTGGCCATCGTGCGACGGTTCTCCATCACATAGGACACACCCGACGGCGAGCGCAGGTTGTCCTCGAGCACCCGGAAGTCGCCCTTCTCGTCGCGGACCAGGTCGATGCCGGAGACGTGGATGCGCACACCGTTGGGCGGGACCAGCCCGGCGGCCTCGCGGTGGAAGTGTTCACACGAGGTGACAAGGCGCTTGGGGATCACCTGATCACGCAGGATGTTCTGCTCGCCGTAGACGTCGGCGAGAAACAGCTCCATCGCGGTGACCCGCTGTTTGATGCCGCGTTCGAGCTTGGCCCACTCCGCGGCGGCGATCACCCGCGGCACCAGATCCAGCGGGAACGGCCGCTCCTGGCCCGACAGGGAGAAGGTGATGCCCTGGTCGATGAACGCGCGGTCCAGCGCGTCGGAGCGTTTGGCCAGGTCATCGACGTCGTTGGCCGCCATCGCGGCGTGAATGCCCTTGTAGGGCGCCCGCACCTTTCCCGCCCCGTCGAACATCTCGTCGAACGCGTCGGCGAAGCGACCGGGTCGGTACCCCTCGAACAATCCGGTGTGCGTGGCTGCCGGATCGCCGTTCGTTCTCACCATCGCCGGTGATGCAGATCGAGCCGTACTCGGCGCTGTGGTGGAGGTCATGACAAAAACTGTGCATCACCCGGCAGCAGGGTCGTGTGTGACACAGGTAAATTCTTTGCATCACCTGAAACGGGTGAAATCGGCGGCGTCTGCCCGCTCGGGCGGATCGAGGGCCGATTTCGCCGGGGGATGCCGAGCTGGTAACCTCGATCTTCGGCGCGGTGTTACCCGTAGTTCAGCACCATCTGCTGCATCGTGGGCGCGCGCCCGACGAGCTTTCAAGGAATACCACCCAGCGACAGGAAACCAGAGGATACAGGCGTGGCCAACATCAAGTCCCAGATGAAGCGGATCCGTACCAACGAGGAAGCGCGTCAGCGTAACCAGTCGGTCAAGTCCGCGCTGCGCACCGCGATCCGCAACTTCCGTGAAGCTGCCTCCAGCGGCGACAAGGAAAAGGCTGCTCAGCAGCTGCAGTTCGCGAGCCGCAAGCTCGACAAGGCCGCGTCCAAGGGCGTCATCCACGCCAACCAGGCGGCCAACAAGAAGTCCGCGCTCGCGCTGGCTCTGAACAAGATCTGATCGTCGGCGAGCCTGGTGCTCGCTGATAGTACTTCGCAAGACGCAGCCGCCGTGGCCTCGATGACCACGGCGGCTTTTGTCGTTGTCTTCGGTGCTTTTTGTCAGCGCGCGAGGGCCTGCGTGGTCACGCTGCGCTACCGCCTCCGGCCCGCCGACTCAGCTGACCGGCTACCATTCGCGCCATGTTGACGGTGTACGCGAATCAGACGGTGGTACGAGGCGACGACCTGGCCGAGGTGATCCGCGCGGCGGAGATCCTGGGTATCGGTCTCAAGGTCGAAAATGTGATGGTGCCCGACGAGGACGGCGGCTACGGCGCCGCGTGGATCGTCACCCGCGAGGACGAAGTTCCCCTCTACGACGAGTGGGAGGGACGCTACGAGGACCTCGAAGACGACGAGGACGCGGATGCGGATGTCTCGCTCGTTGTCGCCGGTGAATAGTTAGTTCACGCAGGGCACCTGCCCCGAGGTGATGTCGCCGCGGACCGGCTTGCCCGCGGCGGGAGTCTGCGGCTGCGACGCGGTCGTGCTGGTCCGCCGAGCGCCGGCCGCGGTCTGCGGCGACCAGGCCGCCGACGGTTGGGTGCGTTGTCCGGTGCGCCGGACGGTGGAGGTGGGCATCGGCATGCCGAAGGCCGCGGCGACCTCACGGCGGATCGCCGACCGGTCGACTATGTTCACGTCCTGTCCGTTGATCACGTCGTAGCGCAGTACCGGCAGGGTCCGGAATTCGACCTGCGGATCGTCGGCGCCACCGAGAGTGCGCACGAATTCGGTCATGTTCCAGCCATCCGACAGCACGATATTGCGATGGGCCACCTCCATCAGCGCCGTGAGTTTGCCCGGATCGGTCAGGGTGCCCGCGCGGCGGAGTTGCCGCGCCACCGAGGTGAGGAACGCCTGCTGACGGTGGGTCCGGTCCAGATCGCCGTTCTCCAGCCCGTGCCGTTGCCGGACGAAGGCCAGCGCCTGCGCCGGATCCAACTGCTGGCGGCCCGCGGGGAAATCGGCGCCGGAGAACTCGGTGTCTTCGACCGGGGCGTTCAAGCAGACTTCCACGCCGCCCAGCGCGGCGGCCAGATCGTAGAAGCCCGCCAGGGTGACCTCGGCGAACCTGTCGATCGGCACCCCCGTCAGATCCCGGACCGCGGCCACGGTCGAGGCCCGCCCCGCTTCCCTGCCCGCCTGTTCCAGCTTCCGCTGGTCGGTGACCCCGCGCGCGATCAACTGGTCCTGCACGGCCGCCTTCTTCAACCCGTACGCCTCCTTGATCTTGGCGTGGGTGTAGCCGGGGATGCCGGTGACGGGTACATAGTCGTCGCGGGGGATCGACACCGCGACGATCTTGTTCATCGCGGCCGGAATGTGCACCAGGATCAGGGTATTGGCGTTGTATCCGCCCTCGTCTCCGTCGCCCGCGTGCAGTTGATCGAGGACCTCGGCGGGGAGTTCGTTGCCGTTCTGGTCGCGCCGGGTGTCCAGCCCGATCAGCAGGATGTTGACATCGCCGTCGAGCGAATGCGGTGCGTCGTCACCGATCGCCTGCGATCGCGAGAACCCCGCGTCGAAACTTCCCGCCGTCGACCACCCGTACGCCGTCACCACCA
This sequence comes from Nocardia sp. NPDC058633, assembly GCF_042717045.1. Classification (NCBI taxonomy): domain Bacteria; kingdom Bacillati; phylum Actinomycetota; class Actinomycetes; order Mycobacteriales; family Nocardiaceae; genus Nocardia; species Nocardia sp. NPDC058633. Next base: position 21,799 of record NZ_JBHXRA010000017.1, read on the forward strand.
GCACCGTGGCCGACAACACCGCCGCGACAACCTGCACCGCCCGTCGTGCTACTCGCCCCGCCGACCCTCGACCGCGTCGACCGCGCCCGCGAGGTCCGTTCCGGCTACCACTCGACTCAACCATCTCATGATCAACTGTGCCAGCTGCGATAGCGAACAGACATCGCGATTCGATCCCGATTGGATGATGGTCGGCGCGACGGGTCCGTCCACTGTGTTCCCGTCAGGACCGCCCGACCGGCGCGCGCCGGCGGCTCCGCGCCGCCGCCGTGCCACTACTGAGCCGAATTCGACCAGCAGGCCGAGCGCCACGGCACGTGCAATTCAGGACGGCCGCTCAGCCGACCGGTAGTCGAGGGCGAGAACGATCATCCGCACTGTCAGCCGGTGGCGCGGAGGTCGAGGATGCGGGCCAGTGCGTGTTCCACGGCATAGGTGGCGTCGGCGGCGCCGCCCTTGACGTCGGCATTGAGCGTGGCGACCACCTGGAGGGCGGTGCCGATGGTGGAGGGGTTCCAGCCGCGGGCTTGGGCCTGGGCTTTCTTGATCTTCCAGGGGGGCATGCCGAGTTTCTGGGCGAGTGCGAACGGGTCGCCGCGGCCCGCCGAGCCCACCTTGGCGATGGTGTGGACGGAGTCGGCGAGCGCGTCGGCCAACAGCACGTGGGGAACGCCACGGTCGGTGGCCCAGCGCAGCGCCTCCATCGCGCCGGGGCGATCGCCGGCGACGGCGAGGTCGGCAACGTCGAAGCCGGTGACCTCGGCACGGCCGGAGTAGTAGCGGCGGACCGCGTTCGCGTCGACCTTGCCGCCGGTGTCGGACACCAATTGTGAACAGGCGGCGGCCAGTTCACGCAGTTCCGAACCGACGGACTCGAGCAAGACCTGGACGACTTCGGTCGGCACCTTGACCCCGAGGGACCGGAATTCGCCGCGCACGAACTCCGCCCGCTCGGCGCCCTTGCCGAGCTTCGCGCACTCGTGGACGGTCGCGCCCTTCTTCTGCAGCGCGGGCGCCAGCGCCTTGGCCCGCCCACCGCCCGAATGCAGCACCATCAGCACCACCCCGTCGGGCGGATCGGCCGCGGCCTCGGTGATCACCGCGACCGCGTCCTTGCCCGCTTCCGCCGCCGACTCGAGCACGATGACCCGGTCCTCGGCGAACAGCGACGGACTGAGCAGTTCGGCCAGCTCGGCGCTACTCGCGTCACCGGCGCGCAATCGATCGACGGGCACCGAATCCGGATCGGGCGCACCTGCGCGCACCTGCGCGGTCACCTTCGCAACCGCACGTTCGACCAGCAGTTCCTCGTCGCCGAGGACCAGATGCACCGAGGCAGGGCGTTCGCTCACCAGCCGATCCTACGTACGCCCACCGACAACCGGACACACGCTGCCTTCCCGCGCCGCGCCTGGCGACCTACCCTCAACCAATGCCCACCGATATCCCCCTTCCCCGCTGGGCGCCGACCTCGTGCACGTTGCCGAGCACCGACATTCCGCTGCGGGTGGCCGAGTTCGACCAGTTCTTCACAGATTCGGTCCTCAGCTGGGACCGGCCGACGCCGGTGGCCCTCGAACTGGTTCTGCCGCAGACCGCCGAGGCCGCCGGACGCGATTTGGCCACCCGGGAATCGGCCTGCTGCTCGTTCTTCACGTTCAGCTTCGAACAGCGAGCCACGGCCTCGGTCGTGATGCGCATCAGCGTGCCCACCGACCGGATCACGATTCTCGATGCCATCGAGGCGCGGGTCCGTGCCGCGCCCGCGGCGCACGTCGACGGGACGTGACAGTCCGCAGGTCCGCGGCGGTACCCACGATCACGACATCACCATCGCGGTCTGTGCGAGCCACCGTCGTGCCGAGCGCGGCAAGGGTGGTGGTCACCGTGGGGTGTGGATGGCCGAAGGTGTTGCCTGATCCAGCGCTGATCAAGGCCAGCCGGGGGCCCACAGCGCGCAGGAATTCCGGGGTGGTGGTGCGTGATCCGTGATGGGGCACCTTCAGGATGTCGGCTCGGGTATCACCGCCACGCACGATCCGCCCCTGCGCCTCGGTCTCGATGTCGCCGGTGAACAGAATCGTTCCGGCCGGCGTACGAGCCCGCATCACCAGCGACCGATCGTTGGCCTCGTCGGGCGCCAACGAGGTCGGCACCTCCCGACTCGGTGCCAGCACCCGCAATCCGACTGCCCCAAAGGTCATTTCGTGCCCGGCGTACAGTTCCATCAGCGCAATCCCGGCCGTACCCGCAATCCGCGCCACCTGCTCGACTCCACCAGCGTCGTCGTCACCATGACCATGCGATTCTCGCTGGGAAGCACTTCGGTCCGTCGACCGGTTGTCGCCCTTGGCCGACCACTCCCCCGGAATTCCACTCGGGCACACGACATGATCGTCTTCGGACAACCGCTGAGCAGGCCCCACCATCGACGCTCGCTCCTCCAAATGTGAGCCCGCGGTCGACGGCGTGACCGACGGTTTCGGCGGGCTGGTCGTCGGCGCCCCCGAGGGTGCCGCGAGCTCGCCGAATCGGTCTGCGGTGATACAGGTTCGGGCGATGGCGGAGCGGAGTTCGCCCGGGGCAGTGGCTATCGCGTCGACGGTGCGACCTCGGAGGGCACCGGCGAGACCGTTGATGTGGTCGGCGTGCGGGTGGGTGAGGACAAGGAGGGGAACGCGGGTGATTCTCAGGCGGTCCAGACAGGCCCGGATCGGGCGAGGGTCGGGACCTACGTCTATGACGACCGCGGCACCTGGGGCGACCGACAAGGCCAAGCCGTCTCCCTGCCCTACGTCGCACATCGCGAGCACCCAGCCCGATGGTGGCCAGCCCGGCTGCAAGTAGCGCACGGGAACCACCACGATCGAGACGCCCAACGCCGCCACGGCGAGAAACCTTCGGGTGTGCGACCAGCGCAAAGCCGCCACGACAGCGACGACGACAACGGTCGCGACCAGTCCCCCGGCCGCGCCTCCCGGGACCGCAACCACAGCGCCCGGCACCGCGGCAGCACGATCGGCGACGCCGAGCAACCACCACATCGGAGGACGGGCGCACCACAGCACCCACACCGCGCCATCACTCCACCCGCAGGCCACTACCGCTCCTACCGCGCCGATCACCGTGATCAGTCCGACCACCGGTGCGACGAGCGCGTTCGCCACGATCGCCACCAGGCTCACCCGCCCCGACAGCGCGACCATCAGCGGCAACGTGACGACGAAGGCGGCCGCCGATACCGCGACGATCTCCGCGGGCGCACGCCACCATCCGCGCGCTCGCAACCAGTCCGCCCAGCTGGGCGCGAGCAGGATCAGTCCCGCCGTGGCGATTACCGACAGTGCGAATCCCGCGCTTACCGCCAATTGTGGTGCGACGGCGAGCAATCCGATCACCGCGGCGCACAGCGCAGGTAGTGCCTGCTTGCGCCTGCCGGTGAGCAGGGCCAGCACTGTCACCGAACCCATCGCCGCCGCCCGCAGCACACTGGGGTCGGGACGAGCGATGATCACGAACAGCACGACTACTACCGCGGCGGCCGCGGCACTGGCTCGGGGACCGGCGGTGAGCAGACGAGCGAGCGCGAGCAGAGCTGTGAGGACAATGGTGAAGTTCGCGCCACTGACCACGCACAGGTGTTGCAGCCCAGCGATTTCGAACGCATCGCGGACATCGTCGGACAACGCGGCGGTGTCACCGACCACCAGTGCGGGCAGCAACCCCGCGGCCTCCGGCGGCAGCGCCCGAGCCGAGGCGTCGACCAGATCCGATCGTATATCCGCGGCCAGCCGCTGCCACCACGGGAGCGCACCGATCCGCTCGGGATCCGTGGAGGCACGCAGGGTGGCAACAGTCAGGTCCGCGCGGTTCGGTTCACTCACCTCGGCCCGGAACCGCACCAGCTGTCCAGGCGACAGCGCGGCCCATTCGCCGCCCTCGGCCAGCACCACGAGCGACCCACCGGCACGCGTCCATTCCGGCCCTCGACCGAATTCGCGCAACCCGGCGCGCACGATCCACCGACGCTGTCCGCCGAAGGCACCGGCGCGCACAGGCTTCGGATCATCGGCCACCGCCGCGATCACGCTCACCGAACGCCCGAACGACTCGCGTAGCGGGTGTGACTGCACGTGATGCTCCTGCCAAGCACCCGCCGCCCCGAATCCCGCCCCGAGCAGCATCGTCGCCAACCCGGTCACCGCGACGACCCGCCACCGCTCCCGCCGATGCGCCATCGCCCACAACAACACCACCCACAGTGCGATCGCCGTCACCACAGCGCCGATCGCCAACACCGATCCCGCGACCCATCCGACGGTCACCGCGACGAGCGTCGCCACCCAGCACCCGAGCGCCGCGGGCACCAGCCGCATATCGAGCACCTGTTGCGCCGATTCCTCCTCCCCCTGCCGCCCGGCAACGTTTCGCCGATCCGCCGTCGGCCTTACCGCCTGCCCGATGGGCGCTGCCCACGTCCACCGACGCCGCGCCGTCGTCTCCTGCGCCGCACTCTCGCTACGTGTCGTCCGCTCCCGCAACGCACCCTCGCCCGGCGCCGCCCTCATCCGTCGGCCACGTCGTCGCGTCTGGACGCGCGGCAATCCCCCGCAGCCGTACCGGCGGCGCACTGCGTTTCGCCCAGCCCAATCGAACATCCGGGACGGCTCTCGCCCGATCCCGACGCCCGGTCGTCCAGCGGTCCCGTGGGTTGGCCTGGCGCGGGCCGACTTTCCTGCCTCGCGCACGGCCACATCGGGCAGTTCATGCGGTCGCACCCGCCGCGAGAGCGACGAACCGGCGGTCATTCGCTGCGGTGCAACCGATTTCGTGTCGCGTGCCACGAGACGGCGGAGCATTCATGTCGTCACCAGGTCGCGCAGTCGGGCCAAGCGAGCGGGGCCGATGCCGTCGACCTCGCCGAGTTGCGCGACGTCGGTGAACCGGCCGTTGACCGAGCGCCACGCGAGAATCGCTTTGGCGGTGACCGGGCCGACGCCGGGCAGCGCGTCCAATTGGGTCTCGGTCGCGGTGTTCAAATCGACCCGCGACTTGCCGGGCGTCTCCGCGCCGGTGCTGGACCCGGTGGCGCTCGAGTCCACCGTGCTCGCTCCCTCGGTCGTCGAGCCCGCGATATCCGACGCGGCAGCGGGTGCACGGCCTGCACCGATCATGATGCTGCCGAGACGAGGTTGCCCGGATCGAGGGTCGGTCGCACCGATGACGACCTGGTCGCCATCGGTGAGGCGTTGGGCCAGGTTCAGGCCTGCCAGGTCGGCCCCTTCGCGGATGCCGCCCGCCTGTTCGATGGCGTCGGCGATTCGGGAGCCGTCCGGCAATCGGTGCAGCCCAGCACGTTCGACCAAACCGACCACACTGACGACGACTTCAGCGCTCGCGGTCACACTCCGGCCGGCGACAGCCGCGATCGGAGTGGTCGGGTTCGGCTGTACCGCAGCACTTTCCGCACGAAGCACCGGCACCGGCGGCACGGCACGGGCCACAGGCTGATCGCGCAGCACCATCACCCCCGTCAGCACCACGGCGATGACCCCGACCAGACCGAGCACCAGCGCACCGCGATGACCCGGATCCAGGCGTGCGTCACGAAAGCGCTCGGGTACCAGCCGGTTTCGCCGCCGCGTCGCCCCGTCGTCGAGCCATCCAGGAGGGCCGACCGCTCCGGCCTGCCCCGACGACGGTGCGAGTTCGTCTTCGTCCCAGTGCCCTCGGTTGTCGTCAGCGTGCGAACCGACGGTCCCAGAACCCGCCCCACGCTCCAGCGGCGGTTCAGGGCTCGGTCGTGCTCGCTCGCGTACCGCCAGTCCACCCAGCCGCTGCCGTACCCGCTCGTGCTCTTCGTGTCGTGACATGGCAGCGACGCTATGCCCACAGCGTCCGGGATAACCGCCGCCGACCTGGTCCGAAAAGAAACCTGTGGATAACTCCGAACCTGTGGACAACCCACCCTTCAGCGGCACCCACACCCCGATCTCGCCCAGCCCGAATAGATACCGTGCGCTCATGGCCGACTCGAAGTACTCAGGTACCTATGGAACCCGCACAACGATTCCGCGACTTCGCACTCCGCGAAGCGCGCGACAATTCCCCGCTCTACCACCGCAGAGCACTCGATATCAGCACCGATCCAACGGTGCTGGCCCTGATCGGCCGATTGCCCACCGACAAGCAGCAACCCAACCTCATCCTGGCTGCCGCGCGAGTGAACGGCGCGAACGCGATCCCCTACCGCGAATTCAGCGAACAGCTGCGCCAGAACTGGCCGGCGATATCGGCGACGGTGTCGACCCGACGCACCCAGACCAACGAGGCAGGGCGGGCTGCCACCTTGCTGCCTGCGCTGGCCCGGCTCCCCGGACCGCTGTCGCTCATCGAGGTCGGCGCCTCAGCGGGCTTGTGCCTGTACCCGGACCGTTTCAGCTACCGCTACAACGCAGCAGCGTTGGACCCGCCCGACGGTCCGTCGCCGGTCGTGTTGACCTGCCGGACAACCGGGGCTGTACCGATCCCGGACCGGCTCCCCCGAGTCGTACACCGAGCGGGAGTGGATCTGCACCCGCTCGACGCCGGCGACAGCGCGGATCGGCAATGGCTGGCTGCCCTCGTCTGGCCGGGTCAGGACGAGCGGCTGGCACGGTTGCATGCGGCCTGTGCGATCGCCGCGGCCGACCCTCCGACCATCCTGACCGGCGACTTGAACGACCAGGTCACCGAGTTGGTACAGGCGGCACCACGCGACAGTTCTGTGGTGGTGTTCCACAGCGCCGTGCTCACCTACCTCTCGCCGCAGGCGCGGGCGGACTTCCGGGCGACGGTGCGAAACCTGCCCTGCCACTGGATTTCGCAGGAGGGCACCGGGGTGCTCCCCTCACTCGTCGACCGGACACCGGCACCCGCGAGCAAGGCGGCCCAGTTGGTGCTCGCCCTCGACGACGAACCGTTGGCCTTCGCCGGGCCGCACGGCCAGTCGCTGGACTGGTTCGTCCCGGCGTAGCGGCCTCAGATTCGGCGCATCACCGACACCACGCGGCCCAGAATGACCGCTTCGTCGCCGTCGATCACGGAGTAGGCGGGGTTGCGCGGTTCGAGGTGCACGTGGCCGTTGCGGCGGCGGTACACCTTGACCGTGGCTTCCTCCCCGATCATGGCGGCAACGATGTCTCCCGAGTTGGCTTCGCGCTGACTGCGTACCACGACGAGGTCGCCGTCGCAGATCGCGGCGTCGATCATCGAATCACCGCGAACCCGCAGGCCGAAAACCTCACCGCGGCCGACCAGTTCACGCGGGAGGGTCATGACATCGTCGGGATTGTGTTCGGCCAGGATCGGTGTGCCCGCGGCGATATCGCCGACGACAGGCACCGACACCGAAGCGTCGGAGTCGGCGGCGGGCGCGCCGCGCAGGAACAGGCGCACATCGATGGGCCGGGTCATGGTGGCGGCGCGGCGCAGGAAACCGTCCTCCTCCAACGCCTTCAGATGTTGCGAGACCGTGGATGCGGAGCGCAGACCCACCGCGTCGGCGATCTCCCGTGTACTCGGCGCGTAGCCGCGAGCGAGCACCGAATCCCTGATCACGGCGAGGATGTGTTGCCTGCGGGGAGGCAGGTTCGCGGCGTCGAGGTGGTCGAAGTCGTCGTATCCGGTCATCGGAGAATCGTAGATCCCCCCGCGAACACCACGTCAGTCCAGGTTCCTCGCGAAACAATTCCGCTCAGCGTGATTCCGGACCGGCACCGGTCAGACGCATCCGCCCGGCAATACCGCGACGGCAAGTGCACCGACGCCGAGGTGTACACCGAGCGCGGGGCCGAACTCGGCGATATAGAGTTCCTGGACCTCGGGCAGCTGCTCACGCAGTTGGGCCGCAAGATTTTCGGCGGCTTCGGGCGCACCCAGGTGCTGGATGCCCAGGGCCGCGCCGTCGGAGGCGGCCGCGTCCACCGCGGCGGCCACCAGCTTGGTGAAGGCGCGCGATCTGGTTCGTACCTTCTCGCGCATTTCGAGCTTGCCCTCCACCAGCTGCAGCAATGGTTTCGTCACCAGTTCGCTGCCGAAGAACGCTGCGGCACTGCTGAGTCTGCCGCCCTTGCGGAGTTGCTCGGTGCGGTTGACCAGGATGAACGTGCGCGAACGGGTCGCGGCGGACACCGCGCACTCGTAGACATCGTTCAGCGATTCACCGGCCCTCGCCCTGCGTGCGGCGGCCAGCACAGGCAGCCCGGTCGCCAGGCCGGCGCCGAGCGAATCGACAACGCGCACACGATCTTCGGCGCCCATGTCGCGCACTGCCTGGCGACCCGATTCCCAAGTCGCCGACAACCGGCGCGACAGGTGCACCGCGACAACTCCATCGCCGTCGCTGTGATCCAGCGCGCGTTCGTAGGCTTCGCGCAGTTCTCCGGGCGACGCGGCCGAGGTAGTGACCGAGTCCGCCGAGTAGTCGATCTCGATCGGGTCGACGCCCTCCCGGATCTCCCGCTCACCGACGATCACATGCAACGGCACCACCTCGATACCGAGCTCGGCGACGAGATCGGCGGACAACCCCGCCGCCGAATCGGTGACCACTACAACGGCCACGGACTACCGGACCTCCTGCAGCGCCTTGGTCATCGCCGTCGCCACCGCCGCGTGCCCGGCCCAACCCCAGTGGATGCCGTCCGGGTTCGCGGACCCCGACTCGATGTCGTCGCGCACGGCCTCACCGAGGTCGACCAGTGGCACCGAGGTGCGACCGGACCACGCCTGCAAGGCCTTGACCGCCCGCGCCCTGCCACGGTGCACCCGCCCGTAGGCGTCGCACTTGTGCACCGACGGCAGTACTGCCACGACGGGCAGCTCAGGACGCAGGTGATTCAACGCGGTCCGGGACTGCTCCAGGTAGTCCACGCTCACCCTCGGCGGAAGGGCGACCGGGCGACCGAGCTTCGACAGTTTCGGCTGCAACCAGTTGTAGGACGCTCGCACGCCACGACGCAACCGCGGCGGGCGGATGTAGCGAATCATTTCCCGCAGCGCGGTGGGCAACGGGGACGGCAGGGTGTCCATACCGCCCACGGCGAACACGACCGCCCCGGCGCGTGGCACCGCGGCCCACACCCGAGGGTCGCCGATCAGCGCCCAGTAGGCATCACGACAGGTCCAGCCGATCCGCGCGATCAGCTCGACGTCCCAATCCAGTTCCGCGGCGACCATGTTCGGCCAGATTCGCGGATCGTCGGCGGGCAGCCCACCCTTCGGGCCGTAGTAGGCGAGCGAGTCGGCGATCACCAGCAGCACCGGACGCGGAGCGGCGGACTCCAGGGGCTCGAGGGCCGCATCCTGCTGAACGAGTACGGATTCCGCACTCGTCGACGGCAAGGACTCGTGCTGCGGTGCGGCGACAGAGGTGGCCGGCAGTTCTTCGGCGGTGTCGATAACCGTGGGGGTCGACATCGCCGTGGGGGTCGACGCGGCGGCGACCTCGATGTCGGTGGAATCAGCGTCCGCACCCGCCGGATCAGCTCCGGCAGTTGCTCCCTCGGCAGGACCCACGGTTTCGGCACCGGACACCGCGGATTCCGCCGAGGCAGCGTTGTCGCCGTCTGCGAGCACAGCATCGGCCGCGGTTCGGAGCTGCTGCACCGCAGCCGAACTCGCCGAGCTTTCACTCGCGGACGAGCCTTCGCCAGCGAACGAGTCGGCGTCAGCGAACGAGTCGGCGTCAGCGGACGAGTCGGCGTCAGCGGACGAGTCGGCGGTCGTCACCTGGGAGAGGGTCTGGCCGAACGCGGCGATATCGGAAGCAGGCGCATCGGCAGTGGCGCCTTCAGCGGCATGCGTGGAATCCGCTTGGACGACAGCCGTATCCGAGTCACTCGCCACGCCGTCCGAGCCGTCGCCGTTCGCGATCGCCCCGGTATCGGTACGTGCCACGGACTCGGGCCCGACGCTGTCGACGTCCTGCACAGCGGAATCCGACGCGACCTCGTCGGCGGTGACAGCCTCGGCGTCGGCACCGATCGAGGGCGCCGCCCTGTCGGCTTCGGCGCTGTCCTGCGACGAATCGTCGGCGGACGACGCCACAGAATCCACCGTGCCCACCGAATCCACTGTGCCCGAGCCCGACTCGACGGCATCTGCCGTCGAGTCGGGTGCAGCGACGACCGGCGCGGGGAGTGGGCCGAACAAGGCATCGGGCAGCGAACGTTCGCTGCGCGCGGTGACCTGCTTGAAGAGTTCGTCCGGTACCGAACGGATCGGCTCCTCACGCTCTGCCCGTTCGGGCCGAGCGGGTGGCGGACCGAAAAGCGCGTCCGGCAATTGCCGTCCGGCTTTGGCCGTCACCTGCTGGAACATCTCATCAGGTACCGATCGGACGGGCTCTTCATTGGACATCGGGAGCTACCTTCGCCGCTGCGTTCCACACATCGAGGCGCCAGCCGGGTCGGTCGATGTCCGGGCCGTGACTGGAAAGCTGCACCCAGCTGGTATTGGCCAGCCCGCCGAGGGCGGGCCAGTTCTCCGGTGGCAGTTCCAGCAACGCGGCCGTCAGAGCAGCGATCAGCCCGCCGTGCGCAACCAGGATGATAGTCCGACCGGGCCAATCCTGTCGCTCGTTGTACAGTTCGCGCACCACAGGCAGGGAACGCGCACCGACCTCGAGCTTGCTCTCGCCCCCGGGCGGTGTGTACGTGGCGTCGAGACGCCACTGCACACGAGCGCCGGGGTAGTCGGCGTCGACTTCGAGGTGAGTCAGGCCTTCCCAGTCACCCAGGTTGGTCTCGCGCAGCCGCGGGTCGGTGATGACAGGTAGATCACTGATGTCGCCGAGCGCCTGCGCGGTTTCCTTGGCACGACGCAGATCGGAGGCGTGGATCGCGATGGCGTTGCGCGAACCCAGTTCGCGCGCTGCCTCTTTGGCCTGTTGACGACCGAGTTCGGTGAGATCGGTGTCGATCTGACCCTGCATCCGGTCGGCCGCGTTCCATTCGGTCTGCCCGTGCCGCAACAGGATCAGGTTGCGCACATGGGCGTACTTGCTCACCCGTCGATTCCCTCTACCTGCGCGTCGTCGTCCGCGGCCGGAGTCGGGAGTGCGGCGATACCCTCGACGGGAACCGCCGGGCAGTCACGCCACAGGCGCTCGAGTGCGTAGAAATTGCGCTCGTCGTTGTGCTGGACGTGCACGACGATGTCGACGTAGTCGAGCAGCGCCCAGCGTCCCTCGCGGGTGCCTTCGCGACGGACCGGCTTGTGGCCGGCTTCGCGCAGCTTGTCCTCGATGTTGTCGACGATCGCGTTGACCTGGCGCTCGTTGGGCGCGGACGCGATCACGAAACAGTCGGTGATCACCAGCTGCTCGGAGACGTCGAGAACGACGACATCGGTGGCGAGCTTGTCGTCGGCCGCGAGTGCGGCGACCGTGGCCATCTCGATGGCTTCGGTAGAGGCACTCATGCCTGCACCTCCTGCGGGGTCGGGCCCTCGCTCATGTGACTCACCGTCAGCTACCTTCCGTTCCTGCGGGCACGTAGAGGTGCCGCTTCGATATGTACTGCACCACGCCATCGGGGACGAGGTACCAGACCGGCCGACCCTCCGCGGCGCGGCGGCGGCATTCGCTCGACGAGATGGCCAGCGCGGGGATCTCGACCATCGTGACGGCGTCGGCGGGAAGGTCCCGCAGATGCTCCTCGAGATGATCGGTGTTCAGTTCGTAACCCGGTCGGCTCACCCCGACGAACTTCGCCAGTTCGAACAGTTCGGTCCAATCCTGCCATGTCAGGATGTTGGCCAGCGCGTCCGCACCGGTGATGAAGTACAGCTCCGCGTCGGGGTGCGCGTTTTGCATCTCGCGCAGGGTGTCGACCGTGTAGGTGACCTTGTTGCGCTCGATGTCGGCCCGGCTGACGGAGAACCTCGGGTTGGACGCGGTGGCGATGACCGTCATCAGGTAGCGGTCCTCGGCGGGGCTGACCTGCTTGTTGACCTTCTGCCACGGCTGGCCGGTCGGCACGAAGATCACTTCGTCGAGCTCGAACCGATTCGCGACCTCGCTCGCCGCGACCAGGTGGCCGTGGTGGATCGGGTCGAAGGTGCCGCCCATCACGCCTAGCTTGCGGCGCGGCCGAGCTGTTTCGTGCATGAGGTCTGAGCTTAATCCGGTCGACAGCAGCGGCACGGACCGGACTACTTCGGGGCATCACGGTGCTCGCGAGGTCGCGAGGACTGCGCGCACATCTGGGCGAACTGAGCACGGGTGCTTTTCAGCTCTTCGACGAGGTGCGCGGCCGGTTCGGCGGCGACCCGGCGATTCAATTCGGCCATCAACACATCGATCGTCACCCACCACGGTCCGCGCACGCGCCCGTTCGGCCCACGCAGTTGCAGCCAGGCGGCGGCACGCAGGCAGCGGGCCCGCGCCACGATCTTGTCCTGTTCGCCCCACAGCCCCGCGGCTCGCAGGTAACCACCGAGCGCCGCGGACTCCTGCCCGCAGCATTCGCGGGCGACCGCGGCCGACCACACCAGGTCGGCATGGCGGCGGCGCAGGGCGGGTGAACCGGCGACCAGCCGCGCCGCTTCGTCGAACTGCCAGGCGGCTTGACGGTAGCGACCGAGGTGGTTCAGAGATTCGGCGAACTGAGCGCGTACCAGCGCGAGCTCGGCGGCCGGATACTCGACGGGGCCGGTCAGCAGGGGGCGGTCGAAGGCGGTCACCGCTTCGGCGTGCCGACCAGCACGATGCCAGGCGCGACCGGCGACCAGCCACAGGTGGACCGCGTCCGCCGAGGAGATCGGCTGCCAGCACGCGGCGGCCGAGGCCGCGGCGCGGGCCACGTCGCGGTCACGGCCCGGCTGGGCGGCGACGGCGGTCACCAGCTGAGTGCGCATCGCGGCGAGTTCCCGCCCGGCCAGTTCCTCCGCGCCGACGACCAATGCCCGACGCAACTGCTGCTCGGCTGCTTCGGGAGCGTCTGCCAGTCGAGCCGCGGCGATCCCGGCCAAACGTCGCGCCGCCCGCGCCCCTGAACCCGGCGCACGACGGCGGGCATCGACACCGACCGGTTCTTGCGCGACCGCTGTGCCATGCTCTGCCCCGCACGCACCCGGCTCGAGGCCTCGGCAGGCGGCAAGGTGGGCTTCTTCGTTCCCTTTCGCGAACGAATCGTTCACCGGGCGGACCGCGCCGATCGAGCGAGCGCAGCGCCCGACCGCACTGTCCCGACACCCGATGCCCGTCGATCGGATCGCTCGTCGTCGCGCGACGCCCCTGCCAGCATGGGCGTGATCTTGACCGCCGGGCCATATGAGTGGCTTAACGTCGGCTGAAGTGTTCAGGCCGTGGGGCGTTGGGACTTCGGGAGCTTGGCCACGACCGCGTCGTAGGAGGCGTCGATCAGTTCGCGCAGTTCGTCGTCGGGCACCGCGCCGCCGACGCGGACGCTGTTCCAGCCGTAGCGACCGATGTAGGCCGACACCGTGACATCGTCGGGGTACACGTCGACCAGTTCGTCGGCTTCGGTGCGGTCGCGGCCACATTTGAGGCTGATCGAGGTGCCCGCGCCGAGGAAGGCGAAGATCTTGTCGCCGACCTTGGCGACAGTGTCGCCCTCCCACGGCTCGTCTTCCCAGGCACCCGGTTTGGCCAGGCAGTAGGCCAAGACGTCGACACTCATCGTCCACTCCTTCAGACGGGCAGCAATCGGGAGACCACCTCGGTCAGCTGCCGAGCCGATCGGCACTCGTGCATCTCGATCACCGAACCGTAGTCACGAGCCGCTGAATCACCTGTCCCCCACAGATTTTTGGGTTCGGGATTGAGCCAGTGCGCGTGCCGGGCCTTGCCGACCAGTTCGCGCAGGGTGTCCAGTTGCGGGTTGCGGTAGTTGGTGCGGCCGTCGCCGAGGACCAGCAGTGAGCTGCGACTGGTGACGAATTCACCGAAGTTCTCGGCGAAGCTGGTGAGCGCGTAGCCGTAGTCGGAGTGCCCGTCGGCGTCGATGATGCGTGATTCGGTGAAGATCCGGGTCATCACGTCGTCGAGGCCCGCGTAAGGCTCGAAGAAGCCGGTGACCTCGTCGGTACGGTCGACGAAGGCGAAGATCCGTACCCGTGAGAACTGCTCACGCAGCGCGCTCACCAGCAGCAGCGTGAAGTTGCTGAACCCGGCCACCGAGCCCGAGATGTCGCACAGCAGCACCAGTTCCGGCCGGCCGGGGCGAGGTTTGCGGTTCACCAGGTCGATCGGTACCCCACCGGTCGACATCGAGGCGCGCAGGGTCTTGCGCAGGTCGATCTCGCCGCGGCGAGCGCGCTTGCGTCGCACCGCCAGCCGCGAAGCCAGGATTCGGGCCAATCGTTGGGTCCCGCGCCGCAATTCGGTGAGCTCGCGTTCGGAGGCACGTAAGAAGTCGGCGTCCTCGGCCTGGCGGGCGACGCCGTAGGTCGCGACGCGGTCGCGACCGATCTGTTCGGCCACGCGCCGGTTGGTCTCGGCTTCCACACTGGCCCGAAATCCCGCGATGCGTTCCCTGGCGACACGGCGCGCGACCTCGGTGTCCCGCTCGCTCGCATCCGGCGGCAGGGCGAGACCGGCGAGCACCTTGGCCAGCAGAGACTGGGGCGCGAGATCCTTGAGCGCCTGGTACGCGGAGAACGACGGCCCCCGCGCGGACTGGTACTGCCCTAGTTGCTCGACCACCTGCCCGGCCAGCAACTGCTGTCGGGGGCCGCTGTCGTCGGCGGCGAGCAGTTCGGCCAGTTGCTCGCGTAGTGCGGCGAGGTCGATCTCTCCCTCGGGAGTGCGCGGCAGGTCCGGAGTCTCGGCGCTGCGGTCACCCACAGCGACGGGGAACCACAGGTCGAACAGCCCGTCGAAGGTGGCTCGATGGGTGGGCCTGCGCAGCAGCGCGCAGGCAAGGCCCTCGCGCACCGCTTCACGATCGAGCAGGTCGAGCACGGTCAGCACCCGGCCCGCATCGACGGTTTCCGACGGTCCGACCGGCACGCCACGGGCACGGAGCGCACCGACGAAACCGGCGACGTGGCCGCCGATTCCGTGCGGAGCGGGCGCGGTCATGATCAGGCCAGTTTCAGCTCGGCCAGCGCGCGCTGGTGATCGCTTCGGTGCTTGAGCACCACACCGAGGGTGGCACGCACGGTCGCGTCGTCGAGATCAGCGGCGCCGAGCGCGAGCAAGGTGTTGCCCCAGTCGATCGTTTCGGCGACCGAGGGCAGCTTCTTGAGTTGCATTCCGCGCAGCACGTGCACGACCCGCACCAACTGCTCGGCCACCGTGCTCGGGAGTTCCGGGACGCGGCTGGCCAGGATGCGGCGCTCGAGGTCTTCATCGGGAAAGTCGAGATGCAGGTACAGGCAGCGGCGTTTGAGCGCCTCCGACAGTTCCCGGGTGGCGTTCGAGGTGAGCACCACGAACGGCTTGCGGGTGGCGGTGATGGTGCCCAGTTCGGGCACGGTCACCGCGAAATCGCTGAGCACTTCGAGCAGCAGGCCCTCGATCTCGACGTCGGCCTTGTCGGTCTCGTCGATCAGCAACACGGTCGGATCGGTGCGACGGATGGCGGTGAGCAACGGGCGCGAGAGCAAGAACTCCTCGGTGAAGACGTCGGCTTTGGTTTCGGCCCAATCGTTTTCACTCGACGCCTGGATGCGCAGGATCTGCTTGGCGTGGTTCCACTCGTAGAGCGCGCGCGCCTCGTCGACGCCCTCGTAGCACTGCAGGCGGACCAACTCGGCATCGGCGACCTGGGCCACCGCCCGCGACAGTTCGGTCTTGCCGACGCCGGCCGGACCTTCGATGAGCAGCGGTTTGCCCAGCCGATCGGCAAGGAAGACCGAAGTGGCCGTTGCCTTGTCGGCCAGGTAGCCGGTGGTGGCGAGCCGGTCGATGACATCGTCGACCGAGGTGAAGATCGGTTCCTGTACGAGAGCCACGATCACACCGGCCGAGTCTGGCCGTCGCCCCACACGATCCACTTCGTGGAGGTGAGTTCGGGCAGCGCCATGGGGCCGCGGGCATGCAGCTTCTGGGTGGAGATGCCGATCTCGGCACCGAAGCCGAACTGCTCACCGTCGGTGAACGCGGTGGACGCGTTCACCATCACCGCAGCGGCGTCGACGCGGGCGGTGAACTCGCGGGCGGCGGCCAGGTCGGCGGTGACGATGGCCTCGGTGTGGCCGGTGCCCCAGGTGTTGATGTGCTCGACGGCGGCATCGAGTCCGTCGACGACCTTCAGCGCGATGTCCATGGTGAGGTACTCCTCACCCCAGTCGGCATCGGTGGCCGGGACCTGACCGGGCAGATCGCCGTGGATGGTGACGCCAGCGTCCTCGAGTGCCTTGCCGATGCGGGGCAGCGCGGTCTCGGCGACGGCGGCGTCGATGAGTACGGTCTCGGCGGCATTGCAGACGCTGGGGCGGCGGGTCTTGGCATTGAGCACGATGGCCTCGGCCATGTCCAGGTCGGCGGCAGCGTGCACGTAGACGTGGCAGTTTCCGGTGCCGGTCTCGATGGTGGGTACCTGCGCGTCGCGGACGACGGCGTTGATCAGGCCTGCCCCGCCGCGCGGGATCACCACGTCGACCAGACCACGGGCCTGGATCAGGTGGGTGACGCTGGACCGGTCGTGGCTGGGCAGCAGCTGCACGGCATCGGCCGGGACGGCCTGGGCGACAAGGGCTTCGCGCAGTACCTCGACCAGGGCGGCGTTGGAGTGCGCGGCCGAGGACGACCCGCGCAGCAGCGCCGCGTTGCCCGACTTGAGGGCGAGGCCGAACGCGTCGACGGTGACATTGGGCCGTGCCTCGTAGACCATGCCGACCACACCCAGCGGCACACGGGTCTGACGGATCTCGAGGCCGTTGGGCAGAGTGGAACCGCGCACGATGACGCCGACCGGATCGGGCAGCGTGGCTACCTGACGCAGACCCGAGGCGATGCCGTCGATGCGGGCCTTGGTCAGGCGCAGCCGGTCGAGCAGATTCTCCTCGGTACCGGCGGCCTGCGCGGTCGCGATGTCGTCGGCATTGGCCGCGAGCACGCGATCAGCGGCGGCGAGCAGCGCGTCGGCCGCCGCGTGCAGTGCGTCGTTCTTCTGCGCCGTGGTCAGCTGCGCCAGCACACGGGACGCGACGCGAGCCCTGCGGGCGGCGTCGTGCACCGCTGCGCGGATGTCCAGCTCGGGGGTCACTTCTACCGTCATGGGTATCAGCCTACGCAGTCCACCACGCGCGCTCGCCGCCGCCCGGGACCCGGAATACCCCTCCGACCGGCACCGGGACCGAGTTGTCCACAGGTTCGGCGGCGCCGTCGACGGAGTTGTCCACAGGGCGTGAGCACTGATTTTCCGGGTGTGGCCGCGGACCGCCCGAAAGCCGCGAACCGCCCGAACCCGGTGGGCGCGGCAGCCTCACCGCTAGATTTACCGCCATGGATCGCCCTGATTCGCCGACCGTCGTCGTACTCGGCAGCGTCAACATGGATCTGGTCACGTCAACCGCACGCAGGCCCGCACCGGGTGAGACGGTGCTCGGGACCGCGTTCGCGACCGTGCCCGGCGGAAAGGGCGCGAATCAAGCGATCGCGGCGGCACGGTCCGGGGCTCGGGTGCGGTTTCTCGGCGCGATCGGCGATGATGCCTTCGGGACGGAGCTGGCGGTCGCGCTGTCGGAGGCGGGCGTCGACACCAGCTTGCTGCGCAGGGTCGATGGCGCCAGCGGCATCGCCACGATCGTCGTCGACGGCACCGGTGAGAACAACATCATCGTGGTCGCGGGCGCCAACGGGCGAGTGACCGAGCTGACGAACACCGAGCTCGCGGCGATCGCGGACGCCGATATCCTGTTGTGCCAGTTGGAGATTCCGATCGATACCGTGCTCGCCGCCGCTCGACATGCCCACAAGTCCGCCACCGTCGTCGCGCTGAATCCCTCGCCGGTTGCGCCGTTGCCCGCCGACCTCTGGGCCGCCGTGGACCTCGCGATCGTGAATTCCCTGGAATCCGAACAGTATTCGGCCGAGCTGGCACAGGTCGCGCACGTGGTTCGCACGCTCGGCAGGGACGGGGCGGCGTATCTCGGCGAAGTGGGAGCTGAACACTCCGTCGCGGGACTCGCCGTCGATGTGGTCGACACGACCGGAGCTGGTGACGCATTCACCGGTGCCCTGGTGGCTACCTGGAATCAGGGCGCGCCTACTGCACTGAAATGGGCAAACACCGCAGGCGCACTCGCGACCACAGCCCTCGGAGCGAGCTCGTCCATCCCCTGTCGTAGACAGATCGCGGCAGCGCTACATGCCGGGTGACCGACAAAGCCCACGGGATCAGGCTGCACCATTCCGTAGTCGCCAGCGCCGCGCCGAAACACTGCCAGCAGTGCGGCCCAGCCGCTCGGCCGCTTCCATCGGCCCATACTCCAAGACGATGTCATCATCGGCCGCCGTCCAGCGTTTCCGGCGGACGCCGTAACGACCGGCCTTCTCTGGAGGAGGGGCCCAACAAGCGATATGCGCTGCGGCAGTACGTTTACGCTCGACACCGATGACATCCGGCGAGTACCACGCCCAAGCCGCGAGCTGGGCAGCAGCGTGATTGAGCACCATGACGTTGGCAACGCCATCCCGCCGGTTCGGGCGACAACTCCGCTCCACTCCGCAGACCTTTTGCACAGTGCGGCAGAAGAACTCCGCGGCTAGGGGGCTGGCGGTCACAAAGCTCACGAAAGGCTCTCCCTTTCGCGTGAATCCGATCGAGCCATCGCCGTCCAGGAGCCCACGCAGGTAGTCGGCCTCGGCGAAGGGCGTCAGCGGCGGCCGAATCTCTGTGGCCTTGCGACCGACGGTCACCCCGAGCTCCGCGAACGCGCGCCTCGTGGCACGGTCATAGAATCGCAGGGTGGCGGTCTCGGAGTGAGGCGAGAAATTCGTCGCCCGACTTCGATGACCAATCGATGAATAGCACGGAAGAGCTTGCGCTAGATGTGTCAGGACGCTTTCATCCCTGACAGCGACCTCGAGCGAGATGCGCCCTTTCCGATCCAGATTTCCCTCGTGCCAGCCATCGGCCTGGAGCAGGCCGATCGCGTAGGCGACTGCGGGCATTTCCGGGTTCAGTACCACTTCAGCGATGCTGGTGCGGCCTCGCATACAAGATCCCCCGATCGTCCGTCACGCCCTGGAAACCGAATGGGACCATACTGCCACCAAAGGGTGTGTCCTTCATCACGGAATGGGGCCTCGGGTTGGTTCGGAGTTCGATGGGGACACGGTCGTATGTGTTGCGGGGCAAGGGGAATCCCGCGTCGTTCCAGTCGGCCTCGCACGGTGCGGGGCGGCGGTTGAGCCGGTCGGCGGCCAAGCGGCAGTTCACGGTCGCGGACCTGGTTGCGCAGACCGAGGGCGTGGAATCGAGGAAGGACGCGGGCGTGGTCGATGAGATCCCGGCCGCGTACAAAGACATCGACCAGGTGATCGCGGCGCAGGCCGATCTGGTCGATGTGGTGGCGACGCTGCGGCAGGTGCTGTGCGTGAAGGGCTGATCCATCGTCGGCGCAGGGTGCTCGCCACTCCTGCGCCGACGGGCAGTCTGTGTTGCCGATCGAACCTGTCGGAGGTGTACGGCACGATAGGCGCATGACCTCCCCCGCAGGCAACGATGTGCTCGACCTGACGGCTCCCGACCTGCGCGAACGAGCCGAGGTGCTGCTCGGAGAGCTCGCCGGTCCCCACGCGCGGTTGCGGGAGGATCAGTGGATCGCGATCGAAGCACTGGTCGTACAGCGACGACGGGCGCTGGTGGTGCAGCGGACCGGGTGGGGTAAGTCGGCGGTGTATTTCATCGCGGCCAAGTTGTTGCGCAGGGCCGGGCGTGGGCCGACGGTGATCGTGTCGCCGTTGCTGGCCTTGATGCGCAACCAGGTGGCAGCCGCCGAGCGGGCCGGGGTCGTGGCGGCCACGATCAATTCGGGCAATGTGACCGAGTGGGACGAGATCCATCAGCGGGTGGCCGACGGTGCGGTCGACGTACTGCTGGTGAGCCCGGAACGGTTGAACAACCCCGACTTTCGTGATCAGGTGCTGCCGCGCCTGGCTGCCGACGCCGGTCTCGTCGTCATCGACGAAGCACACTGTGTGTCGGACTGGGGCCACGATTTCCGGCCCGATTACCGCCGAATCCGAACGCTGATCGCCGACCTGGGGTCGGACGTGCCGGTACTGGCGACCACCGCGACCGCCAACGACCGGGTGGTCACCGATGTGGCCGGCCAGATCGGCACCGACACGCTGGTGTTGCGCGGCACGTTGGATCGCGAGTCGTTGCATCTGTCGGTGGTGCGGTTCGACGACGCGGTGCAGCGCACGGCGTGGCTGGGTGAACAGCTCACTCGGATGCCGGGCTCGGGCATCATCTACTGCCTCACCGTCGCCGCCGCCAACGATCTGGCCGATCTGCTGAATTCGCACGGCCACACCGTGGCCGCCTACACCGGCCAGACCGATCCCGCCGAACGCGAGATGCTCGAGGCGGCGCTGCTGAACAACGAGGTCAAGGCCTTGATCGCGACGTCGGCGCTCGGCATGGGTTTCGACAAGCCCGATCTCGGATTCGTCGTGCACGTCGGGGCGCCGTCCTCGCCGATCGCCTACTACCAGCAGGTCGGTCGCGCCGGCCGCGGCACCGAGCGCGCGGAGGTCGTCCTGCTGCCCGGCCCCGAGGACGCGCGGATCTGGAGCTACTTCGCCTCCGTCGCCTTCCCGCGTGAACACATCGTGCGTTCGGTGCTCGCCGCGCTGGACACCGACAAGGTGATGTCGACGGTGGCGCTCGAACCACTCGTCGAGCTGAACAGATCGCGTCTCGAAATGGTGCTGAAGGTTCTCGACGTCGACGGTGCCGTGCGGCGGGTACGTGGCGGTTGGCTCTCGACCGGTCAGGACTGGACCTACGACACCGAACGCTACGAGGGCTTGGCCGCGGCGCGCGATGCCGAACAACAGGCGATGATCGACTACCAGTCGACGACGACGTGCCGGATGACCTTCCTGCGCCGCCAACTCGACGATCCCGGCCTCGGCGGCCTGGCGACAGCAGATCTCGACTGCGGCCGCTGCGACAACTGCACCGGCACGCGGCCCGATACCACCGTCGACGACGCCGCGATCGCCGCGACCCGAGCACGCCTGGACCGTCCCGGCCTCGACCTCGCCCCCCGCAAGCAGTGGCCGAGCGGCATGGCGAAATTGGGAATCCCGTTGTCGGGCAAGATCTCCGGCGGCGCCGAAACCGGCCGTGTACTCGGCCGGCTCACCGACCTCGGCTGGGGCATGCGTCTGCGCGCCCTGCTCGACGCCCCTGACGCACCGGTTCCCGACGCGGTCTTCGATGCCTGCATCGCGGTGTTGCGGGATTGGACCTGGACCACCCGCCCCACGTCGGTGCTCGCCCTCGAATCTTCCCGCTACCCCCGACTCACCACCAGCCTCGCCGAGCGCCTGGCCCAGATCGGCCGACTCGACAACCTCGGCACCCTGCACACCCGACCAGATCGGCCCCCGGTCTCCGCGGCGAACTCCGCCCACCGAGTGGCCGGGCTGTTCGACTCCTGGGAAGTCCCAGACCTCTCCGGGGTCGAGGGCCCCATCCTGCTCGTGGACACCCTCACCGACACCGGCTGGACCATGACCGTCGCCGCCCACGCCCTTCGCACCAGCGGCGCCGACGCGGTCCTGCCCTTCGCCCTGGCCACTCCTACCTGACCCCACCCACACGCCGAATGCCCAACACGCCGCCCAGATTGTGTGCACCTCCCACCACCAGTGCTTGAATGCGCCTATGACCAGGACCACATTTGCTCGAACCCTGATGGCCGTCGCCGCGGGCTGTGCGGCCGGATTCACCCTCTTGACCGTTCCCGCCCAGGCGTCGAACGAGAACCCCCTCGACTGCTCCGGAGTGCCCGGCGCACAGGCCGCCGCCGACCGCGAGAGCGCCCGGCGTGGTATCGCCATTACGCCGCTGTGCTTCAGCGGCGGCCTCTACAGCGGCATCCACGCCGGTATTCCCCTGGCGGTACTCAATCCGCTGACCATGCCGGGGACCGCGAGCGTGTGCGTCGCGGAGCGCGAAACCGTCGAGGCGGCAGCGAAATTCGAATGGACCGAACAGGTCCACGTGATGCCGATGTGCATTCAGAACCGGGCGTTCGGCGTCTACGAGCTGTAGTTCCACCCGAATGTAGGCAGGCCCGCACGGGTTGATCCGTGCGGGCTTTTTTACCCCTTGCTCTATACGTATACATCTACTTATAGTGAGTCGGACGGAACACGCACAGCTACTCACAACCGAACACCGACCCACGACGACGACGGCCCGGAACGAGGGGCACGCCGCTCGTACACCCATGCCAATATGCGCACTTCTTTATAGAATCGGAGCGATCGATGACCCCCGAAACCCACCCGAACACGGCTGCCGTGGACACCACCGGGCCGAAGACCACCGACAACGACGGCTTCGCGCCGATCACCGTGAAGGTCGGCCCCGGCGGCGGACGCACCCAGCGCTTCACCGGTCGACAGGTCGGCGAATCACGCCAGGTGACCCGCAAGGCCATCGACACCGTCCGGATCTACCTCACCCGCAAGGGCAACTTCCTTGTTCACAAGCAGAGCTCCGCGTGGTCGGACTACAACGAGCTCGGCGACTGGACCGCGGACTGGAAGAACTGGCGCTCGATTCTCGGCAAGGGCGAGCAGAGCTGGGGCGACTACACCACCGAGGTGGTCGATTCGCTCGACGCCTTGCGCCCACTGGTCTCACCGAAGGTCCATCGGATGATCGTCGACCGAGTCCAGCACCCGGTGAACCACGACCTCGACGTCTGAGCAGCCGGACCGGGAAAGGACTTACCGTTATGTTCGCCAGACTGGGGCGCGTCGTCGTCCACCATCCCTGGAAAGTGATCGGGCTCTGGGTGCTCGCGATCGTCGCCGTGTTGTCGACGGCGCCGACGCTCACCGCGACGACCGACCAATCCGAGTTCCTGCCTTCGCATTACGAGTCGATCCAGGCGATGAAGCTGCAGGAGCGGGCATTTCCGCAGCACGCCGCGCCCGCCGCGCTCATCGTGGTGGTCCGCGCGGACGGCGCGGCACTGACCGACGACGACTCGGCCACTGTGACCGCGGCCGCTGCGGCTCTCACCGCACGCGATATCGAGGGCGTCACCGGTCTTCAGGTGACACCACCGTCGGAAAACCGCTTGGTCCAGGTCGTCGCCGTGCAGATGACCAAGCTCACCGACGCCGCCGACAAGACGCAAGGCGAGGCGGTGCAGAGCCTGCGCGAACACCTGAGGGAACAGGTGCGTGACACCGGGCTGAAGGCGGGCGTCACCGGGACGGCGGCGCAGACCCTCGATCAGACCGAGGAGGGCGAGAAGGGCATGGCGATCATCGGCATCGCGACGATCGTCCTGATTTTGGTGCTGCTGCTGATCATCTTCCGCAGCCCGGTCATCGCGTTGCTGCCGGTGATCACCATCGGCGCGATCTCGAGCACCGTCAGCGGCCTGATCGCGATGGCCGCCACGGCGTTCGACCTCGATATCGACACCTCGATCAGCGCGATCCTGCTGGTTGTGCTGTTCGGTGTCGGCACCGACTACATCCTGTTCCTGATGTTCCGCTACCGGGAGCGACTGCGGGCGGGCGATGATCCGAAGTCCGCGATGGTCAATGCTGTGGCCCGCGTCGGCGAGGCCATCACCTCGGCGGCGGCCGCGGTGATCATCGCGTTCATGGCACTGACGCTGTCGAGCCTCGGGATGTTCCGGGCAATGGGTCCGGCGCTGGCGATCGCGGTCGCGGTGGCGCTGCTGGCCGGTCTCACCCTGGTGCCCGCGATCGTCTCGCTGCTCGGCACGACAGTGTTCTGGCCGTCGAAGGCCTGGCAGGTCGAGCCGAGCAGTGCCCGGTTCGGCGCGATCGGTGCGGCGATGGGCAGACGACCCAGTGCGTTCGCCGTCGCCTCCGGCGGTGTGCTGGTGGCGCTCGGGGTATTCGCGGTCGGCTTCAACCCGACCTTCGACCTGAACTCGGGCGCGACCTCCGACGCCTCCGAGTCGGTGGCTTTCACCACCGAACTGGTCAAGGGCATGCCCGCCGGTGCCACCCAGCCCTCGGATGTGCTGGTGCACTCGTCCGACGGGCCGCTCGGCGATGACCAGCTCACGACTTACCGGACGGCATTGGCCCAGGTCGATGGCGTAGGACAGGTCGGGCAGGCACAGCTGTCGACGGATCGGACGATCGCGAACTTCCAGGTGACGCTCGCCGACGCACCCGAATCCGACGCCGCACTGGACACGGTGGCCGGGCCGCTGCGTGATGTCGCGCATCAGGCAGCGCCACCGGGGACCACCGCGGCGGTCGGCGGTATGACCGCGGTGTTCGTGGACTTCGAGGACGCGATGAATCACGACTACGCGATCGTGTTCCCGGTGGCCGCGATCCTGATCATGCTCGTGCTGGCGCTGCTGCTGCGCAGTCTCGTCGCTCCCTGGTACCTGATGGCCTCGGTGTTTCTCGGCTTCGCCGCGACCCTCGGCGCGACGGTGCTGGTGTTCCAGCGGATCCAGGGTGAGAACGGCCTGATCTTCACGCTGCCGGTGATCATGTACCTGTTCGTCGTCGCGCTGGGTACCGACTACAACATCCTGATGGTCGCCCGCTTGCGCGAAGAAGCCCGCGAGGGGCACAGCCCACGGGAAGCGGCGGCGCTGGCTGTGCGACACACCGGGCCGACGGTGGCCGCGGCCGGTCTCATCCTGGCAGGCACGTTCGCCTCGATGATGTTGGCGGGCAACAGCACCCTGTCGCAGATGGGCTTCGCCATCTCGGTGGGCATCGCGATCGCCGCATTCGTGATGGCGATGTTCTTCACCCCCGCCGTGACCGCACTGCTCGGTCGCCGCGCGTGGTGGCCCGGACACGGCGGTGACAGCGCCGAGGACAAGCAGTCGCGAGGGGTTGAGCACTCCTACGCCCAGCGCGACTACTCGCCGTCGACCCGCCACGGTCGCCGGTAACGCGCACACCGACGCAGGCTCGCTCCCCCGCCGGGAGCGGGCCTGCTCGTCTATCGTTGGGCGGGTGGCCAAGTCTGCGGCGCCCGCGGTCGAACTTCCGGTGGGTGAGCACACGGTGCGGGTCAGCAATCCCGACCGGGTGTACTTTCCCGAGCTCGGCGTGACCAAGCTCGACCTGGCGCGGTACTACCTGAGCGTCGGCGACGGCATCGTCAACGCCTTGCGGGATCGGCCGTGCATGCTGCACCGATTCCCCAAAGGGCTGCCCGGTGGGAAGGTGCACCAGAAGCGGGTGCCCGCGGGTGCGCCGGACTGGATTCCGACGGTGCGCGTGTACTTCCCGCGCTATGGCAGACATGCCGACGAGCTGTGTGTGCACGAGCTCGCGGAGGTGATCTGGGCTGTGCAGATGTCCACGGTCGAGTTCCATCCCTGGAATTCGCGAGCCGCCGATACCGAGTCGCCGGACGAATGGCGCATCGATCTCGATCCGATGCCGGACTGCCCGTGGTCGCGGGTGCAACGAGTCGCCGGGGTGGTGCACGAGGTACTCGACGAGTTCGGCGCGGTCGGCTGGCCGAAGACCTCCGGCGGGTCCGGGCTGCACGTGTATGTGCGGATCGCGCCGGAGTACGGGTTCGGACAGGTCCGACGGGCCGCGCTCGCCTTCGCGCAGCAGGTGCAGCGGCGGGCGCCCGAGGACGTCACGACGGCGTGGTGGCGCAAGGACCGCGATCCCGCGCAGCTGTTCGTGGACTACAACCAGAACGCCCGCGACCACACCATCGCCGCCGCCTACTCCGTGCGTGGCGTACCGGAGGCGACCGTGTCGACCCCGGTTCGCTGGACCGAGATCGACGACATCGTGCCGCGCGACTTCACCATCCAGACCGTGCCCGCCCGATACGCCGAGCTCGGCGACCTGCAGGCCGGGATGGACAACGCCGTCTTCGACATCGCGCCGCTGCTGGAACTGGCCGACCGGCACGGCCTCGACGAGCCCGTCGACCTCGACGAATCGTGAGCCGTCCGGCCGCACAGGCGAGACGGCGTCCGGAACCCCGGTACAGCGAGTCGCCGCGGCGGTGAGCCTCGCGACCAGCCGCTCAGCACGCGCGACCGAGGCGAGGCCGTGGTCGGCTGCGGCCGCCGGGACGGCAGATGGAGGGTGCGGCGTCGCCGTCGACGGCGACGAGGAAGAATCAGAATCCGGCGACCGCGCGCGGTGCCGATGACAACGCTCCAGCCGCAGTGCGGCGCCCGACAGTCGATCGACCCAGGAGGTCTCTGTGCAGGAATCCGCGACCACGATCGCGATCGCCCCGGACCGATCGGCACCGCGCTTGCTCGAGAAAGCGGTTGTCGGAGCGGGCGCTCGGGTCGGCGAGCTCGCGGCGGCCGACGCACTGATCTGGACCGGTCGACCCGGTGACTTCCCGGTCACGCTGCCGCCGTCGGTGCGCTGGGTGCAGTTGCCCGCCGCGGGAATCGAGGACTTCTTCGACGCAGGGGTGTTCACCGCGCACCCGGACGTGCGGTTCACCTCCGCGGCCGGTGCCTTCTCGCACAGCGTCGCCGAGCACGCGCTGATGCTGCTGCTGGCCGGGGTGCGGTATCTGCCCGAACAGTTGCGGGCGACGTCGTGGCAGCAGCGCGAGTTCTTCCCGCACGTCGGGTCGTTGCGCGGCAAGACGGTGACGATCGTCGGCGCGGGCGGGATCGGGCGCGCGTTGATCCCGATGCTGGCGCCGCTGGGTGCCCATGTGATCGCGGTGAACCGGTCGGGACGCCCGGTGCGCGGTGACGGCATTCCCGCCGATGTCGAGACGGTGCCGACCGAGCAGCTGGCTCGCGTGTGGTCGCATACCGATCATGTGGTGGTCGCGGCGCCGGCGACGGCGCAGACCCGCCATCTCATCGGTGCCGACGAGCTGGCCAGGCTCAAGCCGTCGTCCTGGGTGATCAATGTGGCCCGTGGCAGCCTGATCGACACCGACGCGCTGGTCGGCGCGCTGACCAGCGGGCTGATCGGTGGCGCCGGTCTCGATGTCACCGACCCGGAACCGCTGCCCGACGGGCACCCGCTGTGGACGTTGCCGAACGCGATCATCACCCCGCACGATTCGAACCCGCCGCAGCTGCGGCTGGCGGCGTTCGCCGACCATGTGGGCGCGAATGTGGCGCGGTTCGTCGCGGGCGAGTCGTTGACGGCGATTGTCGAGACCTCCCGGGGTTACTGAGGAATCCGACCGCTCACCCAGGCGGCGATCTGGCTGCGTGTGGCGAAGCCGAGCTTGGTGAGAATGTGCTGGACGTGATTTTGCGCGGTGCGGTCGGAAAGGACGAGGGCGGCGGCGATCTCGTGATTGGTGAGGCCGCGCGTGACCAGCTCGGCGACTTCTCGTTCGCGCGGTGTCAGTGTGGCGCGACCGATTTCGTGTGCGGCGATCCCGCGAAGCCTGCGTTCCCACGGCGTCATGCCCAAGGAGATCGCCGTCGGCAGTGCCGCTTTCGCGAGAACCACCGCATCGGCGGTGTCGCCGTGCGCGAGTAACAGCTCGGCGAGTTCGCAATCGGCTTCGACGGCGAACCCGGGGGCGCCGATCGCGCGAGCGGTGCACCCGGCGGCTCGCAGTTGCGCGCAGGCGGTGTCCGGATCACCCAGTGCCGCAGCGAATTTACCCAGCCACAGGGCGACCGGGCCGAGATAGTGCGCGTTGCCGCCACCTCCGGTGACGTGCATGCCCGGATACCGACTCAGTTGTTCGCGGAAGTAGTCGACGTCGTCGTCGATGCCGAGCGCGGCGGCTACCGCCCCACCGATCGCGAGCACATTGATGCGAAAGTACGGCGGGACCGCCCATTTCCGGGGTGGACCGAGACCGCGATAGAGCGGTTCGGCTTCGGCGGTGAGTCCGCTGTCCACCAGCGGGAAGGCGGTGCCGAGCGCGGCGAACAGCAGGTTGCGCACCTCCCCGCGCCCCGGAACACCGGCAGCCGTCAACGACTCGCGGCGATGGCCGCGGTGGTGACCGACCACGGCGAGCAGCGCCCGGTAGGCGCCCTGCCCTGCCGGGTGCCCGAGTGTCGCCGCGAGCTGGTGTGCCTGTCCGGCGAGGTCGAGCGCGTCGTCGAAGTCGGCGCGAGCCTGGGCCAACGCCGCCTGTGCGATGAGCAGGTGCCACCCCGACATGGGGCCGCCGGTCCGCTCGGAACACCAACGCAGACAAGACAGTTCATCGGCTATATCGCTCAACTCCCCCTGCTCCCACAATGCGTCGATGCGCCACAACCTGCCCCACATCTCCACGGCGGGATCGCGCGCGCGTTCGCCCGCGTCGATCATCCGGGCGGCGAGTTCGCGGTGTTCGCCACGGTGCTCGGGTCCGCTGCAGGCGAGTTGACGGGCGCGCAGGGCGGCGGCCAGGACGCCCGGGTCGTCACTGCGATCCGCGGATTCCAGCGCGGCCCTGCTCGATTCATCGACACCGTCGAGACGGCCCAGATAGATCGCGGTTTCGGTGGCGCGCGCGAGCAGCCTCGCCCTCAGCGATTCGGGCAAGGCACCGGTGGGCACGTCGGACGGGGAATCGACGGCTGCCCGGTCCGGCAGGCCGTCAGCGGCCAACGCTTCGGTGCAGGCGTCGGCGAGATCACGATCCCAGGTTCGGTCGCCGATCGGCTCGAGTACCAGCGCCGCCTCGGCGAGCAGCACCGCGGCCGCTGGTCGACACCGCGCACTCCTGCCGTCCCGAAGAACACGGTCGACGCCACCGGCCGCGCGCGCGATCGCCCGTGCGGCCGCACAGTCCGCCTGCGCGGCAGTCAGGTCACCCGCGCGCACCGACGCGGTCGCGCGGTGGAGCAGCAAACCACCACGGTCGAGCGGGTCGAGGCCTGCCGCGTGCGTCAACGCCAGCCCGTAGAGCCGCACGGCTTCCTCGAACGCGAGCCCCCGCAAGGCGACCTGCGCCGCGCGGCTCGCCCAGCGAACCGCGGGCTCGTGCGCGCCACCTACGGCGGCGTTGGCCCAATGCCAAGCCAACGCGGCCGAATTCGACTCCACCGCATCGGGATACAGTTCCTCGATAGCCAGCGCCGCGCGTTGATGCAGCACCACACGCTGCTGGAGCGAGAGCCCGTCGAGCAGGGCGGCCCGCACGAGGGCATGGGTGAAACGCACCGCGCCCGGTTCGTCGGCGGTTACCAGCAGCCCCGCGTCGATCGACTCGTCCACCGACGCGAGGCAGTCCGAGGCACAGCGTTCGACGAGCCGGGCGGCGACCGCGATCGTGAACCGCTCGCCCAGGATCGACGCCGCCCGCAACAGCTCCTGCGCGGGGGTCGAGCGGGGAGTCATCCGGCCGCGCACCACCTCACGCAGGCTGGTGGGCATACGCAGTGCGTCGTCGGTGGAACCACGCAGGGATCTGCCGAGCTCTCGCAGGTAGAAGGGGTTTCCCGCAGTCATGTCGAAGGCCTCGCCCGAGAGGCGGTCGGGGAGCTCACGACCCGCCTCGACCCGCAGGCAGTGGGCGGAGTCGGCGGGCGAGAGTCCGCGCAGGTGCAGTGAGCCGACGACGGGTTCGCGCAGGAGGTCGGGTTTGATGGTGGTCCAGCCGGAGCCCGCGGCACCGCAACATTCGGTGACGCACACCATCAGCCGACGCTCACGCAGCGCACGGACCACGTAGAGCAGCGCTTGCAACGATGGTTCGTCGGCCCAGTGAATGTCGTCGACGACCAGCAGAACACCGCCCTGCACGCCGTCCAGACCGGCGGCGAATTTGTCGAACAACGCCACCCGGTCGACACCGGGTGGCGGCGCGCTCGTGCCGAGCGCCTGGTGCCACAGCCAGAACGGCGGCGTATCGGGCAACTCGAGAGCACGCGCCCACAGGGTGCGCACACCGTCTCGTCGCGCGCGCCCGGCCAGTTCCGCCGCCAACCTGGTCTTGCCGACTCCCGCCTCGCCGGAGCAGATCACCAGTTGGGGCGCACCACGCACCGCGGCGTCGAGCCGACCCAGCAACTCGGCCAGTTCACTGTCGCGCCCGATCAACTCGGTCGGCACACCTCACCTCCGAGTATCAGAGCATACTCGCAGGTGAGGGGCTAAAACAGGGGTATACTCACCGCCGCCGCGGTGACACGGGAGCGGCGTCAGGAGGCGGTGCGCTCGACCAGGCCACCGACCGCGACCACATACTCCTTCGCCTCGTCGTCGAAGTCGATCGAATAGGTGGTCGGGTAACGGGTCGAGTGCTGGTAGGCCTGGGGTTGGGTGATGTCACCGGTGAAGGACGGCTTGGTGAGCAGCCAGTCCCTGGTGAACATCGGCTCGGTGAAGATGTACTGGCCGTCCCACGCGCCGCTGATCAAGGTCTGGGTGAAGTCGAACTGGCCGGGGACCAGCGGTTTCGTGCCGTCGACCCAGTGCACACCCATCGCGGGCACCGCCTGCACCTCGATCGGCTCCGGCAGGGTGGTGTAGCCGGTGGGCATGTACTTGGCGTCGGGCTTGACGCTCGCCTTGGCGAGGAACTGCGGATCCTGCGGGTTGATCGCCTGTACCGCGGCATCGTCGATGAAATAGAAGTGCGTGTCGAAATGCGGCTTGTCGAACATGCCGATCGGTGGGTGGCCGTGCGGGACCCAGTCGAAGGTGAGGTGGTCGACCACCGTGCCCTCGGCTTCCTTCGGGAACGCCATGCCGGGGCTGGCCGGCGGTGGCCCCTCGGGCATCGTGGCGGGGACCGGAAGCCCCTCCAACGCCGATTCCTGGATACGCAGGCCGAGTTCGGTGGGACGGCCGTCCTCGTCGGTGGTCACGTAGGTGCGGATCTGCCCGTTACCCATGGACCGTTCGTCGCCGTAATAGGTCTTCGAGTCGGAATTGTCACCGCACGCGGCTCCGGAGGCGAGCACGAGCGCGGCCGCCAGCGCCGTCGTGAGTATTCGCGCGCGCCGCTTGATGTCGGACATGACCGCTCCCTTCGACGGGTCAGTCCTGAACGTAGAAGGGTTCGCCGACGCGAGCGTCCGCCGAAATACTCATCTCGAGTACTCATAGCGGAAAAGACTCCGTGCGAAAGACTCGACAGCGGAACGGTGAGCCGGAATTGGACACGGCGGTTAGGCTGTCCACGTCCTGAGTTCGGTAAGGATGGGATCGGCAATGGGATGGACCTTCACCGCTGACGAATTCGCGCACGTCTGGCGGGAATCAGGTCAGGATCGTATGCCGTTTCCGCTGCGGGTGCTCGAGTCGCCGCACACGGAGAACGACGCGGCCCGGTTGCGCGCGGGACTGCACGACCGACTACCCGGGGTCGACCCCGACCTCGCTGCCTGCCTGCGGATCATCGCCGAACCGCACGCCAGGATCGTGCTGGTCGGCGGCGCCCACACTCCCGGCAGCGAAATCCGGCTGCTCGCCTGTGCGGTCTACGACCACGCGGTGCTGGTGGTGCAAGATCCGAGCACCCGGCCCGATTACGGTGGCAACGTGCGTGTTTCGATCGGGCACACCGCGGGGATCGGAGCTCGCGTCACCGCCTGTCTGCCCGATACCCCACCCGGGCGTGAACCAGCCCGCGAGGCCGCGACCGACGCGGTGCGCGACGAGGAAACCGTGCTCGCGACCCATCCGGCGGTGCCGCGTATCCAGCGATTATTGCGCAGGCCGCACACCGCCGAGGGCCACATCCGCATCGAAACCGGCCTGGACCGGCCCGCCCCGAACCCGCCGGTGCACTACAGCTGGATCGATGTGGCCAATGACGGTCGCTACCTGCTGCGCGCGGGCGAAACCGTGCACGTGGTACCCGCGTCGACTGGTCAATTGGCCGCACAGTTGCAGCGCAGATTGGTGCCCTCGCACAGTTCGCACAGCAGAAGGTCCGGCTAACCTGGACTGCACCGCATCATCTGGAGGGGAGACGCGTTGACGATCGAGAGCAGCAGAGCCGAGATCTCCCGGTTCCGCAGCGCCGCCGCGGCGGGGACACTGACATTCGACCCCGATGCCGCGCGCCGGTGCGCCGATCTCTACGAACAGCAGGCCGAGCATCTCGCCCAGTTGCGTCAGGGGCTCGAGAACGCTTCAGAGACAGAGGGGTTCGGTGGGTTCGTCTCCGCTCAGCAGTTGCAGGCGGGCTTCGCGCACAAGGCACGCGACGCCGCCGAACTGCTCGACCGCTACATCGAGGCGGCCTACCGGATGAAGGAGGCGTTCCTGCTGAGCGCGGGACTCTACGAGGAAGCAGACGCCGCCGCGGCCGCCGCCCTGCGCGCAGTCGCCGCGAGGGTGCGCGGATGAGCACCGACCCCACCTACATCAGTGCGATGGAACATTTCGAATCCATGCCGCACGAACAGATCTACACGCGCGCCCAGCAGATCGATGCCGGTGCCATCCTCGGCGCGTCGATGACCTGGCTGGAGACCGCTGCCACCCTCACCACCTCGATGCCGCTGACCAAAGCCGGCGCCGACCGGGTGATCAACGAAACCGGCTGGTCCGGCGTCGCGGCCGATGCCGCCGCCGCGAGCACCCGCAGCTTCGCCGCCTCCATCGACGAACTGGCCGCGGTGATGGCCGAAGTCGGCGCTCGGCTCGGCGGAGTCGCCGCGGCCGCCGAAGCGGTGAAGCTGGCCGTCGTCGCCCCCGGCGGATCGGGCCCGATCGGGGCGATCGCCCGGCTGCTGGAGACCGCGCAGGTGATCGACGCGCAGATGGCGGCCGAGGCGCTGCGCCAGGAAGCCGTGCTGGCGATGAACATGATCTACAAGCCGGCGTACTCGCTCGCCGGAACCGGTGTTCCCGCGTTGCCCACGGCTCCCGGGGAAACGGAATCGCCGTCCGGTCGAGCGGGTTCACCCTCACAGGGCAACGGGTCGACTCCGAGTCCTGGCACGAGTCCCGCTGCACCGCAGGGTGATTCACCGGACTCGCCACAGGACCCGGAAGACGGATCGACGCCCGGTGATGCTCCAGCGCCCGGCACCCCGGTGACACCGGGCGAGGACCCCGAGGCTTCCGCGCCGACGGAAAATCCTGCGCCCCAAGGTCAGGGCTCCACTCCACAGCCTCCGACATCGGAGACACCGGCGCCCACCACCGAGCCGCCCACGCCGTCTACCGAAACACCCGCGCCCACAACCGAAGCTCCCGCGCCGACTTCCGAGGCTCCCGCTCCCACCACGGAAGCGCCCGCGCCGTCTACCGAGGCTCCCGCTCCCACTACGGAAGCGCCCGCGCCACCCGCACCCACTACCGAAGCCGAGCCGCCCGCTCCGCAAAGCCAAGCTCCGACCACTCCCCCGACGAGTTCGCCCAGCGAGACGCCCGCCCCCCTGCCCTCGCAGACGAACCAGCTACCGACACAGCAGGATTCGAATCCTCCGACACCGAGGCCACCGACGGTGGAGACGCCGCCGCCCACAGAAGCTCCCGCGCCGACCTCGGAACAACCTGCGCCACCGCCGCCCTCGCCGACACCACAGCCGCCTGTCACCGAGTCGACCCCACAGCCGCCGGCGCCCGAACCGCCGGCACAGCCGGACGTGCCCCCGCCGAGCTCGGAGCTACCGGCCTCCCCGGCTCCTCCCGGTCGCCAAGCGCCACAACCACTTCCGCTGCCCGGCATGCCCGACATGTCCGATCCCGGCGGTCAGCCCGGCGTCACCGGGCCGGTCCCCGGGACCGAGGGCCCGCCGGAACCTGCCCAGCCCGCACCGCCTACCGACACCGCTCAGCCCGGAGTGGTCCCACCACGGCGGTAGTACGTGGAAGCCGGTCGGTCAGCTGGTGACGCTCCCCGGCCTGAGCGCGATGGTGAGTCGGCGTGCTGCCCAGTGTCGGGACGCGGGTACGACCAGCACGCCCGACTTGCGGAGTCCGCAATGCGGCGGGAGTCGACAAGGATCACGCGGGCGGATGCAATCCCCGGGTGACCGCCATCGGCCGAACCGAAAAGTGACTGCGGCCCACCCACCGGTCCCGACCCGCACATCCGCGGCGGGTGCCCGTCGAACGCGGCCACCCGGTCGGCGATCGCGCGCGCGTTCCGATCAGACGTTGACGAGGTCGTCGGCGTGGATGACCGGGCGTTGCATCGTGTCGGGAAGGTCGGTGGTGGAGCGGCCGAGCATGGTGGTGAGTTCGGTGCTGTCGTATTCGATGACGCCCCGGGCGATGATCTCGTCGTCGGGGCTGACCAGGTCGACCACATCGCCGCCGAAGAAGCGGCCGCGAATGCCGGTGATGCCTGCCGCCAGCAGGGAGTGGCGCTGGGCCACCGCGTGCACGGCGCCGGCGTCGAGCATGACCGCGCCACGGGGATCGGCGGCGTGGCGGACCCAGAACTTGCGGCCGGACAGGCGAATCGAGCGGGCGACGAAGGCGGTGCCCACCGTGCCGTCGGTGAGGGCCGACGAGGCGTCGGCGGCCGCGGCCAGCAGGACCGGGATGCCCGCGTCGGCGGCGAGGCGGGCGGCGGAGAGTTTGGAGGCCATGCCGCCGGTGCCGAGGGCACCACCGCTGCCCGCGATGACCCCGTCGAGGTCGGCGCTACCGCGCACCTCGGGGATGAAGGTGGCCGCGCCCTTGCGGGGGTCACCGTCGTAGAGGCCGGACACATCCGACAGCAGGATCAGGGCCTCGGCACCCACCAGGTGCGCGACCAGGGCGGCGAGGCGGTCGTTGTCGCCGAAGCGGATCTCCTCGGTGGCGACCGTGTCGTTCTCGTTCACCACCGCGATCGCACCGAGCGAGCGCAACCGGTCGAGGGTGCGCTGGGCGTTGCGGTGATGCTCGCGCCGGGCGAAGTCGTCGGCGGAGAGCAGGATCTGGCCGACGGTGCGGCCGTAGCGGGCGAACGAGGTACCCCAGGCGTGCGCCAGGGCCAGCTGGCCGACGCTGGCCGCGGCCTGCTTCGTCGCGAGATCCTTGGGCCGCTTCGACAGACCCAGCGGTGCCAGACCCGCGCCGATCGCGCCCGAGGACACGACCACCACATCCGAGCCCGCCCGCATCCGGGCTTCGACCGCGTCGGCCAGCAGATCGAGTCGACCGGTGTCGAGCCCGCCTTCGAGGCTGGTCAGCGCCGACGAACCGATCTTCACCACCACGGTGCGCGCCGACACGATCGCCGCGCGTCCCCGATTCAGCTCCGAACCCACCTGCATCGTTCAACTCCCTGCACCACGATCACCGAAGATCCGAACCAGCGGAACCCATCGCAGTATGCCGATCGAACGGTCGCGCCCGACAGCGAATTTCGCCGGGCGCGACCACTCTCACTCTTTCCGTTCGCCGTTTTCGTCGAGCAGACCACGCCGCGCCTGCGAGGCGAGCTTGCGCTCGGCCGCACCGATCCGGTCGTTGGTCTCGAGACGGAGGTCGGTACCGCGGCCGGTGGGCTGCATATCGACACCCGCCGACACCTGCGGCTCCCATTCGAAGGTGACGCCCGCGATGGTGACCGGGCACCCCGGCTGAGCGCCCTGCTTGACCAGCGCGGCTTCGACACCGAGCCGAGCCAGGCGGTCGGCCAGGTAGCCGACGGCCTCGTCGTTGTTGAAATCGGTCTGGCGGATCCACCGCTCGGGCCGGGTGCCACGCACAACGAAACCACCGGGCTCGTGCGGATCGGCGATAACGCTGAAACCGGTCTCGTCGGTCGCGATCGGGCGGATGATGGTGCGCTTGGGCGCGGCCTTGGGGTGATCTTCGCGGTACTGGCGGACCATGTCGGCCAGCGCGAAGGTCAAGGGACGCAGGCCCGCACGGCTCACCGCGGAGATCTCGAACACCGGCCAGCCGCGTTCGGCGAACTCCGCCGACACCATCTCGGCCAGTTCGGCCGCGTCGGGCACGTCGGTCTTGTTGAGGATCACCACGCGCGGCCGGTCGGCCAGGTCACCCAGGCTGGCGTCACCCGACAGGGCCGGCTTGTAGGCGGCGAGTTCGGCTTCGAGGGCATCGACGTCGGACACCGGGTCGCGGCCGGGTTCCAGGGTCGCGCAGTCGACGACATGGGCGAGCACCGCACAGCGTTCCAGGTGGCGCAGGAAGTCCAGGCCGAGACCACGGCCTTCGCTGGCACCGGGAATCAGGCCGGGCACATCGGCGACGGTGAACGTGGTGTCACCGGAGAGCACGACGCCGAGGTTCGGGACGAGCGTGGTGAACGGGTAGTCGGCGATCTTCGGCTTGGCGGCCGAGAGCACCGAGACCAGCGACGACTTACCCGCCGAGGGGAATCCGACCAGGCCGACATCGGCGACCGACTTCAGTTCGAGAACGAGATCGAGCTCTTCGCCCTCTTCGCCGAGCAGCGCGAAACCGGGCGCTTTGCGCGCCTTCGATGCCAGCGAGGCATTGCCGAGACCACCACGACCACCGCGGGCGATGATGAACCGGTTGCCCACGCCGACGAGGTCGACGACGACCTTGCCGTCGCCGTCGACGACAACCGTGCCGTCGGGCACCGAGAGCACCAGATCGGCGCCGTTCTTGCCTTCGCGATTACTCCCCTCGCCCGGCTTGCCGTTGCCCGCCTTGGCGTTGGGGTGGAAATGGAAATCGAGCAGGGTGTGGACGTTGGCGTCGACCTCGAGGATCACGTCGCCGCCGTTGCCGCCGTTGCCACCGTCGGGGCCACCGAGCGGCTTGAACTTCTCACGATGCACCGAGGCGCAACCGTGTCCACCTCTACCGGCACGAACATGCAGCACGACGCGGTCGATGAATTTGGACATGGGTTGATCCTCCTCCTTCTGACTTGTCGTTTGCGGTAAGGGTGGGACGAACACGACAGAGCGGGCCAGGGAATCAACCCTGACCCGCTCTGGTGTCTGTGGGGAGCGTAGCTCCAGGCGGTCAGGCCTGGACCGGCTCCGGTACGACGATGTTGACGGTCTTGCGGCCACGCTTGGTGCCGAACTCGACCGCGCCCGCCTCGAGGGCGAACAGCGTGTCGTCGCCACCACGGCCGACGTTCACGCCCGGGTGGAAGTGAGTGCCACGCTGGCGGACCAGGATCTCGCCCGCGCTGACCTTCTGGCCGCCGAAACGCTTCACGCCGAGGCGCTGGGCGTTCGAATCGCGGCCGTTCCGGGAGCTGGATGCGCCCTTCTTATGTGCCATTGCTTCGTCTCCTCGGGAAAATTCTTACTTGATGCCGGTGACCTTGATGACCGTCAGCGGCTGACGGTGACCCTGGCGCTTGTGGTAGCCGGTCTTGTTCTTGAACTTGTGGATCCGAATCTTCGGGCCCTTGGTCTGGTCGATGACCTCAGCGGCCACGGAGATCTTGGCCAGCTTGTCGGCGTCGGTGGTCAGATCGGTGCCGTCGACGACGAGAACCGGGGTCAGCGCCACGGCGGTGCCGACCGCGCCCTCGATCTTCTCGACCTTCACCAGGTCACCGACCGCGACCTTGTACTGCTTTCCGCCGGTCTTGACGATTGCGTACGCTGCCATCGGTCGGCTTCCTCCACTCACATTGGTCCTGCACATGTCCACGCCGCAGCTGCGACGCGTATTCCTGGGCTCATCCCCGCACGAGCGGGGGAAGAACGTTTGCTGCCTGCGGAATCACCCGGCCTGTTCGGCCAGATGCTCAATCACTGGGCAGCGACCGACCTAGGTTACCAGAGCACTATCCACTCCCCCAATTCGGCCGGTCAGGGCCCGAATCGAGGGCTTGCGTGCGCGGAGTGATCCGCGCACGCAAGCGTCGAGCTACTGCGATTCGGCAGCCGGGGCGCCCGCGGGACGACCCACAGCGCGACGGCGCGGCTTGCGTTCCGGGACCACGACGGGCTCGGCGGCGAAGTCCACGACCGCCGCGGCGGGCGGCTGTTCGTTCGCCGACAGGACGAACACGGCTCCCGCGCTGTCGGGTGCGGGCGCGGCCGTCGACCGGGCGACGCGACGCCTGCGAGGTGCCCGCGGTGCGGGTTCCTCGGCGACCGGAGCCGATTCGGGCTGTGGCGTCTCGACGACCGCGGCCGGTTCGGGCTGTGCCGTCTCGACGACCACGGCCGGTTCGGGCTGCGGGGTCTCGACGACCGGGGTCTCGGCGGCGGCGTCGGCGGGCGCCGAGATCACCGCTTCCTCCTCGACCTCGGCGGCCTCGGGTTCCGCCTCGCCGGGGATGACCCCGGTGAGCGGACCCTCGGTGCTCTGCTCGGTATTCGCGGCAGCGGCACCGCGACCGGACCGACGCGACCGCGAACGCGAGCGCGACCTGGTCGGCTCGGCGGGCGCCTCCTCGACGGCCTCGGTGGGCTCGTCGCCGTGCTCGTCGTCGTGATGACCTGCCATCGCGAGCACGACCGGGTGGGCCCGCTTGACCGCGATGTCCTCCTCGGCGGGTTCGGCGGTCGGTGCGGTGCCGTTGGTCGCCGGTGCGGCGGGGGCGGCGGCCGGCTTGTCGCGATCCTTGCCGCGACGACGGCGCGAACCGCTCTCCTTGGCACGCGGCTCCTCGACCCCCGACCCGGAATCCACCGGGTAGTTGTGCACGAGGATGCCTCGACCGTGGCAGTGCTCACAGGTGGTGGAGAACGCCTCGACCAGGCCGGTGCCCAGCTTCTTGCGGGTCATCTGGACCAGGCCCAGTGAGGTGACTTCCGATACCTGGTGCCGGGTCCGGTCGCGTCCGAGCGCTTCGGTGAGGCGGCGCAGCACCAAGTCACGGTTGGATTCGAGGACCATGTCGATGAAGTCGACGACGATCATGCCGCCGATGTCGCGCAGCCGCATCTGGCGCACGATCTCCTCGGCCGCTTCCAGGTTGTTCTTGGTAACGGTCTCTTCGAGGTTCGACGAGCCCGAGCCGGTGAACTTGCCGGTGTTGACGTCGACGACGGTCATCGCCTCGGTGCGGTCGATCACCAGGGTGCCGCCCGAGGGCAACCACACCTTGCGATCGAGGGCCTTGGCCAGCTGCTCGTCGATGCGGTAGGCGTCGAACACGTCGACGCCGTTGTTCTCGTGCCGGTCGACCCGAGGGAGCAGGTCGGGCGCGACGGTGCGGACGTAGGTCTCGACGGTGCTCCACGCGCGGTCACCTTCGATGACCAGCTTGGCGAAGTCCTCGTTGAACAGGTCACGGATGACCTTGACCAGCATGTCGGGCTCTTCGTAGAGCGCCTTCGGTGCGTTGGTCTCCTTGGCGGCGGCCTCTTCGATGGTGCGCCAGGCAGCCTGCAGCCGCTCGACGTCACGAGCCAGTTCGGGCTCGCTCACACCTTCGGACGCGGTCCGGATGATCACGCCCGCGTCGGACGGGACGATCTCGCGCAGGATCTCCTTGAGCCGCTTGCGCTCGGTATCGGGCAGCTTGCGGCTGATCCCGGTGGAGGTGCCACCCGGCACGTACACCAGGAAGCGACCGGCCAGGGAGATCTGGGTGGTCAGGCGGGCGCCCTTGTGACCCACCGGGTCCTTGGACACCTGCACCAGCACCTGGTCGCCGGGCTTGAGCGCCTGCTCGATCTTGCGCTCGCGGCCACCGAGACCGGCGGCTTCCCAGTTCACCTCACCGGCGTAGAGCACACCGTTGCGGCCGCGGCCGATGTCGATGAACGCCGCTTCCATGCTGGGCAGCACGTTCTGGACCTTGCCGAGGTAGACATTGCCCACCATCGACGCCTGACCGGAGCTGGTCACGAAGTGCTCGACGAGGATGTTGTCCTCCAGCACCGCAACCTGGGTGGTGGTCTGGTGACCCGGCGCGTGTTCGGCGGGGTCGAACGCCTTCTCGCGCACGACCATCACCCGGTCGACCGCCTCGCGGCGGGCCAGGAACTCCGACTCGGTCAGGATCGGCGGGCGGCGACGCCCGGCCTCCCGACCGTCACGGCGACGCTGGCGCTTGGCTTCCAGGCGGGTGGAGCCGGAGATGCCCTGCACTTCGTCGGGGTTGTTCGCGCTGGACCGTTCGCGACGCTTGTTGCGGGGTTCGCGCTCGTGCACGACGGTGTTCGGCGGATCGTCTTCGGTCGCTGCCTCGGCATCGGCGGACTCACCGCCCACCTTGCGACGACGGCGACGACGACGGCGACGGCTCGCGCCGTCGGAGGATCCGTCCTCGTCGTCGGTCTCGGCGTCGGTGTCTTCGGCCTGCTCGGCCTCGGCGGCGACCTGCTCGGCCGGCTGCTCGGCCTCGTCGGTGTCGTCCTCGTCGGCGTCGGCGTCGTTGTCCTCGCCGTCGGCGGACTGCTCGCCACGGCCACGACCACGGCCACGGCGGCCACGGCGGCGGCGGCGCGGCTGGCCGTCGGCGTCGTTGTCACCGGACTGATCGCCCGACTCGTCCTCGACCTCGGCGTCGGGCTCCTCGGCCTTCGGCGCGACGGGCTCCTCGACCGGAGGTGCGACGGGCTCCTCGGTCCGCTTGGGGGTCCGCTCGGCGCGACGGCGCTTACGGGCTTCCTCCGCGGCGGTGGCGTCGGGCGGGAGGAACAGCGGCATGCCCACCGAGGCGGGCGCCTCGAAAGTCACCGGCTCCGCCTGCGCGGGGGTTTCGGACACCCGGTGGGTGAACAGATCGGTGTGCGCGTCCTCGCGCATCGCGGCGAACACCTCGTCGGTGCGCGCGACGTGGGGCGCGGAGAACAGCGACGCGGGCGCCGCTGCGGTGTCGGCCGGCTGCTCGGCGACAGGGGTGGATGCGGCGCGTTTCTTCGCGCGCGTGGGGGCGGGTGCGGGCGGCGCGGGTTCGCCGGGTTCGGCGTCAGCGGCGGCGATCGCGTCGCGCACCGTTTCGGCGACCGCGCGATCGACGTTGGACTGAACGCTGCGCGCCTCGGCGCCCAATTCGGCCAGTTTGGCCAGGATGCGTTTGCTGGTCACTCCCAACCGTTTGGCCAGTGCATGAACTCGAATTCGCTCCGGCAATTGATCGGCATCCTGTTGTGTTGTGTCCAGCGGCTCTTTTTCGGCCACGAAGTCTCCTCGGGCCCCCGGGCGCGTCCTTCCCCGGTACGGGAGTGACGCGGCCGACGCGGGGGCATCGTCCGTGCACCTCGTACCCGATGGTACGAGGGTCATCTGGTCTCGCCCCGCGTGTCCGGTCGCACCTT
Source organism: Nocardia sp. NPDC058633 (assembly GCF_042717045.1). Taxonomy (NCBI): domain Bacteria; kingdom Bacillati; phylum Actinomycetota; class Actinomycetes; order Mycobacteriales; family Nocardiaceae; genus Nocardia; species Nocardia sp. NPDC058633. Next base: position 63,016 of record NZ_JBHXRA010000017.1, read on the forward strand.
GATCGTTCATCTGGCGGGCCCGGTCACACGGCGCCTGGCTGTACGGCGTGGCACCGCGCTTTCGAGCGCTCATCCAGCGTGCCGGTGCGGGCGACCCCAGCAACAGGGCCGTCCGTGGCAGCGATGATCGGCATCAACCGCGGTGTCATCCGGTCATGTTCGCCGCCGCGTCGCGTACCTGCGCGACAGGTCGGCGTCGAACACATCCGTAATCAGTATCCCATACGGTTCGCGCGGGGATCGCCATCGGAGCGACTCACGCGAAATCCACCCCGCTCGCGGGCGTCGTATTCGCCGGCGGATCCGACGAACGAGGGTGACCCGGCCGGGCGGGGTTCGATACCGCCTGACCGGGTGTCCTTCTACCGTTACCGCGCTGAGAACCTGGGCGGGTCAGGCGGGAAATTCGGGGAACCAGAGGGCGATCTCGCGCTTGGCGGACTCGGGCGAGTCGGATCCGTGGACCAGGTTGAACTGGGTCTCCAGGCCGAAGTCGCCGCGGATGGTGCCGGGCACGGCCTTCTCCACCGGGTCGGTGCCACCGGCGAGCTGACGGAACGCCGCGATCGCGCGCGGGCCCTCGAGCACGGCCGCGACGACCGGGCCGGAGGTGATGAATTCGATGAGCGAACCGAAGAAAGGTCGCTCGGCGTGTTCGGCGTAGTGCTCGGCCGCGAGTTCCGCGGACACGTTCTTCAGCTCCAGCGCCTGGAAGGTGAGGCCCTTGCGCTCGATACGCGCGAGGATCTCGCCGGTGAGGCCTCGGGAGACACCGTCCGGCTTGATGAGTACCAACGTCTGCTCAGTCACGGGGTAACCCTAGCGTCGGCCGTGTCGGCACGCCGATCGGGCCCTCGAGCTGTTCGGGCTTCGAACGCATTCTTCGGAGGGGAGGAGACCTGCGTCCCCCGGCAACCGTCAGGACTTCGAACGTATCCGCTGGCTGGGGAGTAGACCCGCATCCATGCGGCGCTGGACGTCCGAGCGCAGGACGAGGATGAACGCCCACACCGCGATGAAGACCACGGCGATGATACCGATCGACAGGTGGATGAACGTGCCGGCGAGCAACAGCACCTGAAGGCCCAGGTTGAACGGGATCGCCCACGGCTTACGCTGCACGCCCGCGCCCAGGATCATCAGCACCGAGAGCACCACGAGATAGGTGCCGGAGAACCACGTGACACCGCCGCCGACATCGGCGACCACCGGCAGCGCCAGCAGCACCACGATCGCCTCAAGCACCAACGTGCCGGCCATGACCCCGCGCAGACCCTTCCACGGGTCGGTGGCAGGAGGCGGAACCTCGCTCGTGCTGGAACCATCCGGCGTGCCCGGGCGATCTGCGTGATCACTCTCGTCCGGTCGCTGACCGCTCATGCCGGGCCCTTTCCGAACAGTGCGCGCGCGGCGCCCGCGGTGACGACCGACCCGGTGACGATCACGCCGGCGCCGGAGATCACGTCGCCTTCGTCGCCGGCCTGCTCGGCCAGCGCGATCGCCGACTCCAGCGCGTCGGGCAGCGTTTCGGCGGTGATCACTCGCTCGTCGCCGAACCGCTGCACAGCCAGGTCGGCGAGTGCGTCGACGTCCATGGCCCGGGGTGAGCCGTTGCTGGTGACGACGATTTCGTCGAAGACCGGTTCTAGCGCGTCGAGAATCCCGGCCGCGTCCTTGTCGGCGAGCACCGCGACCACGCCGACCAGCTTGCGGAAGTCGAACTCGCCGGTGAGCGTCTTGGCCAGCGCCTGCGCGCCCGCCGGATTGTGGGCAGCGTCGACGAAGATGGTGGGCGCGTTGCGCATCCGTTCCATCCGCCCCGGACTGGCGACGCTCGCGAAACCGGTGCGTACGGCCTCGATATCGAGCTGACGATCCGCTCCGGCACCGAAGAACGCCTCGACCGCGGCCAGCGCCAGCGACGCGTTGCGGGCCTGGTGCTCACCGTGCAACGGCAGGAAGATCTCGCCGTAGACACCGCCGAGCCCCTGCAGCGTGAGCAGCTGTCCGCCGACGGCGACGGCCCGTTCCAGCAGCCGGAACTCCGCGCCCTCGCGGGCCACCGCGGCGTCCTCGGCGACGGCCCGGCGCAGCAGCACGTCCATCACCTCGGGCTCCTGTTGGGCGATCACGGCGACGGTGTCGGTCGGGATCAGCGCCTCGGGGGCGCGCTTGATGATTCCGGCCTTCTCCTTGGCGATCGACTCGAGGTCGGGGCCGAGGTATTCGGTGTGGTCGAGGCCGATCGGGGTGATCACCGCGACCTGTGCGTGGATCACATTGGTGGCGTCCCAGGTGCCGCCCATCCCGGTTTCCACCACGGCCACGTCGACCGGCGCTTCGGCGAACGCGGCGTAGGCCATGCCGGTGAGCACCTCGAACTTGCTCATCGCCGGGCCCTCGGTCTCGGCGGAGCGCTGATCGATCATGCCGATATAGGGCGCGAGCTCGTGATAGGTCGCCACGTAGTCGGCGGGGCTGATCGGCGCGTTGTCGATGCTGATCCGCTCGGTCGCCAGCTGCAGGTGCGGGCTGGTGATCCGGCCGGTGCGCCGGTGCAGCGCGGTGAGCAGCGCGTCGATCATCCTGGTCACCGAGGTCTTGCCGTTGGTGCCCGCCACGTGGATCGCCGGATAGTTGTTCTGCGGGTTGCCCAGCAGATCCATCAGGGTGGCGATCCTGGTGAGCGAGGGTTCGATCTTGGTTTCGGGCCAACGCTTGTCGAGTTCGGCCTCCACCAGCGCCATTTCGGCGAGGTCGACCGGCGAGGGCCCGGTGTCGAGTCGGGCCTCCTGATAGCCGGTACCGCCGAAGTCGCCGCTTTCGGCATCGTCGGGGTCGACATCGCCGGGGCCCAGATCGCTCATTTGGCGCTCAGCTCCGCCAGTCGCGCGCCGATGCGCGTGACTTCGGCCGTGGCCACATCCCGACGAGCAGTGATCTTGTCGACGACCGGCTGCGGCGCCTTGGCGAGGAAGGCCTCGTTGCCGAGCTTGGCCGTGGTGGTGTCGAGGTCCTTCTGCGCGGCCGCGAGATCCTTCTCCAGCCTGCGACGCTCGGCATCGAGGTCGATCGCGCCGGAGGTGTCGAGCTGCACGGTAACGGTGCCGCCGGACAGGCGCACCTCCACCTCGGCGGTGGTGGCGAAGTCCGCGCCCGGTTCGGTGAGACGGGCCAGGTTGGCCACCGAGTCGGCGAATCCACCGAGCCCGGCCTCGTCGATCCCGACGAGCGTGGCCTTCACCTTCTGCTTGTCGGCCAGCCCCTGATCGCCGCGGAAGCGGCGGATCTCGGTGATCAACCGCTGCGTATCGGCCACGCGCTGGGCGGCGAGCTCGTCGGTGGCGATGCCGCTGGCCTGCGGCCACGGGGCGATCACCACCGATTCGCCGCCGGTGAGCGCCTTCCACAGGGTCTCGGTGACGAACGGGATCACCGGGTGCAGCAGGCGAAGCACCGCGTCGAGCACGCTGCCGAGCACCACCGCGGTGCTCTCGGCGCGCGCGTCGGACTCGGCGAACTGTACCTTGGACAGCTCCAGGTACCAGTCGCAGAGTTCGTCCCACGCGAAGTGGTAGAGCGCCTCGCAGGCCTTGCCGAACTCGTAGGCGTCGAACGCGGTGTCGACCTCGGCGCGGACCGCGTCGAGCCGGTCGACGATCCAGCGGTCGGCGTCGGTGAGGGTCTCGCGCGGGGGCAGCTCGCCGGTACGGGCGCCGTTCATCAGCGCGAACTTGGTGGCGTTGAACAACTTGGTGACGAAGCTGCGCGAGGCCAGCGCGTGCGCGTCGCCGACGGACAGGTCGCCGCCGGGCTGGGCGCCGCGGGCCAGGGTGAAGCGCAGCGCGTCGGCGCCGTAGGAGTTGATCCAGTCGAGGGGATCGATGCCGTTGCCGCGCGACTTCGACATCTTCTTGCCGTGCTGGTCGCGGATCAGGCCGTGCAGGAACACGTCTTCGAACGGGACCTGCTTCTGGGCGCCCTTACCGGCCGTGAGCGCCGGATCGTCGCTGACGTACATGCCGAACATCATCATCCGGGCCACCCAGAAGAACAGGATGTCGTAACCGGTGACGAGCACGCTGGTCGGATAGAACTTCGACAGCTCAGGGGTGGAGTCGGGCCAGCCCATCGTGGAGAACGGCCACAGACCCGAGGAGAACCAGGTGTCGAGCACGTCGGGGTCCTGCACCCAGCCTTCGGGCGCTTCCTCGCCGGGGCCGAGGCACACGATCTCGCCTTCGGGGCCGTACCAGATCGGGATGCGGTGGCCCCACCACAGCTGACGCGAGATGCACCAGTCGTGCATGTTGTCGACCCAGTCGAACCAGCGCGGTTCCTGGCTGGCCGGGTGGATCTTCACGTCGCCTTCGCGCACCGCGTCGCCCGCGGCCTTGGCGAGGGTGTCGACCTTGACCCACCACTGCATCGACAGGCGCGGCTCGATCGGCTCGCCGGAGCGCTCCGAGTGACCGACCTGGTGCTTGTAGGGGAACTTGCGCCCGACGATACGGCCCTCGGACTCGAGGCGTTCGCGGATCTTGACGCGGGCTTCGAACCGGTCCATGCCGTCGAATTCGGTGCCGCTGTCGGCGATCCGGCCCGCCTTGTCCATGATCGTCGGCATCGGCAGGCCGTGGCGCAGGCCGAGCTCGAAGTCGTTGGGGTCGTGCGCGGGGGTGATCTTCACTGCGCCGGAACCGAATTCGGGGTCGACGTAGTCGTCGGCGACGATCGGGATCTGGCGGCCGGTGATCGGGTGGTAGAGCGTGGTGCCGATCAGGGCCTTGTAGCGCTCGTCATCGGGGTGGACCGCGACGGCGGTGTCACCGAGCATCGTCTCCACGCGGGTGGTGGCCACGATGACGTGTGGTTCGTCGTCGTCCAGCGAGCCGAACCGCATGCTCACGAGCTCGCCGTCGACCTCCTTGTGGTCCACCTCGAGGTCGGAGATACCGGTCTGCAGCACCGGCGACCAGTTCACCAGGCGCTCGGCGCGGTAGATCAGCCCCGTGTCGTAGAGCCGCTTGAAGATCGTCTGCACCGCACGCGAGAGGCCCTCGTCCATGGTGAAGCGGTCGCGGCTCCAGTCGACGCCGTCACCGAGGCGACGCATCTGCCCCTGGATCTGCCCGCCGGACTCGCGCTTCCAGTCCCACACCTTGTCGATGAACAGCTCGCGACCGAACTCTTCCTTGGTCTTGCCGTCGGCGGCCAGCTGCTTCTCCACGACCGTCTGCGTGGCGATACCGGCGTGGTCCATGCCCGGCAGCCACAGCACCTCGTAGCCCTGCATCCGCTTGCGGCGGGTGAGCAGGTCCATGATCGTGTGGTCGAGCGCGTGGCCCATGTGCAGGGTGCCGGTGACGTTCGGCGGCGGCAACACGATCGAGTACGGCGGCTTGCCCGAGGCGGCGTCGGCGCGGAAGTACCCGGCGTTTACCCAGCCCTCGTACAGGTCGGCCTCTACCTCGCCGGGGTTCCAGCTCTTGGGCAGGGCATCGGCACGATTACGCGAGTTGTCAGGGGCTGCGCTGGTCACGTCCCAATCCTAAGGGGAGGCGCCAACCAGCTTTTTCCCGCCTACCCCAGCACAAAAAAAGACGGAATCTTCGGTGGATGAGGGACACCGAAGACTCCGTCTACACCAGTGATCCTACCGGCGATCGATCCCACTCAGCAGAATCCATATGGAATTCTCAGCTTCGCCCCTGTGCTGGTCGGCAATGCCTGTGACGCGCCACGACGACACGCGGAAACCCTTGTCCCCCAAGCCTCGAACGTGAATATCCGGGCGACCCCCGATTGCCGTTTTGTCCGCTTTACCGGACCCTGGAGAGGGTGACGCCCCCGCTCGATACCTTATCCCCCGTGCCGCCATCGGCTCCGAAGATCATCACCCCGATCGCCCTGGTGGACCTACGCGCGAGCGAGGTCGAAGAACTGCGCTATCCGAGCACCACGGTGCTGGTCTTCGCCGGTGTCCCCGGCGCGGGAAAGTCCACCGCGCTGCACCGCTTCTTCGGCGCGGGCCCCGACGCCGAACATCCGGTGCGGACCGCCTCCGGTGCCCTGATACTCGACTCCAACCACACGCGCAATCGGCTGCGCCACCGCTTGGGCTGGGCGCCGTACTGCCTGTGGCGCCCCCTGGTCCACGTCGCGCACTACCGCGCGATCCGCGACGCGCTCCGCGACAACAACGGCCCGGTGGCCGTCCACGACTGCGCGACGATGCGCTGGAGTCGGCGCCTGATCAGCCGCTGGGCCGCGCGGTGGCACCGCGAACTGCACATGGTGCTCATCGATGTGCCCGCGGAGCAGGCCAGATCCGGTCAGATCAGCCGTGGCAGGAGGGTCAACAGCCTCGCCTTCACCGCGCACTGCCGCCGCTGGGAGGCGATGATGGACTCCCTCGGAGCCCGCGACACCACCCAGTCGCCGAACCCAGAGCCGTTGTCATCGACCTCGGTGGTGATCATCGACCGTCCGACGCTGCACGCGGTGTCGCGCATCGCCTTCGACGCGGCCTGATCGACGGGCGCTCACGGCACGAGCACGCTCAACGCGCCCGGCATCGCCTGCACCGTCACCGGCAACATCCCCGCGGGCTCACCATCGGCGGTCGCGTACCCACCCTCGGCGCTCACGGTGATCCGCCGGGCCCGATATCGCTTCGTGGCGGGATGATCGATCCGCTTGCCCGACGACAACGCGGGCAACAGCCGCGCCATCTCCAGCCGCGACACCGCACCGACCACCGTGATGTCGAGATACCCGTCGTCGGCGAGCGCCTCGGGGCACACCAGCATCCCGCCGCCGTAGGTACGGGTGTTGCCGATCGGCGCCATCACCGCGTCGGTCAGGATCACCACGTGCGAGTCGGGCGGATTGTCGAGCACACCCGGCGCGAGTCCGGACAGTTCGATCCGGAACGGCAGGGTGTAGCCCCGCATGAGCTCCACGACCGCGGCCGCGGTGTAGCGCAGGGGCCCGCGCGGATATCGCATCTTGTTGGCGCGCAGGGTCACTCGCGCGTCGAAACCGGTACCGACCACGGTCGCGAACCAGATGGGCCCGGCGTCGGGCGATTCGATACGCCCCAGATCGATGGTGCGGGTTCGTCCGCCCAGCACGATCTCGACCGCGGCCCGCGCGTCACCGGTCGGTATGCCGAATTCACGCGCCAGGTCGTTGCCGGTACCCGCGGGCACCAGCCCGAGCGGGACCCCGCTGTGCGCGACAGCCGCCAAGAGCACGTTCATCAGCCCGTCGCCGCCGACGCAGATCACCGCGTCCGGAGCATCGGCGCCCGCGAGGGCCGTCCTGACCCGCGTCACCGACTCGTCCGCACTCGGCGCCCGCACCTCGACCACGTCGACCCCACGGGAGCGCAGTTCCGTCAGTACCGTCTCGGCGACACCGTCGCCGCGGCCCGACCCGGAATGCGGGTTCGTGACAACCACTACCCGCCGCACCGAATGTTCGTTCACGGCACCAGCTTCCCAGGGTTGAGCACCCCGGTGGGGTCGAGTTCGCGCTTCACCGCACGCAATACCCGAACCCCCAGGTCACCGATCTCGGCATCCATCCACCGACGATGGTCGGCGCCGACGGCGTGGTGGTGGGTGATGGTCGCACCGGCGGCGACCATCGCCTCGCTCGCGGCGGATTTGGCGATGCGCCACTGCTTGATCGGATCGTCGAGCTGTTTGGCGACGACGGTGAAGTACAGCGACGCCCCGGTCGGATAGGTGTGCGAGATGTGGCACATGACCAGCGCGGGGGTGCCCTGCGCGGCGAGCGCCTCCATCAACGCGCCGGTGACCTTCTCTTTGAGATTCGCCAGATTCGCCCAGCTGGTGGCGGTTTCGAGCGTCTCGCACAGCACTCCGACATCGAGCAGCGCGTCTCGCAGGTAGGGCGCGGCGAACCGGCCGTGCTCCCACTGCCGCGCGGGCGCCTCGCCGAGCGCGGTGCCGCCCGCGGCGAGCAGCAGCGCACTCGCCTCGCCCGATCGCGCGGCGACATGCGCCGCGCTGCCCTCGAAGGTGGTGATGGCCAGACAGCCCGACACCGGGTTGCCACCGATATCGGCGGAGCGGGCCAGGTTCAACCCTGTTTCGGCCTCGTCGGACAACCGCATCACCGTCGGCGCCGCCCCGGCCTGCACCACACTGCGCAGCGCGGCGGCACCGGTGGCGAAATCGGGGAACGACCAGGCTTGGTAGCCCACGGTTTCCGGCACGGGATGCACCCGCACCGTGACCGAGGTGATGACACCGAACGCGCCTTCCGACCCGACGAACAATTCGCGCAGGTCGGGTCCGGCCGCCGACGCGGGCGCTCGACCGAGGTCGAGGGTGCCCTGCGGGGTGGCGACCACCAGGCGTTCGACCATGTCGTCGAACCTGCCGTAGCCGGCCGATGCCTGACCCGACGACCTGGTCGCGGCGAAGCCGCCGATGCTGGCGAATTCGAAACTCTGCGGAAAGTGCCCGAGCGAGAGCCCGTGCGCGCCGAGCAGTTCCTCGGCCTGCGGGCCGGTGAGTCCGGCGCCGAGGGTGGCGGTGCCGCTGGCCGGATCGACCGCGGTGAGGGTGTCGAGCCTGCGCAGGTCGAGCGCGATCACGGTGTCGAATTGCCCACGCACCGGCTCGACGCCACCGACCACGCTGGTTCCGCCACCGAACGGGACGACCGCGATGCTGTGCGCGGCGCAGTACTCCAGCATCGCGAGGACCTGCGGATGGTCGGCGGGGAACACGACGGCGTCCGGGGCGTTCTGCGGGGTGGTCGCGCGGCGGCGCAGCAGGTCGGGGGTGCTCTTGCCGCCCGCGTGTCGGAGCCGGTCGACATCGGCGGTCGTGAGATGTTCGTCACCGACGATCTCGGCCAGGCCGGTCCGATCGGCGGCCGTGAGGGTGGTGGGGACCAGCGGCACATCGCTCTCGTCGCGGCGCATGGCCGGCTCGCCCGAGATCCCGAACACCTGCGTGAGCAGGCCACGGATGTGTGCCGACAGCGGCTGATGACCGGCGGCGACGCCCCAGGCGTCCCACACCATGCTCGGCGCCACGGTGGCAGACCCGGATTGTTCGCGTTGCGTCTCGACCATGCGTTACATAATGACATATAATGTCAAGCAGTAACCCACGACATGTCCCAGAGTCGACATCCCCCCGCTGTCGGATGTCACTACCGGTCGTTCGCGGCGGCAACCCCGCTGGTCCGCTCGATACCCTTGGGCGGTTCCAGCTCGACCGTGGCGCCGTGACCCGGCGCCACCGACACACCGGCGGTGAAGCACGATGATCGACCTAGCGACCCACGCTGACCAGCTTTCGCCCACCGACGTGGCGATTCTCGATGCCACGCGGGCCTGCGTCGTCGATTTCGGTGTTCGCCGAACCACGCTCACCGAGGTGGCGCGGCGGGCCGGGGTGAGTAGGCCGACGGTCTATCGCCGCTGGCCCGACACCGGGTCGCTGATCGCCGAGCTACTGGTCCGTGAACTGCGCACGATCGTCGCCTCGACCATGCCCGACACCGGCCTCGGCCGGGATCGGCTGGTCCACGGCATCGTGGCGGGGGCGGCGGCGATTCGGGCGAACGCGGTGTTCGCCAAGATCTTCCGCACCGACACCGACCTGATGCTCACCTATGTGTTCGGCCGGTTGGGCCGCAATCAGCGCACGCTGATCGCACTGTTCGCGTCCATGATCCGGCTCGGCCACCAAGACGGGTCGATCCGGGCGGGCGAGGCCGAGCACATGGCCACCATGCTGCTGCTCATCACCCAGTCGGCGGTGCAGTCGGCGGGCACGGTGGAGTCTTTGCTGGCCGGTGCGGAGTTCGACGCCGAATTGTCCAGGGCTGTCGAGGGTTACCTACTCCCGCTACCCGACAAGGACTGTGATGACTCCTGATTCCCCCTCCGCCGCACTCGACGCCGCGCGACGCACCGCCGACCTCCTCGCGCTGGGTGAGAACCCCCAGGTCGACCTGGTGGTGATCGGCGGCGGCGTGACCGGAACCGGCGTCGCCCTCGACGCGGCCGCGCGCGGTCTGCGCACACTCCTGGTGGAGCGCAACGACTTCGCGTTCGGTACCAGTCGCTGGAGTTCGAAACTGGTACACGGTGGCCTGCGGTATCTGGCGAGTGGGCGGGTCGGGATCGCGCACGAGAGCGCGGTCGAACGCGGCATCCTGTTGCGCACCACCGCACCGCACCTGGTACGCCCGTTGCCCCAGCTCGTTCCGTTGCTGCCCGGCATCAGACCGGGCCAGAGTTCGCTCATCCGTGCGGGTTTCGCCGCCGGCGACGCGCTGCGCATCGCGGCCCGTACCGCCGCCGACACGTTGCCCCGCTCACGCCGGGTCACCGCCGCCGAGGCATTGCGCGCGGCGCCGACCGTGCGACGAGACGGGCTACGCGGCGGATTGCAGGCATGGGACGGTCAGCTGGTCGACGACGCGCGCTTGGTCGTCGCGCTGGCTCGCACGGCGGCCCGGGCAGGCGCGACGATTCTCACCCGAACCGAAGCCGTGGCGGCGACCGGCGATTCGGTCCACCTGCGCGACACCCTGTCCGGCGAGACCCTGACGATCCGGGCGCGCGCGGTCGTGAACGCCACCGGTGTGTGGGCGGGCGAGGTCGACCACAGCATCGAGCTGCGGCCCAGTCGCGGCACCCACCTCGTCTTCGACGCCGCGGCGTTCGGTGGCCTCAGCGCCGCGCTGACGGTGCCGGTGCCGGGCAGCATCAGCCGGTTCGTCTTCGCGATGCCCGCCGCCCACGGTCGCGTTTACCTGGGCCTCACCGACGAGGACGCACCGGGCCCGATCCCCGACGAGCCCCAGCCCACCGAGGCCGAGATCGACTTCCTGCTCGACACCATCAACACCGCCCTGCGGGAACCGTTGACACGCGCCGACATCCGCGGCAAGTTCGCCGGCCTGCGCCCGCTGCTCAAAACCGCCGACGACAGCACCGCCGACATCTCCCGCGAACACGCGGTCCTCACCTCCCCTGACGGCCTGATCACCGTCGTCGGCGGCAAGCTCACCACGTATCGCCGGATGGCCGAGGACGCCGTCGACGCGGCGCTCACCCGGGCAGCGCTCACAGCCGCCCCGTGCCGCACCACCCGCCTGCCCCTCGTCGGCGCGGTCGCCGGCGCGGCCCGCGACCGCATCGACGCCCCACCGGTGCTCATCGAGCGCTACGGCAGCGAGGCAGGCCGGATCGTCTCCGCCTGGCTCGCCGACCCCGCCCTCGCGGAACCGGTCGCCCCGGGAATCGACGTCACCGCAGCCGAGTTCGACTTCGCCATCACCCACGAGGCCGCCCTCACCATCGACGACCTCCTCGACCGCCGCACCCGCATCGGCCTGGTCGACACCGACCGCGAAGCCGCCACTCCCGCCGCCGAAGCCGCCTTCGCCAGGCACGCCGCGATCATCAACTGAGCCAAGCTGCTCCGAGCGCCCGCAAGGCCTGCTCGGCGCAGGCCCCTCGCCGCCGTTACTCGAATCTCCACCTCGCGAGCTCGGCGCGCATGGACGCGCGTGGCCATGCGTCGAGGCCGTTGGCCTGTTCGGTGGCGCGGATCGCGCGCAGGCCCGGCGGTTCGTCGGCCGCGGGAAGGTAGGCGAATCCGAGGCGTTCGTAGTACGGGCCGTTCCACGCGACCTGGGTGAACGTGGTGAGCGTGATCTCGTGGTAGCCGAGGTCCTTCGCCCAACGCACCGCGTGGTCGATCAGCCGCTTGCCGATCCGCGCGCCCGCGTAGGCCGGGTCGACCGAGACCTGGTCGACGTGGGGCTGGCCGTCGACCAGGCCCAGAACCAGGTAGCCGACCGGATGATCGTCGTCGTCGGGCCACACCCACGCACGCCCCTCGACGACGAAGGCCCGCAGGACCTCTCGCGGCGGCGGATCGTCCTCGGCGACGGCGGTCATGCCCACCTCGGCGAACGGCGCACCCGCGCGCCGCTCGATCTCCTGCAGCGCCGCGATCTCGTCCTCGCGCGCGAGGCGGACAGGTCCACCGACCACCGGCCGTCGGATGGGCGGCTGTGCGGTCTGCGCGCCCGCGGCACCACTGTCGGTGGTCGTGCGCGGAGCTGTCGGCTCCGCGCCGGCGGACAGTACCGGGCTGAGATCACCCGGCTGGTCGCGGCCGGTCATCGCGCATCCACCGGGGTGGCGACGATTCCGTTGAGCAGCGCGCGCAGGGCCCACCGGGCGCGGGCGTCACCGTCGCTGCGGTGGGTCTGCCGGTCGAGTGGTATCGGGAAGCGATGGATGGGCGGCTCGGCCGAGCGCCGGGAGATATCGGCGCGGTGGGCCGAGTCCGGGGCGCCGGAATTCTCGGCGGCCTCGGCGGCGATGTGCAGGTAGATCAGGTCGGCGGCCCAGGTGGCGGTCGAGGGGTCGAGGCCGCCTTCGCGCAGGAGGGTCACAAGCTCTTCGATCAGGGTGAGGGCGTGTTCGGTGGTCGGGTACCGCCCGAAGGCGACGAGCGCCAGACCGTCGTGGCGGCCGAGGGCCTCGATCGCGGTCTCGACCAACCGGGTCACCCGGGCGCGCCAGTCGCCCTCGGTGGGCACCGGGACCTGGGACAAAACGTGGTCGAGCATGCCGGTCAGCAGGTCGTCGCGATTGGCGACGTAGACGTACAGCGACGCGGCGCCGGTATCGAGTTCCTTGGCGACCCGGCGCATGGTGAGCGCGGTCGAGCCGTCGGTGTCGAGGATTCGCAGGCCGGTCTCGATGACGAGGTCCCGACTCAAGGGGACTTTCGCCGGTCGGGCCCGGCGACTGACGGGTGCGGCGTTCATGCGCCGATTCTACGCGGGCGACGAACGTCGTTTGGCACGAACGTCGTTCGAAGTTCGCGGTCGGACCTTATCCCGAAGCGCCGGGCCATCTATGCTGACGGCGGAGACCTCGGTCGCGGTCTGCCGCACCGGGGGGTCGGCCGAGGCTGCGGTGAAAGCCAGTCCGACAAGGAGGCGTTGATGCACGCGCATTCGTCCACCGTGGCCATCGTGCCGGGGACCGGGATCGTCGCCAGATTCGGCGATGTCGTCGTCTATCTGGCCGGGGAGACGCCGTCGACCGACCGGTTACTCGGCGCGGTGGAAACCGTCGCCAACAACACGGCAGCGAGCGCACCCGGCGCGGCACTGGCACAGCGGCTGGCGGGCGTGGTCTTCGGCGGCGCTTCCGCCCCACCGCCTTTCGGCGTGCTCGCCCCGACCGCCGACGGCATGTTGATCCTGTTGCGCGGCGCGGTGATCGCCGAGATCTCCGGCGCGGAGGGCAATCGCCGCCTCGCCGGCGACCGGGCCTTCACCTGGGTCGACGAGATCATCCGCGAACCGGTCCGCCGGATCGCGGTCGGCGCCGAGATGGCCGACCCCACCAGTGCCAACCCCCGCACCGACCTCCGCGCGGGCATCGTCACCGGCAACGGCTTCGTGCTCAACATGGGCCGACGCCGCAATCCCCAGCCCCGCCGGGTCGAGTCCATCGACGAACCCGCACCGACCGAGGCCACCGGCTTCCAAGCCCTGCGCGCCCCGACCGCGCAACCCACCGACACCGGCGACGCGCTTCCGGCCACCGCGGGATTCCCGGCACCGGCACCCGACCAACCCGCGACCTCGGGTTTCCAGCCCGACGCGGGCAAACCCGACAGCGAAACGGTGAGCACGGGCTCGCGGCCGTCGACCGGCGACGGTGTCACCGTAAGCACCGGCCCCCGCAACTCCCCCGCCGCCAACGCACCCCGCGCCTGGTCCCAAGCCCTCGATGCCGCACCCCGTGCCGAACCGGTGGCGTTGAACAAAGGCACAGCGCCCCACAGCAGTTCGCGCGGCGCTCTGGTCACAGAAGACGGGCTCAGCTACCCACTGGACCGGCCTTACGTCCTCGGCCGCAACCCCTCGGGGGAAGAATCGGTCCGCGCCTCCGCGGCGACGCCGATACTGATCGAACGCGATCGGCTCGTCTCACGGGTCCATGCCTTCGTCGCCCCCGACCGTGGCAAGGTGTTCGTCCGCGAGGCCCCCGCGACCTCCGGAACCTTCTTCGCCGCCCCCGACAGCGAACGCTGGTCACGCGTGGGCACCCTCCCGATCGAACTGCAACCGGGATGGCGCCTGCGGATCAACGACTTCCTGCTGACCTACTGCGTGTAAATCACCCTACTGCCCAGCACTTCCGGACCATCCCGACGCCCGTGCGTCCCTCTCCACGGGCGTCGGATCGCGAATCGGCTCAGGCCTCGAGGGCGTCGAGCAGTGCCGCGCGCTGCCGAGCACCGAGGCCGCCGATGCGGCGATCCTCGGGAATCTCGGCCTGATCCATCAGCTTGGCAGCCTTGACCGGGCCAACGCCCGGTAGTGCCTTGATCACGGCAGCGACCTTGGTCTTTTTCACCAGGTCGTCGCTGTCGGCTTTCTTGAGCAGATCGGCGACGGTGACCTTGCCCTCCTTCACCTTGCCGATCAGTTCCGAGCGCGCCTTGCGCACGGCAGCCGCTTTGGCCAACGCCTCGGTGCGCTGTTCGGCGGTCATCGTAGGCAGTGCCATGTCTCCTCCGCTTCCACTCGTCACTCGAACATCTGATTGACCGGACCGAGTAAACAGCACGAAATCGGCAGCACCAGTCCGACACACCGCGAGGATACGCCGATGAGTTTTGCGCGCCGAACCCGTCGTTATCTGTGAAGGGCCTCCCGAGACGGACCAAACGGACGAAAGGACACCCATTTCCCGGCCCCGTAACACCACGTTGACCAGCAACGAAACACCATCAGAAGCACTTTTACGGGATCAAGGTTCAACGGCGAACCACGGAGGATCAACGACGCTCCTCGACCCCGGGCGCGACCGCCTCCCGAGTGGTCGTCACCGTCTCCCGTCCTGGCGCACCGACAGCTACACAGTTGTGCGACAGACATTTTCAGCGCCTCCGAGTCGAGTAATTCGGGCCCGCGGGTGTGCTACCCCCGCTCGATGCGCAACAATGACGCGACCCGGCGAACCCTTTTGCTACCTGGAGTTGCGATGCGCGAGGAACACCCGCTCGATCACGAGGTCACCGCACTGCCCGTGCGCGTGGAACGGGCCAGGCGTCGCATCGCCTATCAGTCCGATCCCGCACTGACCGACGCGCTGTCCGAGGACGAGTTGCGCGCCGAGCGCGAACTCGCCGAGAAGATCCGCACCTACGAGCGTGATCAGCGCTGGAAGCAGATCAAGGCCGCCTCCTCGCACGCCGACCGCCTGCGTGACACCACCGCGGAGCTCGAGCGAGCCGAGATGTCGGACCTGATGCTGGCCCGCAAGGCGATCGCCGCGCAGCGCCGCGAGTCCAACCCGCGGGCCCGCCTCGCCTCGCTGTACCAGCACCGCACCTGGTCGCTGCGCGGGTTGGCCGGCGTGGTGATCGTGGGCATGCTGTGGTCGGCGGTGAACGTCCAGCACAACATCGCGCCCGGCGGCCCCAGCGACCCGCTCTACTGGGCCAGCTTCGGCCTGGAGGCGATGATCAGCGTGTGTCTGATCATCATCATGATCGGCACCACCCGGGTGGCCGAGTGGGGCGTGATGGGCAACCGCAACCAGGTGCTGATCGCCGAGCTGTTCCTGCTGACACTGACCATCGCCCTCAACACCTACCCGCACCTGAGTGCGCAGCACTGGTACGACGCCGCTGTGCACGCGGTGGCCCCGGTGATGATCGGTGTGGCACTGCTCATCCACAACGCCGCCAGCGCCCGCTACAGCACCGCGATCGCCCGTGCCAGCGCGGACATCCCCGCCGACGACGGCGACGATCCGCTGGCAGCGCCGAGCCTGGGCGATCTGGCCACCAAGTAGTCGCTCCCTACCCCCCCCAGCACAGCACAGCGAAGGGCCCCTTCGGATCAGATCCGAAGGGGCCCTTTGCCGTTGGTTTGTTACGCCGACTTCTCGCGACGCTCGGGACGCTGCGCCTTGCGCGGCACGATCGTCGGGAGGACGTTGTCGATGACGGTGTCGGCGTTCACGACCACCTTGGCGACGTCGTCGCGGCCCGGGATGTCGTACATCACCGGCAGCAGGACCTCTTCCATGATGGCGCGCAGGCCACGAGCGCCGGTGCCACGCAGGATGGCCTGATCGGCGATCGCTTCCAGGGCATCGGTGGTGAACTCGAGGTCGACGCCGTCCATCTCGAACAGCCGCACGTACTGCTTGACCAGCGCGTTCTTCGGCTCGGAGAGGATGGTGACCAGCGATTCCTTGTCCAGGTTCGTCACCGAGGCGACGACGGGCAAACGGCCGATGAACTCGGGGATCAGGCCGAACTTGATCAGATCCTCGGGCATCACGTCGGCGAAGTGGTCATCGGTGTCGACCTCGGCCTTGGAGCGCACCTCGGCGCCGAAGCCGATGCCGCGGTGGCCGGTGCGGTCGGAGATGATCTTCTCCAGGCCCGCGAAGGCACCCGCCACGATGAACAGCACGTTGGTGGTGTCGATCTGGATGAACTCCTGGTGCGGGTGCTTGCGACCGCCCTGCGGCGGCACACTCGCCTGCGTGCCCTCCAGGATCTTCAGCAGCGCCTGCTGCACACCCTCGCCGGAGACATCGCGGGTGATCGACGGGTTCTCGCTCTTGCGGGCGATCTTGTCGACCTCGTCGATGTAGATGATGCCGGTCTCGGCGCGCTTGACGTCGTAGTCGGCGGCCTGGATCAGCTTCAGCAGGATGTTCTCGACGTCCTCGCCGACATAGCCCGCCTCGGTGAGCGCGGTGGCGTCGGCGATGGCGAAGGGCACGTTCAGCATCTTGGCCAGCGTCTGGGCCAGGTAGGTCTTGCCGCAACCGGTGGGGCCGAGCATCAAGATGTTCGACTTGGCCAGCTCCACGGTCTCACCGCGGCTGTCGCGACCCTTGTCGCCCGCCTGGATGCGCTTGTAGTGGTTGTAGACCGCGACGGCGAGGGTCCGCTTCGCGGTGTCCTGGCCGATCACGTAGTTCTCCAGGAAATCCCGGATCTCCGAAGGCTTGGGCAACTCGTCGAGCTTCACTTCGCTCGACTCGGCCAACTCTTCTTCGATGATCTCGTTACACAGATCGATGCACTCGTCGCAGATATATACCCCGGGGCCCGCGATGAGCTTCTTGACCTGCTTCTGGCTCTTTCCGCAGAATGAGCACTTCAGCAGATCGCCGCCGTCTCCGATGCGCGCCATCTCGTAGGTCCCTACTTCCTTGTCCGAGTGCGACCGTCGTCCCCCGATTGGGCCGGAAATACGTCTCGGTGCCGTCAATCAGAGCAATGGTCCCTGAGTCGACCGTACCTGTTGTGCGCGAATGAGGTCGACAACTCGCGCATGTTTGTCTTCAGTGCTGTGCGGGTCCTCACCATTGTGCGGCACCGCGGGTGGAAAAGCCGGGCCCGCCGCCCAGATCACGGACAGCGGGCCCGGGCGTGTCACTTCTGTCCGCTGAGCTTGCGGTAGTCGAAGACCTGGTCGATGATGCCGTATTCCTTGGCTTCCTCGGCGGTCAGGATCTTGTCCCGGTCGGTGTCCTTGCGGACCTGCTCCTCGGACTTGCCGGTGTGGCGCGAGATGGTGACTTCCATCAGGCGACGCATCCGCTCGATCTCGGCCGCGGCGATCTCGAGGTCCGACACCTGACCCTGCACACCGCCGGAGGACGGCTGGTGGATCAGGATGCGGGCGTTGGGCAGCGCGGCACGCTTGCCGGGGGCACCGGCGGCCAGCAGCACCGCGGCGGCCGAGGCGGCCTGACCCAGGCAGACCGTGACCACGTCGGGGCGCACGTACTGCATGGTGTCGTAGATCGCCATCAGCGCGGTGAACGAACCACCGGGCGAGTTGATGTACATGGTGATGTCGCGGTCGGGGTCCTGGGACTCCAGCACCAGCAGCTGCGCCATGATGTCGTTGGCCGAGACGTCGTCGACCTGGTTGCCCAGGAAGATGATCCGCTCCTCGAACAACTTGTTGTACGGGTCGGAGGTCTTGACGCCGAACGAAGTCTGCTCGGTGAACTGCGGCAGGATGTAGCGCGACTGGGGCAGGCCGGCTGCGGAGCCGCCGTGTCCAGCACGCGGGTCGAAGAGGTTGGCCATCTTTATCTCCAAGCTTGTCTCGAGTGAGGGGGGACGGCGGCGGTTACTTCGCCTGGTTCGCGTGCGCGACCACGTGGTCGATGAAGCCGTATTCGAGGGCTTCCTTCGCCGTGAACCAGCGGTCGCGGTCCGCGTCCTCGGTCACCTGCTCCACCGACTTGCCGGTGTGCAGCGACTGCAGCTCGTTGAGCTCACGCTTGGTGTGGGCGAACTGCTCGGCCATGATCGCGATGTCGGCCGCCGAACCACCGATGCCCGCCGACGGCTGGTGCATCATGATCCGGGTGTGCGGCAGCGCGAAACGCTTGCCCTTGGTGCCCGCGGTGAGCAGGAACTGTCCCATCGATGCGGCCAGACCCATCGCGACGGTCTTGATGTCGCACTCGGCGAACTGCATCGTGTCGTAGATGGCCATGCCCGCGGTGACCGAGCCACCGGGCGAGTTGATGTAGAGCGCGATGTCCTTCGTCGCGTCCTCGGCCGAGAGCAGCAGGATCTGCGCGCAGATCTTGTTCGCGATCTCATCGTCGACCTGGGTGCCCAGGAAGATGATGCGCTCGCGAAGCAGCCGTTCGTACACGGAATCACTGAGGTTGAGTCCAGCGGTAGCGGCTGTCATGACCCCTGCCTGGTTGATCGTCACGGATACCTGCCTTCTCTTCTCACCGATTGCTACGGCCATACGAATACGGTTCGTCGTCACAAACACTAACGAAGCAGGGCGGCACCGAACTCCCGGTACCGCCCTTCTTCGCTCAGAGCGCAATCCCGCTACGCTCGATTTCACTCTGCGCGAGGCGCGCTGCGCGGCTGGTTCGCTCGCTGCGCTTCCTCACGTGCGCAATCAAATCACGCCGTCGAAACTTACTCGGCAGCGGCTTCGACCTGCTCGGCCTCAGCGGAATCCGCCGGGTCACCGAACATTTCGGTGGTGTCGACCACGTTGCCGTCGGAATCGGTGACCTTCACCTGACCGACAACCCCGGCCAGCGCCTTGCCGCGTCGCACGTCGGCGAAGACCGCGCCGAGCTGACCGGCCTGCTGCACCTGCTGGATGAACTGCTCCGGCGACATGCCGTAACGCTGTGCCTGGAACAGGATTCGCTCGGTCAGCTCCTGCTGGCCGACCTGGGTGTTCTCGGCCTCGGCGATGGCGTCGAGCAGCAGCTGGGTCTTCACCGACTTCTCGGCGGCTTCCTGGGTGTCCTTGTCGAACTCCTCGCGGGAGGAGCCCTGCGCCTCGAGCGCCTCGGCCAGCTTGGCCTCGTCGTGGTCGAAACCGTGCACGGCGTCGTGGACCACGGCGTCGACCTCGGCCTTGACGACGGCCTCGGGCAGCGGGACCTCGACGGTCTCGAGCAGGGTGTCGAGCACCTTGTCACGGATCGAACCGGCCTGCTCGACCTTCTTGACGCGCTCGACGCGACCCTTCAGGTCTTCCTTGAGCTCGTCGATGGTGTCGAACTCGCTGGCCAGCTGGGCGAACTCGTCGTCGGCCTCGGGCAGCTCGCGCTCCTTCACCGACTGCACTGCGACGGTGATCAACGCTTCCTTGCCCGCGTGGTCACCCGCCACCAGGGTGGAGGTGAACTCGGCGGACTCGCCGGCCTTCAGGCCGATGACGGCCTCGTCGAGACCCTCGATCAGCTGACCCGAACCGACCTCGTGCGACAGGCCGGTGGTGGCCGCCTCGGGGACGTCTTCACCGTCGACGGTGGCCGACAGGTCGATCGACACGAAGTCGCCATCGGCCACGGCGCGCTCGACACCGGTGAGGGTGCCGAAGCGCTGACGCAGCGAGGTGAGCTGCTCCTCGATGTCGTCGTCGCCGATGGTGAAGGAATCGACACTCACCTCGATGCCCGAGTAATCGGGCAGGGCGATCTCGGGGCGCACATCGACCTCGGCGGTGAACGCCAGCTCTTCGCCGTCTTCGATCTTGGTGATCTCGATCTCGGGCTGGCCGATGACCTTGACCGCGGCGGTCTCGACGGCCTCGGCGTACTTGTTCGGCAGCGCGTCGTTGACGACCTGCTCGAGCACGGCGCCACGGCCGACCCGGGTCTCGATCAGCTTGGCCGGAGCCTTGCCGGGACGGAAGCCGGGGATCTTGACCTGCTGGGCCAGCGCCTTGTACGCCTTGTCGAAGTCGGGCTTCAGCTCCTCGAAGGGCACCTCGACGTTGATCCGGACCCGGGTCGGGCTCAGCTGCTCGACGGTGCTCTTCACGGACATACTCCTTGGTTCGTAGTTCATGGTGGTGTCCCCACAGGGGGCGACGCGCCATCGTCAGGCACGGCTAAGCCAGGTGCGGCGCATAAAGCGCATCCCGACCAGGGTAGTTGACCGCCTGCGCGGTCGCGCAATCGGCGGTTGGTTGAGGGTGGCGCTAGCGGCCGACCTGCACGGCATCGGTCACGAAGACCAGCGTCTCGTTCGGTGCCACCCCGTTGCCGCCTTCGCCGTAGCCCAGGTTCGGCGGCACGATCAGCAGCCTGCGCGAGCCCTGCTGCACACCGGTCAGACCGTCGTCCCAGCCCTGGATGACCTGGCCCGCGCCGAGGGTCAGCCCGAACGGCTTGCCGCGCTCGAAGGAGCTGTCGAGTACCTGCTTGTCGGACCAGGTGACCAGCTCGTAGTTCATGGTCAGCGGCTGCCCGGCCACCGCGCCCGGGCCACTACCGGTCACCAGGTCTTTGACGATCAAACTCTTGGGCGGATCGCAGCTGTCGGGGATGGTGATCTCGGGCGCTTCACCGAAACCGCCGCTGACCTTCACGTCCTCGGCGATGCATTCACGCCCGGTGCTCGTGGAGGTCCCGCCGGTCGCGCTCGAGCTCGGCGCACTGGTCGAATCCGCGTCGGAGCCGCAGCCCGCTGTGGTGATCGCGGCGGCCGCGACGAGTCCGATACCGATGATCCTGCCGAGAGAATGCATGGCCCGCACAGTAATCGACCGTCGTCGCGGGGCCTCGAACCGGCACGACGGTAGGCTCGGCGGTGCGTTCTCCATCGGGTGTCGCCGGTCCTCGATCGGTGCCCGTGCAGGTCCCCGCGGCGCGGACGGCGCCGTGAACTCACCGACTACGAGGAGAGTCCGCGATGACCGAGAAAACCCCGGGCGACACCGCGGCGGACAACGTGGGAGGCGGCCAGGGCGAGACCCTCGCCCCCGAGCCCTACGTTCTCTCCGACGCGCCCGGCCCACTCTCGCGCGCCGAGCTCGTCGCGATCGACACGTGGTGGCGGGCGTCGAACTATCTCGCGGTCGGCCAGATCTACCTGATGAGCAATCCCTTGCTGCGCACCCCGCTGGTCCCCGACGACATCAAGCCGCGTCTGCTGGGCCACTTCGGCACCGTTCCCGGGCTGAATCTGGTGTGGGCCCACGCCAATCGGGTGATCCGCGATCGCGGACTGAACGCGGTGTTCGTCGCGGGCCCCGGGCACGGCGGACCCGGCCCCAACGCCTGCGCTTGGCTCGAGAACGCCTACGCCGAGCTCGAGCCGGACATCCCACGCGACATCGACGGTATGCGCAGATTCTTCCACCGCTTCTCCTTCCCCGGCGGGGTGCCGAGCCACTGTGCGCCGGAGACGCCCGGGTCGTTCCACGAGGGCGGCGAGCTCGGCTACAGCCTGCTGCACGCCTACGGCGCCGCCCTGGACAACCCCGATCTCGTCGTGTTCTGCGTCATCGGCGACGGCGAGGCCGAGACAGGTCCCCTGGCGGGCAGCTGGCACGCGAACAAGTTCCTCAACGCGGGTCGCGACGGCGCGGTGGTGCCGATCCTCGCCCTCAACGAGTACAAGATCGCCAATCCGACGATCCTGGCTCGCATCCCCGAGCAGGAACTGGTCGAACTGCTGCGCGGCTACGGCTACGAGCCGCTGATCGTCTCCGGCAACGATCCCGCGCCGGTTCACCAAGCGATGGCCACCGCGATGGACACCTGCATGGACCGGATCGCACAGTTCCAGCGAGCCGCCCGCGAAGACGGTGACGCCGAGCGTCCCCGCTGGCCGATGATCGTGATGCACACCCCGAAGGGCTGGACCTGTCCCCCGGTGGTCGACGGCGAACGGGTCGAGGGCACCTTCCGTGCCCATCAGGTGCCGCTCCCCGCCGCGCGCACAGACCCCGAGCACCGGCGCGTGCTGGAACTGTGGTTGCGGTCGTATCGACCGGAGGAATTGTTCGAACCCGACGGGTCGCCGGTCTCGGCTCTGCTCGAGCAGGTGCCCGCCCAGCCGATGAGCCTGAATCCGGTCGCCAACGGCGGCCTGCTGATTCGCGATCTGGATCTGCCCGACTGGCGGGAATACTGCGTGGACGTCGCGGTGCCCGGCGCGGGTCAGCACGAGGCCACCAGGGTGCTCGGCAGCTGGCTGCGCGATGTGACCGCCCGTAATCCGCGCAACTTCCTCACCTTCGCCCCCGACGAACTGGCCAGCAACCGATTGCAGGACATTCTCGAGGTGACCGGTCGCGACTGGCAGGAAGAGGTCGGGCGCTGGGATGTCGATCTGTCGACGGTCGGTCGCGCGGTCGAAGTGCTCTCCGAGCACATGTGCGAAGGCTTGCTCGAGGGATACCTGTTGACCGGCCGCCACGGCGTCTTCACCTGCTACGAGGCGTTCATCCACATCGTCGACGCCATGTTCAACCAGCACGCCAAATGGCTCGATGCCAGCTCGGCGGTGCCGTGGCGGCGCGAGATCCCCAGCCTGAACTATCTGCTCACCTCGCACGTGTGGCGTCAGGACCACAACGGATTCACCCATCAGGATCCCGGGTTCCTCGATGTGGTGGCGAACAAGAGCCCCGACATCGTGCGCGTCTATCTGCCGCCGGATGCCAACACCCTGCTCTGCACCTACGACCACTGCCTGCGCTCGCGCCACTACGCCAATGTCGTGGTGGCGGGTAAACAGCCCAGCCCGGACTGGCTCACGGCCGAGGAGGCGGGGCTGCACTGCACCCGGGGGTTGGGCATCTGGGAGTGGGCGTGTCACAACGACGACCCCGGAACGACGCCCGATGTGGTGCTGGGATGCGCGGGTGATGTGCCGACCCTGGAGACGCTGGCGGCGGTTGCGATTCTGCGAGATCGGTTGCCGGACTTGCGGATTCGGTTCATCAATGTCGTCGACCTGATGCGCATGCTGCCCGCGGACGCACACCCGCACGGCCTGCCCGATGCCGAGTTCGACGCCCTGTTCACGACCGACCGCCCGGTGATCTTCGCCTTCCACGGGTATCCGTGGCTGGTGCACCGACTCACCTACCGGCGCACCGGTCACGCCAATCTGCACGTGCGCGGCTACAAGGAGAAGGGCACCACGACCACCCCCTTCGACATGGTGATGCTCAACGACCTCGACCGCTTCCACCTGGTGCTCGATGTGATCGACCGCGTTCCCGGGCTGCGCGCGCGGGCGGCGGGCCTGCGCCAGGAGATCGTCGATGCCCGGTTGATCGCGCGCCGCTGGACCCGCGACAAGGGCGAGGACATTCCGGTCGTCGCACAGTGGGCCTGGCCCGACTCCGCGATCCCCACCGCGAAGTAACCCGGTTGCCACACGGGCAGGCACTGCACGACGATAGACGGGATATGACCGAACACCGCCGCATCGACCTACTCCCCCGTGATCGCCGCGATCTGACCGGACCCTTCGACGTGATCGGCGACGTGCACGGCTGCCGTGGTGAACTCGAAACGCTGCTCGGCGAACTCGGCTACGAGATCCACCGCGACGAGTCCGGTCGCCCGTCCGGCGCCGCCCACCCCGACGATCGCACCGCGGTCTTCGTCGGCGACCTCGTCGACCGCGGCCCCGACACCCCCGGTGTGCTGCGCCTGGTGATGGGCATGGTGGCGGCGAACACCGCTCTGTGCGTCGCCGGCAACCACGACCACAAACTGATGCGCGCCCTCGACGGCCGCACTGTGCGCATCGCGCACGGCCTCGAACAGTCGCTGTCCCAGCTGGCCGACGAAGACCTCGAATTCCGCACCGCCGCATACACTTTCCTGCGCGATCTACCCAGCCACTACCTGCTGGACCGTGGCAACCTCGTCGTGGCCCACGCGGGTCTGCCGGAGAGCTTGCACGGCAGCACCTCCGGCCGAGCCCGGTCCTTCGCCCTCTACGGCGCCCCCACCGGTGAGCTGGACGAACACGGCTACCCCATCCGCTACGACTGGGCCCAGGACTACCGCGGCACTCCCACCGTCCTCTACGGCCACACACCGGTCGCCACCCTCACCTGGGTCAACAACACCCTGTGTCTCGACACCGGCGCCGTTTTCGGCGGCACGCTCTCCGCACTGCGCTACCCCGAGATGACCACGATCTCGGTCCCCGCCGAACAGGTCTGGAGCGAACGCGCGGGGATCACCCCGGCCGTCTAGCCCTCGCCGCGCTCCTTCTGGAGCTTGCGCCAACCACCCGCCCGATTGTCGGCGATGATCTGTTTCAGCATCGTCGACAACGCTCGTTCGTTGAGGGTCTGCCCCTCGTAGACGGCGACGGTACGGGCGGTTTTATTGTCGTGACCACCGGTGATGATGCGGTCGGGATCGGGGACGATGGCACCGTCGTAGAGGAAGATGTTGACGTGGGTCTTGGCGGCGAGCAGCGCACAGATGTTGCCGTCGAGCACGAAGTACGGCTGGATTCGACGTTTGACCGTTTCGGTGACCGCCGAATCGGCGGCGTGGACGAGCTCGCGCACCTGGCGGCAGATCTGCTGCTGCCAGACCGGTAGCGCGTCGATGTAGGCGTCGACTCGCGGATCGGCGACATAGGTCATCGACCGATCCTGACACATCGGATGCCGCCGGCGACACAGACGCGACCAGCGGCTTTTCACCGCAGCCGGACTTCCTCGCGCCCACCGACACCCGTGGGTCAGCAGCGACGGTGCGTGGATCGTCGCCCAATCGTCAACGACGACCCTGGACGTGACAGGGCAATTCCCACCTGGGTGGGCCTACCATCAGCACTGGACGACCCGACTCATCGACGAGGAGAGGTTCATGCGCCGCACATTTCTCGTACTGTCCGTACTCGCTCCACTCATGGTCACCGGTGTCGCGAGCGCGGATCCGGTGCCGCGCGAAACTGGGACACTGACGGCATGGACCTTCACCGGTCGAGAGCCGATTCCGGTGAATCGGGCCGATATCGAGGTGACGCCCTGTGATGCGACGCAAGTGGTCGCCGCCCTGGTCAGCGGACCGGACGGACGGGCGTCGGTGACGCTGCCGGTGGGCTGTTACGAGGCGAAGGTGGTGACTGTGCCGGGCGGCTGCGGGTTGGCCGTCACCGAGCCGGTGCGGGTCACCGTGGCCGCGGGCACCGAGGCGCGGGCCGACTTCCGGTTCGGTTGCGCCTGAGGCGACTCAGTCCTTCGGGCCGCCTGCTACATAGATGACCTGACCCGATACGAAGCCTGCGCCCTCGCTCGCGAAGAACGAGGCGGTGTTGGCGATGTCGGCGGGCGTGCCCACCCGGTTGACCGGGATCTGCGCGGCGGCAGCCGCTTTGAACGCCTCGAATTCGACACCGACGCGGGCGGCCGTCGCGGCGGTCATCTCGGTTTCGATGAAGCCGGGAGCGATCGCGTTGGCGGTGACGCCGAATTTGCCGAGTTCGAAGGCGAGGGTCTTGGTGAAGCCCTGCATGCCCGCTTTGGCGGCGGAGTAGTTGGCCTGACCGCGGTTGCCCAGCGCCGAGGTGCTCGACAGGTTGACGATGCGACCGAATTTCGCCTCGACCATGTACTTCTGCACGGCGCGGGTCATCAGGAAGGCGCCGCGCAGGTGCACGTTCATGACGGTGTCCCAGTCGTCCACCGACATCTTGAACAGCAGGTTGTCGCGCAGCACGCCCGCGTTGTTGACGAGCACGGTCGGCGCGCCGAGCTCGGTGGCGATCCGCTCCACCGCGGCGGCGACGGCCGCTTCGTCGGCCACATCGGCACCGACGGCGAGAGCCTCGCCCCCGGCGGCCTCGATGGCGGTGACGGTGCCCGCGCAGGCGGCTTCGTCGAGATCGAGCACGGCGACGGCATATCCGTCGGAGGCGAGCTTGCCGGCGACAGCAGCGCCGATCCCACGGGCGGCTCCGGTGACGATCGCGACCTTACGTTGCGTAGACATCCGTCTCCTCTGAGCCTGAGCTGGGCGAATGGTGATGGTCGGGGTGACAGGATTTGAACCTGCGACCCTCCGCTCCCAAAGCGGATGCGCTACCAAGCTGCGCTACACCCCGATACCTCACCGGCGAGAACACCGTCGAGGCGATACATGTTTGAGCGGGTGACGGGAATCGAACCCGCACCATCAGCTTGGAAGGCTGAGGTTCTACCATTGAACTACACCCGCAGGCATACGACATCGATGGGATCGCCACGATGTCGTGTGCGCCACGACTGTACCGAATCCCGCGCGAAAAATGCCAATCCGGCCCTCGGCCTGCCCGGTTGGCGCGCCTCGGCCGCCGGTGTGCCCACTGTCTCGCGCGACCGATCGCCGCCCCGCCCGATTAGGGCCTAATGACCCTATCCCCGAAACGCCCTCCCGACGACGATGGTTGGTGCGCCTATGGGGACCGGCGCCTGCTCCACCGGGGGTTTAAATAGGAGGATTTTCCTCAAAAACCTGGCACGTGGGCGGCGAGTAGGCCACCATGAGAGTGCGCGTGACGGCTACTGCCACATCGTCACAACTCGCACCCACCCCAGGAGGGACCCATGGCGACGCAACGTCCACCACCCAGCGGAGGGCTCTACGCTGCACGTTTCGGGCGCTCGAAATTCTTTTCGGGAAATGTGTAACGCCGGAGGCGCTGTAGCGATGTCATACCCGATCGCCATTCGCGAGAGACCAGAGAACGCGTTGCAGAACGTGACTTTTCAGTCTCGGGTGGCTTGCTAGGATCCTTTTTGCCGGACGGGGGTATCTGGAAAGGGGGCGGTGAGCGTGTACCGAACTCGGTGGACCCAACCGCGTAGCAGTGCGAATGATCGAGGTGGCAAGACCGTCGCCACCTATCGCCGGTGATGTCGATGACTGTTCACATCGAGCCACCGGTCGCCGCGATGGCCCGCGCCTGGGCCCGCGCGGTGTGCGCCGAACCGGGCTCTTCCACGGCGCCGCACCAGTTGGAGCCGGTGCTCGTCGACATCGTCGAGCGGCTGCTGCACCTGGCCCGGACCGAACCGTTCCCGGTACCACAGGCGCGCAAGCTCGGCGCGCGGTTGGCCGAGGCACCCTTCGAACGCACCAGAATGCTGGCCCACGCCAGTCGCTGGCTGCTCGGCTTCCCCTCCGGGGTCCCGGGTTCACTGGTGGCGACCCGTTGGCCGCTGGTGGCCAGCCAGGCCATCGACAGCTACGCACAAGCACTACAGGAACGCGCTCTGGCGCAACAGGAACAGAACATCTCGGCGAAAGTGTCGCTGCGCGTACAGGAGATCGCCGCGCTGCAGCACCGCTTGCGCCACGAGGCGACCCACGACGCCCTCACCGACCTGGCGAACCGCACGCTGCTGCAAGAACGGGTGCGCGTGTTCGCCGCCGACCCGAGCCGCGGCGTCGGTGTACTGGTAGTGGACCTGGACCGCTTCAAGCAGATCAACGACGGCTACGGACACGCGATCGGCGACGAGGTACTGGTCGAACTGGCCAACCGCTTGCGTGAGGTGTGCCCGCCCGACACGGTGATCTGCCGGTACGGCGGCGACGAGTTCGTGGTGGCGGCCAACCCGCGCCGCGACACACTCGGCGAGCTGGCACACCGTGTGGTCGCCGCACTGCGCGACCCGGTGTGGTCGAGCGCGGGCCCCGTGCCGGTTTCGGCCAGCGTGGGCACCGCTTTCTGCCCACCGGGAAAGACGTGCGATTTCACCGACCTGTTGCGTCGCGCCGACCGCGCGATGTACTCGGCGAAATCGGCGGGCGGGCGGCGTTTCGCGCTCGCTGAATCGGGCGACCCCGAACTGGGAACGGCGGTCGCCGGCTGAGTCGGATCGCGAAGCCTGCACTTCGCGGTCCGGCTCAGCCGACTTCTATGCGGGCTGACAGGCGGGGCACCAGAAGAGGTTTCGGCCTTCCATGACCTTGTGCGCGACGGGGGTGGCGCAGACCCGGCACGGTTCGCCCTGGCGGCGGTAGACGTAGGTGCGGGGGCGGTCTTTGTTGTACGACGGTGCGCCGCTGTCGTGTTCGGGGCGGACCACGTGCATGCGACCGGTGGCGACGCCGATCGGCATGAGGTCGACCAGGTCGGCCCAGAGGGCGTCCCATTCTCCGACGGTGATCGAGGTGCCGGGACGGAACGGTGAGATGCCGTGGCGGAACAGGACTTCCGCGCGATAGACGTTGCCGACGCCGGCGATCAGGGCCTGATCCATCAGCAACGCCCCGATCGCCCTGCGGGAGCGCCGGATTCGCGCGCCCGCTCGTTCGTGGTCGGCGTCGGCGCGTAAGGGGTCGGCGCCCAGCCGCGCGGTGAGCGCGTCCACTTCGGGCGGCATCAACACTTCGCAGGCCGTGGGTCCGCGCAGATCCGTGCCGAAATCCGTTGCGGCGCCGAGCATGCGCATCCGCACCTGCCCGACCGGCGTCGCCATCGGCAACTCGACCTCACTGAAGGTGCCGTACAGCCCGAGATGCACATGCACCGTCAGCCCGGACGCGTAGTGATGCAGCAGATGCTTGCCGTAGGCCTCGGCCCGCTCGAACACCTGCCCGTCCACGAGGGCCGCGCCGTCGGTGAACCGCCCCTGCGGACTCGAAACCCGCACCACCCCACCGGAGAACCGCTGCTGGTGCAGATCGGCGATCCGATGGAGGGTGTGTCCTTCCGGCACTACCTCAGTACGCGGGAATCTCGGGCGCGATGCCGGTCTTCTCGTACTCGGCCAGGATGTCGATGCGACGCTGGTGGCGCGCCTCCTCCGACCACGACGCCGCGAGGAACGCGTCGACGATGGCGAGAGCGTCGGCGGTGGAGTGCATGCGGCCGCCGATGCCGATCAGGTTGGCATTGTTGTGTTCGCGGGCCAGCACGGCGGTTTCGACGCTCCAGGCCAGGGCGCAGCGGGCGCCGGCGACCTTGTTGGCGGCGATCTGCTCGCCGTTGCCGCTGCCACCGAAGACCAGGCCGAGCGAGCCCGGGTCGGCCACGGTGCGACGGGCCGCCTCGATGCAGAAGCCGGGGTAGTCGTCGAGAGCGTCGTATTCGAGGGCGCCACAGTCGACGACCTCCACTCCGGCCTCCTGCAGATGAGCCTTGACGTGATTCTTCAGTTCGAAACCGGCATGGTCGGCACCCAGGTAAACGCGCATGGCTGCGATTGTCGCAGGCCCGCTTAGAGTCGTTTCATGCACCCGCACGAACCGCATTCCCCGCATTCGGCAGGTCCCCCGCCGGAGCACACCGGCCGACACCCGGACCGAGCACCGTCGCCGGACTCCGACACCGCACCACCCTCGCCCTGGGCCCAGCCTGATCCGCGGACGGGCGGTTTTCCCGCGCAGGACAGTCCACCGCAGCCTCCGGCAGGCCCGTATCCGCCGGTCGTTCCTGGCCGGTTCGCCCCCGGCCACTACCCACCGAGCGGTCCGCCCGTCCCCCCGCAGCACCGACCGCGTGGCCTGCTGCCGTGGGACCGTCCCGCCCGGCATCCGTGGGAGATCCCTTTGCTGATCGTGGTCATCATGATCACCACGGTCGCGTTCCTGCTGGCGCTGCTGCTCATCGCGGTCGAACTGTTCGCCGATCCTGTCGTCGACGAGAGCGGAGTGGAACAGACCGGTTCCCTCGCCACCAGTCCGTATGTGCTGCTGCTGTTGTTCGCGCCGGTGCTGCTGTGGGCCGGTCGTGGTCTGAACTACGCGTCCCAGCGCGTGAACGGCGTGAAGATGTCGCCCACCCAGTTCCCGGAGGGATACCGGTTGGTGCAGGAGGCGGCGGCGCGATTCGGCATGCGCAAGGCGCCGGACGCCTATGTGATCCTGGGCAACGGCCAGATCAACGCGTTCGCGGCCGGGCACGGGTTCCGCCGGTTCGTCGTGGTCTACAGCGATCTGTTCGAAATCGGCGGCGCCGCGCGCGAACCCGACGGCCTCGCCTTCATCATCGGCCATGAAGTCGGCCATATCGCCGCGGGCCACGTGTCGTACTGGCGCCAGCTCGGCATGTTCGTCGCGCCGTGGCTGCCGCTGCTCGGGGCGTCGCTGATCCGCGCCCAGGAGTACACCGCCGACAATCACGGTTTCTGCTTCCGCCCGCACGGCGCGGCCACCGCGATGGCGACGCTCGCCGCGGGTAAGTACCTCAACACCGATGTCGGTGTCGACGAGATGGCCGATCGGGCCGCGCTCGACCGGGGCGGTTTCATCTGGCTGGTCAACGCCATGGCCAGCCACCCGGTGCTCACCTGGCGGATGTGGGCGCTGCGTGATCGCAGCAAGCCGGGCCCGATGTTCTGGCGTCCGAGCGCACCGCAACCCGGCATGATCCCGCCACCGGGCGGCTATCCGCTGAACGCGACCCCGCCCGCGCTGCCGCCGAAGACGGTCTGACAGTTCGGGGGTGCCGATGCCGGCGCCCCCGAACTGCGATCAGTCGAAGACCGGTTCCTCGGTGCGGGTGCGCTTGAGTTCGAAGAAGTGCGGGTAGGAAGCCAGCGCGACCACGCCGTCCCATACCCGGCCCGCGTCTTCACCGCGCGGGATGCGCGAGAGCACCGGTCCGAAGAACGCGGACCCGTTCACGTGGATGGTCGGCGTGCCGACATCGGTACCGACCTTGTCCATGCCCGCGTGATGGCTGGCCCGCAGCGCCTCGTCGTATGCGGTGCTGGTGGCGGCGTCGGCGAGTTCCGCGGGCAGGTCCAGCTCCGCCAGCGAGTCGGCGACGATCGCGTCGAACGTTTCCTGCAGCGTCTCGCGCTCGTACTCGGCCCTGCGGTCGTGGATTCGGGCGCCCATCGCGGTATAGAGCGGCGACAGGATCTCGTCACCGTACTTCTGGCCGGCGGCGGTGACGACCCGGACCGGACCCCACGCGGCGGCCATCATGTCGACATAGTGCGGCGGCAGATCGTCGTTGCCCTCGTTGAGCACCGACAGACTCATCACGTGGAATCGCGCCTCGATATCGCGCACCTTCTCGACTTCCAGGATCCACCGGGAGGTGATCCAGCACCATGGGCACAGCGGGTCGAACCAGAAATCGGCGACATCCTTGGCTGCCTGCTCGCTCACGATGAAATCCTTTCGAGTCGTCTGCGACGGGTCGGTCGGCCCCGTCGACTGGTGCAACCTCGGCACCGCCGGAATCGTTCCCCCGGGTGAGAACGCGCACTAGGCTCGGGGTGCGAGGAGTCCGGGTCGTCCGCGAGAAGGAGTCCGTTCATGAGCTCGAATCAGCATTTCGTCGTCATCGGTGGGGGTCTCGGCGGTGCGAAAATCGCCGAAGCGTTGCGTGCCAACGATTTCGACGGCCGCGTCACCCTGCTGGCCGCCGAGGAGGAGCTGCCCTACGAGCGCCCGCCACTGTCCAAACAGCATCTGGCCGGCACCCAGCAACTGCCCGACTTCACCGTCGACCCGGCGGCTTGGTATCGCGATCACCACATCGACCTGCGGTTGGGCACCACCGCCACCGCCTTCGATCCGATCGCCAAGACGGTGACGCTGCCCGACGGCTCCACCCTGGACTACGACAAGCTCGCCCTGGCCACCGGTTCCCGCGCGCGCACGCTCGACATTCCCGGCGCCGACGCCCCGAACGTCTACACCTTGCGCACCATCGGTGATTCGAACGCGCTGCTGCAGATATTGGGTGAGGATCGCCGCCTGGTGATCATCGGGGCCGGGTGGATCGGCCTCGAGGTCGCCGCGCAGGCCCGCGCCCAGGGTGTCGAGGTGACGGTGATCGAGACCGCCGACCTGCCACTGGTCACCGTGCTCGGCCCCGAGATGGGCGCGTTCTACGCCGAGCTGCATCGCGCGCACGGCGTCGACCTGCGCACCAACACTTCCGTCGACGCGATCCTCACCGACGAGGGTGAGGCCACCGGCGTGCGACTCGGCGACGGCACCGTTGTCCCGGCGCAGGCGGTGCTGGTCGCGGTGGGCGCACAACCCAATATCGAGGCGGCGACGGCGGCCGGGCTGTCGGTCGACGGTGGTGTGCTGGTGGACGCGGCGCTGCGCACCAGCCACCCCGATGTGGTCGCGGTGGGCGACATCGCCGAGCAGCAGCATCCGCTGCTGGGCCGGCCGATCCGCGTGGAGCACTGGGCGACCGCGCTGAATCAGCCCGCCGTCGCCGCGAAGACGATGCTGGGCAAGGACGCCGTCTACGACCGTCTTCCGTACTTCTTCAGCGATCAGTACGACGTCGGTATGGAGTACACCGGCTACGTCGGGCGCGACGACGACGTGCGATTGGTGGTGCGTGGCGACCTCGACCAGCGCGAGTTCGTCGCGTTCTGGATCGACGAGCACAACACGCTGCGTGCGGGGATGAACGTCAACGTCTGGGATGTGACCGATCGGATCAGAGAGCTGATCGGATCGGCCGAGCCCGTTGATCCCGACCGGCTCGCGGACAGCGGCATTCCATTGTGATCCAGTTCACATCCGCAGGTGTGTCGAAGACTGCCGGTCGGCTCCGACCCTCTGTCGAACGCGCCACCAGGGCGCAGCAATCAGGAGCCGAACCATGAAATTCATGCTGCTCAAGACCTTTTCCGGGGCTGCCCACTGCGACATCCCGCTGCCGGAGTGGGCACCCGAGGACATCGCCGCCCACATCGATTTCCAGCGGGCGCTGGGCGCCCAACTGGCGGCCGCGGGTGAACTCGTCGACGCACAGGGCCTTGCCGCGCCCGATCAGGCGGTGATCGTGTGCTCCGACGGGCGCTCGACACCGGTGGTGACGGACGGCCCGTTTTCGGAGACCAAGGAGTTCTTGGCCGGTTTCTGGGTGGTCGATGTCGATTCCGCAGAGCGCGCGGTCGAGATCGCCGCGCAGGCGTCGGCGGCGCCCGGCCCCGGCGGCAAGCCGATCGGTGAATACATCGAGGTGCGCCAGATCATGAGCGCGCCCGACCCGGCGTGACCGAGACTCTGACGCCGCGCATCGAGGACCTGCTGCGTGAACTCGCGCCGCAGGTCCTCGGTGTGTTGGTACGACGCTTCGGCGATTTCGACCTCGCCGAGGATTCGGTGCAGGACGCGCTGCTAGCCGCATCCACCCAGTGGAATCACGAAGGGCTGCCTGCGAATCCGCGTGGCTGGCTGATCCAGGTTGCGCAGCGACGGATGGCCGACGCGGTGCGGGCCGAGGTGGCGCGGCGACGCAGGGAGACGACGGTTTTCGTGCGAGAGGTGCCCATCGAGGCCGTCGGCCGCGACGACACCCTCGACATGTATTTCCTGTGCTGTCATCCCGACTTGCCGCCTGCCGGGGCCGTCGCCCTGACACTGCGGGCGGTCGGTGGCCTGACCACCGCCGAGATCGCCGCAGCTTTCCTGGTGCCGGAAGCAACGATGGGACAACGCATCTCGCGGGCGAAGAAGCGCCTGGCCGAGTCGGATCGGCCGTTCGCCGACGGCGCGCACGACAGCACACGAGTGAGCGCGGTGCTGCAGGTGCTGTACGTGATCTTCACCGAGGGGCACACCAGCAGTTCCGGGGCGGGTTTGCGTCGCGGGGATCTGTCGGCCGAAGCGATCCGGCTCACGCGCGTCCTGCGCACACTGCTGCCCGAAAACACCGAGGTCACCGGCCTACTCGCGCTGATGCTGCTCACCGATTCCCGCCGCGCCGCCCGCTGCGGACCGCACGGCGAATTGATACCCCTGCCCGAACAGGACCGCTCGCGCTGGGACCGCCCCCAGATCACCGAGGGGCTGCGTCTGCTCACCGCCACCCTGCCTGCCGGACTGACGGGGCCCTACCAGATACAGGCCGCCATCGCAGGCCTGCACGCCGAGGCTCGACGCCCGCACGACACCGACTGGTCACGAATCCTGCAGCTCTACAACTTGATCGAACGTCTGACTCCCAACCCGATGATCACCCTCAACCGTGCGGTAGCGACCGCGATGGTGCACGGTCCGGCAGCGGGGCTGGCCGTCGCCGACAGTGTCGCCGAGCCGCTGTCGCGCTCTCACCGTCTCGCCGCGGTTCGTGGGCACCTGCACGAAATGGCCGGCGAACAGGCTGCGGCCGTGCGCGAGTATCAGCGCGCCGCGAGGCAGACCGCGAGCGTGCCGGAACGCGACTACCTGCTGCTTCGGGCAGCCGGGCTGCGTGGGGGCCGCGCGATGTGACGGGGCGTGCAGCCGAGCGCGCACCACTCGACCGATTCGCGGCGCGACCCATCGGCACTGCGGCGATGCGCTGTCGCCGCCTGGCAGACTCGCCGAGATGACGGATGTTTTCAGCGCGGGTGTGCTGGTTTACCGCCATCGGGAGGCCGGGATCGAGGTGCTGCTCGGGCACATGGGCGGGCCGTTCTGGGCGAAGAAGGACGCCTCGGCGTGGTCGATTCCCAAGGGCGAGTACCTGTCCGAGGAAGAGTCCGCGCGCGATGCCGCCCGGCGGGAGTTCACCGAGGAACTGGGCTTGCCGGCCCCCGAGGGTGAGTGGATCGACCTCGGCGAGGTCGTTTACCGCAGCGGGGCCAAGCGCAAATACCTCACCGCGTGGGCGGTCGAGGGCGATCTCGATCCGGCCGACGTGGTGCCGGGCACGTTCGAGATGGAGTGGCCGCCACGGTCGGGGCGGCTCGCGAAATTTCCCGAGGTCGACCGCGTGGACTGGTTCGACCTCACCACGGCGGCGGGCAAACTCGGCAAAAGCCAGCGTCCCTTCCTCACTCGCTTCACCGACCGCCTGCCCTGAGATCAGGGTAGATTCCCACTATGCCCAGCGATCTGCAGCTGAAGATCATGAACACCCTCCACCGCGCGCTGCTCACTGTGAGCGGTGGCCACCTCGGCAACTCGGTCTTCGGGATGCCGTCGCTGCAACTCACGACGATCGGCCGCAAATCCGGCACGCCGCGCAAGGTCATGCTGACCGCACCGATCATCGACGGCGACACCATCGTCATCGTCGCCTCCCGCGGCGGCGATCCCACCCACCCCGCCTGGTTCCTGAATCTGCGCGACAATCCGAACGTCGAGGTGTCGTTGCGTAACGGCCCCGAGCGCCCGATGACGGCCCAGGTCGCCACCCCCGACGAACGCGCGGAGCTGTGGCCGCGAGTCGTCGCCGCCTACAAGGGGTACGCCGATTACCAGACCAATACCAGCCGCGAGATCCCGCTGGTCCTGCTCACCCCCAGGACCTGACACACGGGCGCGTCTCACACCCGCGCCGCACGGAACTCGCTCGGGCTGGTGCCGCGCAACCGCTTGAACGCCGCACTGAAACCGAAGGCATCGGAATAGCCCACGGTCGTTGCCACCTGCGCGACGCTGCGCGCGGGATCGGCGAGCAGCTCCTCGGCCTCGGCCATGCGCCATTCGGTGAGATAGGCCAGCGGCGGTTCGCCCATCACCTCGGTGAACCGTCGGGCGAACAGGGCGCGCGAGACCGCTGCCTCGGTGGCCAGACTCGCCACGGTCCAATGGTCGAACGGCCTGTCGTGGATGGCCGACAGCGCCGGGCCGACCACCGGATCGGCCATCCCCCGGTACCACGCGGGCGCGCAGTGTTGCTGTTCGGCCAGCCAGCTGCGCAGCGTGCACACCAGCGACCAATCCAGCAGCCGGTCCATCAGTGCCTGCGAGCCCGCGCTCAGCCGGACGGCGTCGGCGGCGGATCGTTCCAGCCACCCACACATTTCGGCGTCTTCGTGCACCACCATCACCGGCGGCAGCGCCCGCAGCAGTCGCTCGTGGCGGCGCCCCGAGGCCCGGTAGGCGCCGACGAGCAGCGAAGTCTCCTCGGGCGCCCCGGTCGGCATGGGCGTCTCGATCAGTTCCGGTGTCGCACAACTGATGTCGGCGGGTCCGAAACCTTCCGGCACGAAACAGGACAGCTCGTAGCGGCTGTGCGGCCGGTCGAGCGCGGCGGCGGTGTCGGCCAGATGGAACGGCTCACCGGCCTGCACCAGCGCGGTGTCGCCGGCGACCAGGCACGAGCGTGATCCGTCGGCGAGCACGAGCGTGCCGCCGCCGCGCAACACAGTCAGCATGATCAGCGGCGCGCGGTCGGCGAAGCGAATCGTCCACGGCGGGTTCAGGACGGTATGGGCCACGATCGACCCCTCGGCACGAATGCCACTCAGCAATGAACTCAACGGATCCACTCCACCAGCGTAGACGAATTCCTATCGACTGGAGATGATCACCCATAGATCGTCCACACGATTCGCGGTTGACTCGAGGGACCGGGCCGAACAGCCCGCACCGTGATCGAACAGGAGCTCCCCGTGCCGCAGTCCGCCGCCACCACGACCGACACCGCCGAACTCACCACCGCAGGATCCAGCGTCGCCGACTCCCTCACCCCGGGCCCGACCGCGCTCGTGGTCCTGGGTCACCACCGCTCCGACTCGCTGTCGGCTCATGTCGCCGAGCGTGCCGTCTCCCGCCTCACCGCCGCCGGGTACACGATCGATTACCTCGATCTGCATGCCGAGGACTTCGATCCACGGATGACGGTGGCCGACCAACCCGAGTGGGGCAATCGCGACAAGGTCTACTCCCCCACAGCCGAGGCGCACATGCGACGGTTGCTCGCCGCCGACGTCGTCGTCGTGGTGTTCCCCGTTTACTGGCAGAGCGTGCCCGCCACCCTCAAGGGCTGGATCGACCGTGTCTGGAACTACGGCTTCGCCTACGGCCGCAGCAAGCCCCGCCTGGCAGGTAAGCGAATCCTGTGGCTCGGCCTGGCGGGGGCGACCGCCGAGGACGAGATCGTCCCCGGCATGCAACAACTCCTGGAAGCCCAGCTCAACGAGGGCCTCGCCTACTACGCCGGCTTCGCGGACTCACAGGTCGGCCTACTCCCCGATGCCGAGGAGCAGCCGCAGAGTCTCGATGCCGAAGGCAATCTCGTGATCGGCGAGGCGATCAGCGGCGACGCCCGCACCACCCACTACGCCGCCTTCGACGCGAAAGCCGAGGGGTTCGTCGACGCGTTGCTCGCCGCGAGCCGGGTCGCCGTCTGAAACGAGGAGTTCGGCCGACCGGGCATCTGCTCCGGTCGACCGAACGCGGTGTCAGGCGGGCTCGTGAACTGCCCGTTGTGGGGCGCGGATGGTTCAGAGCCCGGTGAGTGCGCGGCGCAGTGCGCCGTAGAGCTCTGTGGGCGTGCCGGATTCGACCGCTGACTTGTCGATCAGGTCGATGGCGGCGGCCGTGAACTCGTTGCTCTGGGTGGGGACGAAATCGGCAGGGGTGTCGATACCAGGTGCCTGCGCGGCAAGGGTCGTCGCCATGGCCTGGAGGAACGGCGCCATCAGCTCAGCCAGGCGCGCCGCGGAGCCGCCGGTGGTGCGCACCATCGCACCACCCTGCGCGAACGCGGCGAACATGGCGTACATACCGCCGAGGATCGCCACGTCGTACATGGCCGAGGCACCGAGGTCCTCACCGACGAATTCGGCGCGACCGAACGACTCGAGCACCGCACGGTACCGGTCGAACGCGGCGGCCGCACCGCTGTACAACACGAAAGCCGCGGGCCCCCCGATCATTTCGGGCACCGCCATGATCCCGCCGTCGATCAACGTCACCTCGTTGACGGCGGCCCAGCGACCCAGCGAGCGCGCCTGCTCCGGCGTGGTGGTGGTCAGGTTCACCACCACCCGTCCGCGCACGTGTGCGGCGGCAGGCTCGAGGTGTTCGCGCACCGCGGCGTCGTCGAGCACACACAGAATCACCAGGTCCGCCGCCGCCATCGCCTCGGCGGGGCCGGCCGCCACTTTCGCACCGTCGGCAACCAGCGCTTCGGCCCGCTCCCTCGTGCGGTTCCACACCGTCACCTGATGGCCGCCCGCCAGCAGCGCTTTCGCCAGAGCGGTGCCCATCGCGCCGAGGCCGATCACCGAAACCGTTTGTGCCGCAGTCTGGTCGACCATTGTTCTCCTTGTTCCGAAGCTCATCGCTGCCGATCAGCAACGCCCTTCCAGAATGGCCGGATGCACTACACTCGACAAGTACCGACTATGAAGTGCAATACCCACCTAAAGGTAAGTAAGGCAGCCATGAAGCAGCGAGAACGCCCGTACTCCTGCGGTATCGATGCCGCGCTCGACGTTGTCGGCGGCAAGTGGAAAGCGCTGATCCTGTGGGCTCTGTCCACCGGCACCCAACGCTTCGGCAACCTGAAACGCCTGGTCCCCGGCGTGACGGAGAAGATGCTGATCCAGCAGCTGCGCGAGCTCGAACACGACGGCATCATCAGCCGCGAGGTCTACGCGCAGGTACCTCCGAAGGTCGAGTACTCACTCACCGAGCGCGGAGTGTCGCTCAACACAGCGCTGACCGCGCTCGGCGCCTGGGGCAACGAGAACATGGTTCATATCTGCACAGTCAAAGGCGTGAACGCACCCGTGCACTGACGCAACACTCCTTCATATCTGCACAGTCAAAGGCGTGAACGCACCCGTGCACTGACGCAACACTCCTTCATATCTGCACAGTCAAAGGCGTGGACGCACCCGTGCACTGACGCGACATTCCTTCATATCTGCGCGGTCAAGGGTGTGAACGTGCCGGCGCACCGACCTTCTACTCGCGCAGGGCGAAGGTGTTGCGGCACCCAGGTGTCGACGGGGCGCCGCCTCGGGTCAAGCCTGGATTCCCACCCATTTCTGGCCGGTGATGCGCTCGTAAGCCTCTTCGTACTTGCGGCGCGTGCCTTCGACGACATCGGCGGGGATCTCGGGGCCCGGGTATTCCTTGTTCCAGCCGGTCGAGGTCGACCAGTCGCGCACGAACTGCTTGTCGAAGGAGCGCTGGGCGCGGCCCGGCTCCCACTCGTCGGCGGGCCAGAAGCGCGAGGAGTCCGAGGTCAGCACTTCGTCACCGAGGGTGAGAACATCACCGTTCCAACCGAATTCGACCTTGGTGTCGGCGACGATCACGCCCGCCTTCGCCGCGTGCTCGGCCCCACGCGAGTAGATCTCGAGGGTCAGGTCGCGCAGCTTCTCCGCGACCTCGCGGCCCTCCTGGTTCACCACATCGGCGAAACTGATCGCCTCGTCGTGCCCCTCGGACGCCTTCGTCGACGGCGTGAAGATCGGCTCGGGCAGCTTGTCGCCGTCGCGCAGCCCCGCGGGCAGCGCGATCCCCGACACGGTCCCCGACCGCTGGTACTCCTTGAGCCCCGACCCGGTCAGGTACCCGCGCGCGATGCACTCGACCGCCAGCATCTTCAACGGCTTCACCCGAATCCCACGCCCGGCGAACTCCGCGGGCACATCGGTCGCCGAGACCACGTGATTCGGGATCCCGGTGAAGTACTCGAACCACCAGTTCGACAGCTGCGTCAGCAACGCGCCCTTGTCCGGAATCGGCGTCGGCAGCACCACGTCGTAGACCGAGACCCGGTCCGACGCGACGAGCAGCAGGGTGTCGCCGTCGGAGTAGAGGTCGCGAACTTTCCCGGCGTGCACATGCTTCAACGTCGAGCCTCCGAATCCTGGGTCCATACAGACTGAGTACGTACGAACTGTACAGACGGCCTCGAACGCCGAATCACGCCTGGTCATCGTGACGCGGAGCCGCCCGCTGTCACCGTGACGCTCGCCACCACCCGGGGGTCATCGCACTATGCCGACCGTTGTGGCGGCGTGGGCCGCAAACTCGTGAGCGGGCGCCGACGCCAGGTGGCATTGTGGACGCCGAACTACCGTGCCGTGCTCGTCGAGGAACAAAGGAGATCAATGTCCGCCCCGAATCTCACCCGCGACCAGGCGGTCGAACGCGCGGCCGTGGTGGCCGTGCAGAACTACCGGATCGAACTCGACCTCACCGATCAGCCGCGCGGTGCCGGGTCCGAGGTGTCGGACACGTTCGGGTCGAAGACCACTGTCACGTTCACCGCCACCCCCGGCGCGAGCACGTTCATCGATCTGGTCGCGCCTCGGGTGCGCTCGGCGGTGCTCAACGGGGTCACCCTCGATGTGAGTTCCTTCGACGAGTCGATCGGGATCGCGTTGCCGGAGCTGGCCGAGAGCAACGAACTGGTCGTCGAGGCCGAGTGCGAGTACTCCCATACCGGT
The DNA here is from genome assembly GCF_042717045.1 of Nocardia sp. NPDC058633. Classification (NCBI taxonomy): domain Bacteria; kingdom Bacillati; phylum Actinomycetota; class Actinomycetes; order Mycobacteriales; family Nocardiaceae; genus Nocardia; species Nocardia sp. NPDC058633. The sequence continues at coordinate 103,459 of NZ_JBHXRA010000017.1, forward strand.
GAGGGCCTGCACCGGTTCGTCGATCCGACCGACGACAAGGTGTACCTGTACTCGCAGTTCGAGACCGCCGATGCCAAGCGCATGTTCGCCTGCTTCGATCAGCCCGATCTCAAGGCCACCTTCGACATCGTCGCCACCGCGCCCGAGGACTGGGCGGTGATCTCCAACGGTGCCGATATCGAGCAGCACAAGGTCGGCGCGGTCGTACGCCACACCTTCGCCACCACCCCGCGGATGAGCACCTACCTGGTCGCCTTGATCGCGGGCCCGTACGCCAAGTGGACCGACACCTTCACCGACGCGAGCGGCGAGATCCCGCTGGGGCTGTACTGCCGCGCCTCGCTGGCCGCGCACATGGACGCCGAACGGCTGTTCACCGAGACCAAGCAGGGTTTCGAGTTCTACCACAACAACTTCGGCGTGCCGTACGCGTTCGGCAAGTACGACCAGCTGTTCGTTCCGGAGTTCAACGCGGGCGCGATGGAGAACGCGGGGGCGGTGACCTACCTCGAGGACTACGTGTTCCGGTCCAAGGTGACCCGCGCGTCCTACGAGCGTCGCGCCGAGACCGTGCTGCACGAGATGGCGCACATGTGGTTCGGCGACCTGGTCACCATGAAGTGGTGGGACGACCTGTGGTTGAACGAGTCGTTCGCGACCTTCGCCTCGGTGCTGTGCCAAGCCGAGGCCACCGAATACACCAGTGCCTGGACCACTTTCGCGAATGTGGAGAAGTCCTGGGCCTACCGCCAGGACCAGCTGCCCTCGACCCACCCGATCGCCGCCGACATCCCCGACCTGCACGCCGTGGAGGTGAACTTCGACGGAATCACCTACGCCAAGGGCGCTTCGGTGCTCAAGCAGCTCGTGGCCTACGTGGGCCTACAGCCGTTCCTGGCCGGTCTGCGTGACTACTTCGCCGAACATGCCTACGGCAACGCCACTTTCGACGATCTGCTGGCCGCGCTGGAGAAGGCGTCGGGTCGTGACCTGTCGGACTGGGGCGCGCAGTGGCTCAAGACCACCGGGCTCAATATCCTTCGCCCCGATTTCGTCGTCGCGCCCGACGGCACGTTCTCGAGCTTCGCGGTCGTGCAGGAAGGCGCCACACCGGGTGCGGGCGAGTTCCGCGTGCACCGGATCGCGATCGGCGTCTACGACGATGTCGACGGCAAGCTGGTGCGCACCAACCGTGTCGAACTCGATCTCGACGCCGCCGGGCGCACCGAGGTGCCCGAGCTCGTCGGTGTGGCGCGCGGTGCGCTGGTGCTGGTCAACGACGACGACCTCACCTACTGCTCGCTGCGCCTGGACCCCGATTCCCTCGACGTGGTCGTGCAGCGAGTCGGCGACATCGCCGACTCGCTGCCGCGCACGCTGGCCTGGTCGGCGGCCTGGGAGATGACCCGCCAGGCCGAGATGAAGGCCCGCGATTTCGTCGCGCTCGTGCAGCGCGGGATCGGCTCCGAAACCGAGATCGGGGTGGTGCAGCGACTGCTCATGCAGGCCAACACCGCCATCTCGAGCTACGCCGATCCGGAGTGGGCCGACCAGCAGGGCTGGCCGGGATACGCCGACCGGCTGCTCGAACTCGCTCGCGGTGCGGAGTCGGGTTCGGACCATCAGCTGGCGTTCGTCAACGCGCTCACCGGCGCGAAGCTGGAATCGCGCCACACCGAGGTGCTGGCCCGGTTGCTCGAGGCCGATCCAGCGGCAGCCGGTCTCGCCGGGCTCACCGTCGACACCGACCTGCGCTGGCGCGTCGTCACCGCACTGGCGGCGGCGGGCCGGATCGACGCCGAGGGTATCGACGCCCCGACCATCGACGCCGAACTGCGGGGCGATCAGACCGCGGCCGGCAAGCGCCAGGCGGCCACCGCGGCCACCGCGCGCCCGATCGCCGAGGTCAAGGCCCAAGCCTGGGACACGGTGGTGAGCGACGACTCGGTGCCCAACATCACCGCCCGCGCCATCGTCGGCGGGTTCGCCCCGGCCGGTCAGGGTGCGGTGCTCGCGCCGTATGTGGACAGGTACTTCGCCGAGATCCCCGCGGTATGGGACCGTCGCTCGAGCGAGGTCGCGCAGACCGTGGTGGTCGGCCTGTACCCGCACTGGGCGATCAGCGAGGAAGCGGTCGCCAAGGCCGAAGAGTTCCTCGCCGGCGATCACCCGCCCGCCCTGTACCGCCTGGTCTCCGAGGGCCGGGCAGGTATCGAACGTTCCCTGCGTGCAAGGGAATTCGACGCGAAGTAGGGCCCGCAGGAGGGCGGCGGGAACACTCCCGCCGCCCTCGCTGCTGTGAGCAGATCCGCTGGGGGCAGCAACGGCGGCGAAACAGGGTGGGCGCCGGGCACCGTTGACCTATGGCACACGACGACAAGACTCCGATGTTCAGCTGGCGCGCCCGCGAGCAACTGTTCGGCCGCCGGATCCTCGTCCTCGACGGTCCGCTCGACGACGACAACGGCACGCTGCTCATCACCCAATTACTCACCCTCGCGGCACAATCCCCCGAAGCCGCGATCTCGCTGTGGATCCACTCCCCCGGCGGCTCCGTGCCGTCGATGCTGGCGATCCGCGATGTGATGCGGCTCGTTCCGTGCGAGGTCTCCACACTCGCGCTCGGATTGGCTTGCAGCGCAGGACAATTCCTGCTGTCCTCCGGCGCGCCGGGGAAACGCTACGCCCTCCCGCACGCCCGGGTGCTCATGCATCAAGGGTCGGCGGGAATCGGCGGCAGTGCAGTGGAGGTGGAGGTGCAGGCCGACGATCTGCGCTACACCGTCGACACAGTGCTCGGCCTCATCGCCGCCGACACCGGACAACCCTTCGACCGGGTCTACGAGGACTCCCTGCACGACCGCTGGTTCACCGCACCCCAGGCACTCGAGTACGGGTTCATCGACCACATCGTCGAATCGTTCGATCAGGTCATCCCCCAACGCCACCGCATCGGCATCAGCTCGTGACCGACGTTCTGGGCGACCACTGATCGCCGACCCACGCCCGGTACACGCAGACACGACCGGCTGCCCCACGCGAGGCAGACGAATCAGGACGAAATACCCGGAGAGGCGGGCCAGCCATGACCTACACAATTCCCAACGTCGTATCCCAGCATCGCGGCGGTGGTGAGCGGATCACCGACATCTACTCGCACCTGCTCAGCGAACGCATCGTCTACCTGGGCACCCCCATCGACTCCGGTGTCGCGAACGCGCTCATCGCCCAGCTCCTGCACCTGGAATCCGACAGCCCCGGCCAGGCGATCAGCCTCTACATCAACTGCGAAGGCGGCGACCTGTCCGCCATGCTCGCCGTCTACGACACCATGCGATTCATCAAGGCCCCGGTGCACACCACCTGCGTCGGCCAGGCGATCGCTGTCGGCGCCGTTCTCCTCGCCGGTGGCGCCGCGGGCCACCGCTCGATGCTGCCGCACACGCGAATCGTGTTGCACCAGCCCGCGACTCGAGGCCAGGGCACCATCCCCGACCTGATCCTGCAGGCCGACGAGATCGTCCGCATGCGCGCGGCGATCGAGGCGATCCTGTCCAAGCACACCGGACAGACCCCGGAAACCCTGCGCCGCGACACCGATCGCGACCGGGTCTTCACCGCCGAGACCGCGCTCGAATACGGTCTGGTCGATCAGGTTCTGCACGAACGGGAGTGATCAGACCGCGCTGAGCGTTCACAACTACGCCGAACGGTCGAAATATCTACCGGAACACCGAATAGTGAACGCCCAGCGCGGTCCCGGACTCACTGCTTCTCGATGCGATCCAGGTAGGCGCGGCGAACGCCATCATCCACGCGGGTGATGGCGGCGTCGTCGTGGGCGGCCTTACGGAAGGCCCGCATCACCGACTCGGGCACGAGACCGGACGCGTTCGCCATCATGCCGACATACCCCGGCACCGCGGTCTCGGCCGCCCGGGTCTTGACCGTGCGGACCACCGCGACGGCGATGTCCTCGGGCTCGACGGCGGGCAGGATGCCGTAGTCGATCCCGGAACTGAGTTCGGTGCGCACCGCCGACGGCAGGACCGCGCTCACGCTGACACCGGTGGCGTCCATTTCCAGCCTGGTGGCGGCGGTCAGGCCGACCACCGCGTACTTGCTGGCGTTGTAGACCGCCAGGCCCTTGAGGGGGAACTTGCCGGCGAGCGAGGCCACGTTCACGATGTGGCCGTAGCCGCGCTCGACCATGGCGGGCAGGGCCAGTCGCATGCCGTGGATGACGCCGTAGACGTTGACGTCCATCGTGAGCTGGTCGATGCGGTCGGACTGATCGAGAAACGGGCCGTTCGGCATGACGCCCGCGTTGTTCACCAGCACGTCCAGTGGACCGCGCCACTGAGCGGTCGCCTCGAGAAACGCCGCGTAGGAGGCCTTGTCGGTGACGTCGAGCGCGTGGCCCATCGCGTGGTCGCCGATCTCGGCGGCGGCCTGCACGGCCAGCGCTTCGTCGAGGTCACCGAGCGCGACGTAGGCGCCCGCCTCGACGAACGCTCTGGCCGTGGCGAGTCCGATGCCACGGGCGGCACCGGTGATGGCGATGGTGGCGCCTTCGAGGTCGATCCGTGGGTAGCTCATGCGATGGCCTCTCGTCGGTGATGTGCGCGTGCGCTCATGCGGGCACCGCCACGTCGTGGGTGATGGTGAAGTCGGTCGGGTCGAACGTGCTGACGCGGGTGGTGAGCTCGCCGGTGGACCACGGCCAGCTGAAGCTGTTGCGGCCGTTGGCATCCATGTAATAGCTGTGGCAACCACCCGCGTTGTAGACGGTGCCCGCCAGCGCGGCTTGCACCTGATCGACGTAGCGCGCTTGCACCTCCGACCGCACGTCCAGCGCCGCCCAGCCTTCGCGCCGGGCGGTCTCGATCGCCGAGACGAGGAAGGCGACCTGGGCTTCGAGGATGGCGAACGCCGAGGAGTGGCCGGTGCCCAGGCTGGGGCCGAGCACGGTGAACGCATTGGGAAAACCGGTGGTGACGGTGCCGAGGTAGGCCTCGGGCGAGCCCTGCCAGTGCTCGGCCAGGGAACGGCCGTCGGCGCCGCGGACGATGTCGGCGAGCGGGGTGTCGAGGATGTGGAAGCCGGTACCGAGGATGACGGCGTCGACCTCGGCGGTGGTGCCGTCGGCGCCGACCACGGTGTTGCCACGGAACTCGGCGACCCCGGTGGCGTGCACGTCGACGTTGCGGCGGGTCAACGACTGCAGATAGCTGTTGGAGAACAGGATTCGCTTGCAGCCGAGCAGATAGCCCGGTGTCAGCTTCGCCCGCAGCGCCGGATCACGCACCACCGCACGCAGATACGCCGAACCGACGGTTTGCACGGTCTGCATCAGCGGTCGCGGATGCCGGAAGGCGACCCCCAGACCCTCCATCATCGCGTACTCCACCGAGCGCAAGGCCTTGTGCGCGAAAGGGAATCGGCGCATCACCTTCTTCTCGAAGCCGGGCACGCGGTGATCGAGTTTCGGCAGCACCCACTGCGCGGTGCGCTGGAACAGGTGCAGTTCGGCGACCTCGGGCTGGATCGCGGGCACGAACTGCACCGCGGACGCACCGGATCCCACTACCGCGACCCGTTTGCCGCTCAGGTCGTAGTCGTGGTTCCAGCGCGCGGAATGGAAGACCTCGCCGGGGAATTCGGCCAGACCGGGGATCTGCGGCATCCGGGGTTCGTTCCACGGGCCGGCAGCTGAAACGACGAAACGCGCGGTCAGCGGGCCCTCGCTGGTCTCGAGGCGCCACAGTTGCGCGGCTTCGTCGAACCGCGCACCGACGACCGTGACCCCGAAGCGGGTGTGTTCGGCCAGCCCGTGCTCACGCGCCACCCGGTCGACGTAGTCGAGGATCTCCGGCTGCGTCGCGAACAGTCGCGACCACTCGCTGTTGGGCGCGAAGGAGAACGAGTACAGGCCGGACGGAACGTCGCACGCACAGCCGGGGTAGGTGTTGGCTCGCCAAGTGCCGCCGAAGGTTTCGGCCTTCTCGACGATCACCACATCCTCGACCCCGGCCTCGAGCAACTTGATCGCCGCGCAGATGCCGGAAACTCCCGCTCCGATCACCACGACCTCGTGATGGCGACTCATACGATTTCTCCTTCGAACGAAACGAGCGGCGCGCCGGTAACAGCGCGAGGAATTGCGGAACCGAGGACCCCCGAGCGAGGGACGATCGCAGGGCCACCGGCGGCGTCGACCCTTACGTCCACGCCTCGGGCACTCGCAGCGAGCGCGCCGGCATGACGGCGGCGGGCACTGTGCGCAGCAGATCGGTTCACGCGCGTCGGCCCGCGGAGCCGTCGGCGCGCAGCGCCTCGGCGACTCGGGTCGCCATAACCGCGCGGGCAGCGGCGAGAGTGGCCGGGCGGCGGGCCGAATCCATGAAGTTCGGGCCCATGGCGGCAAGCTCCGCGGGGCCGGGTTCGATGCGGATCACGCGGGTGCCCGCCGAGCGCAGCAAGGCCACTTCGCGGTCGAGGCCGCGGGTCATCTGGGCGCGGAGCAGGCGCTCGACACGGTTCAGGCCGGTGGCCGGGGCGCCACCCTCCGACGTCATCGGAGCGATCACCACCACCTCGTCGAGTTCGAGCGGCATCAGCAGATCGGCCGACACCGACGACACCGAACCACCGTCGACGTAGTACTTCCCGCCGATCCGCACGGGCGGGAACCAACCGGGGATAGCCCAGGACGCGGCGATCGCGTCACCGAGTCCGACCGTGGCCGGGGCGGCTTCATCGCCCTCGGTGGCGCCGAGTGCGATTCGCTGTCCGGTCGCCGCGTCGGCGGCGACCATCCACGTAGCAGGATGGTTCACCCACTCGTCGGCTCCGGCGAGGGCGCGACCGTAGGAGCGCAGCCACGTCGCGTCGCCGCGACCGCACGGGAGCAGGCCCGCCATGGCGGTGTAGGGCGAACCGGTGCGAATGCCCGCGCCGACCAAGCCGAGTGCGGGCAGGGACAGACCGGGGCGCGGGGGGATTCTGCCGGGGTCGACGGCGACATGGTCGGCCAGGATCGGGTCGGCGTCGGGGTCGGCGTCGAGGGCGGCGAGCACGGCGGCCGGAGTGCGGCCGGAGCCGAGGGCCGCGACGAGTTCGGCGCCGGCGGAAGTGCCGATCAGCACGTCGGCGGTCCGGGTGTCCCAGTTCATCGCGCGTTCGACGGCGTCGAGGGCTACGGCGGTCCAGGCGAACCCGAGTAGGCCACCGCAGCCGATCGCCAAGCCACGTCGTGTAGTCATATTTCGAATACTAACGGTATTTGAATTCCAGCGGTAGCCCATTTTGCTAAACTCCTGCGCATGGCCAGGATGACGCGCAAGGAGTCGCACGCACTCACGCGCGAGCGACTGGTCGAGACCGCCAAGCGGCTGTTCCTGGCCGACGGCTACAACGTGACCCCGCTGGAGAAGGTGGCCACCGAGGCCGGATTCTCCAAGGGTGCGGTGTACTCCAACTTCGCGACCAAGCACGAATTGGGCCTGGCCGTGCTCGACGTCGTGCATGTGGAACGCGCGCAGACCCTCGTGGACGCGATGATGCCGCACGACACCACCGCCGAGCGGATCGAAGGTTTCGCGCGGTGGGCCGACGAGAACATCGGCGATGTCGGCTGGACCGCGTTGGAGGTGGAGTTCGCGACGAGCACCCGGCACATGCCCGAGATCCGCACCGAACTCGCCGAGCGCAGACGCACCCTGACAGCGATGCTCGCCACGGTGATCCAGACACAGGCCGACCAGCTCGGCCTCGAGCTCCCGATCGCCGCCGAAGATGCCGCACTGCAACTACTCTCGCTCGGCATCGGCCTGGGCGTGCAGCGCGCGATCGACCCGGAGCTCGCCGTCAGCGCGATCGTCGACCTGCTCCGCAGCCAGATCGCCTCCGCTCGACCGAGCGCGACGATCGACGGCTGATCACCCGGGGCTTCCCCACACCCGACGGAACATCAGGTGATCTCGCGCAGTCGGCGGAACGGTCGACTCAGGCGGCGAGCAGCACGGCGTTCGGCGCCAGGGCGATCGGGGCCGAGTGAGAGGGGGCGATCTGGCGTTGCCCACCCAGCACCACCGCACGCGTCGGCACGAGCGCGTGCCTGCGCATGGACTCGGCCACTTGGGCCACGAGTTCGCCCAGCGAGGTGCCGAGGGCGCCGGCCAAGGCGGCGATCATCTCACTCGACGGCTCCTTGAGACCGCGCTCGACCTCGGAGAGGTACTGCGGCGAGATGCCCGCGCGCCCCGCGGTGTCGACGAGAGTGGAGCGCTGTTCCAGGCGTAGCGCGCGCAGGCGTTCGCCCAACGCTTCACGCCAGAGTGGTTCCGGCCGCGACCGCCGTTCGCCGCGACCGCCTGGAATCACCCGCAACCCGTTGTGCTCGCCCATACCCCGAGCGTAGGGACCCCGATACCGATACACCCGCTTCTTCTGCTCTGGGCGTAACGAGAAGCAAAGCCGAAGGGCCCCGCTCGAGCGGGGCGGCGCTCCACGAACTCAGCGGGTGATCCCGAAGCGGGTGTCCGCCCAGCCGAGCGCGTCGGCGAAGGACGCGGAGACGATGTCGCTGTGGTCGACGTCGTCGTACTTGCGGTAGTCCACCGACTCGCCGCGGGCCTGCTGTTCGGCGACCATCGCATCGGTGGACTGCACCGGGACGGTGAGGTCGGAACGGCCTTGCAGGACCAGGACCGGGACCGTGAATCGCAGGCTGCTCGGGTCGTTGTCGTCGAGGACTCGCAGCAGCCCCGAGACGTCACCGTCGGTGGTGAAGACGTCTTTCGCCGACAGGCCGCCCCACTTGCTCTTGTCGCGCAGGCCGCCGGTGCACTCGGAGTCGGCGACCGGCAGCAGGGACTGCGCGCGGTCGGTGAGGAAACGGGCGGGATCCACATCCGTCACCGTCTGGGCGCCGCGGACCAGCAGCGGCAGGTACACCGACATGTCGCCCGTGCCGAGCTTGCCCAGTGGATTCGACGCCGCCCATTTCGCCATGCGGACCTGTTCGCCGAGGTGCGAGGCGGGTGCCAGCGCGATGGCGCCGAGCAAGGGCGTATTCGGCGTCCACCCCGCGGCGTCGACGGCGGCGAACAGGGCCGCGTGACCGCCTTGCGAGTGCCCCATCGCCACCCAGCGCGAGCCGACCGACTTGTCGATGTGCCTTGCCACCGTGGCGATATCGGCCATCGCACGCTGTTCGGTCTCGCCGATCATGTATCCGTGACTGCCCGGCGTCCCCAGACCTTGGTAGTCGGTCCTGGCGACCGCGTAGCCCTTGGCCACCCAGCGAGCCTGTTCGTCCCGGCTCGGCGAGGAGCCTTCGGAGCGCGAGGCCGCGCAGACGTCGGCGACCCCGGCGCTCCCCGGACCCCAGGAGATGAGCGGCCAGCCACCCGCGGGCGCGACGCCTTCGGGCACCGCGAGCGTTCCCGAGACCGCGACGGGCTTTTCCTGCGCGTCCAGCGACCGGTACAGCGTGAGGTAGTTGCGGGCACCGGGCACGGCCTGCGCGCCGGTGAGCGCCTGGGACCGGATCACCGAACCACGCTGTCCCGGAATCGATTCCGCGCTGGGGTTGTAGAACACGGAAAGAGGTGCGGCCGCGGCGAATTCGACAGGCGGGTTGTCGTCGGCGCAGGCCGACGCCGTCAGCGCCAGGCACGCCGCCGCGAGCACCCGAGTGATACGTGCGTGCAAGTTTCCCCCCGATACGCCGGCCGATGACGCGGCCGATAGACCGCCGACCAGGTTACTCGATGCCACCGAGACCGCTGAGCACCCCACGGTGCCCGGCCGGGCACCGCACCCGGTGCGAGCAAGTCACGAAACCAGCCCGGTGATCCGATCCGCCGCGCCTCGGCGACACCGGGATCCGGCGCTGAAAACACGTCCGGCGCGCTCACCACGAGGTGAACGCGCCGGACTGTGAAATATGAAACTAGCGGCCGATCGCGGCGGCCATCACGCGGGTGGCCGAGATCAGGCCGTCGATCAGGTTGCCCTGCCGGAACGAGGCCAGGGCGGCGGTGACGCCGAGCTGGCAGATGCGGTCGTTGGCACGCTCGGCCACGCCGACACCGGAGCGGACCTCGATCGCACCCTGGTTCGGGGACACGGCGATGAGCACCGAATCGGCCGCCTCGGGGGTGTTCGGCAGGATCGCGTCGGCACCGGCCGCCGGATCGGTGCCGAGGTCGCCGAGGTAGACGTTGAAGCGGACCTTGGTCGCGCGGGTCGCCTCGGTGAGCGCGTTGTCGAGAGCGATGCGCTCACGATCGGTGAACGGCACCTCGTCGAACAGGGTGCCGGGTTCGTGCACGCCGGACACGCGGCCGCTGCTGGTGAGGGCGAACCCGTGCGCCAGGTCGGCCTCGACCACCGCGGGCCAATTAGAACTTGCCACTTGCCCGGCCTCCGATCAGCTCCGCATGCGCGGTTTCGAGAGCCGCATGACTGCCATGCGGCTCGGCGGTGTGGTGTCCCGCCGCAGCGGTCACCTCATCGGTAGCACTCCACAGCACCGGCCGGTGGGTCCACTTCTGCCCGAGTGCGAAGTGGGCCGGCTTCTCACCGGGATATGGCTTACCGAGATAGGACAAGCCCGCGATCGCGAAGTAGATCGCGGCCGGGATGCCGACGAAGATCAGCACTGTCTCGAGAATGCTCACGCCCCAACGGTAGACGATGCTGTGTAGTAGTTCATCCTCCGGCCATCGGTTCTCGCACCGCGTGTCCGTCGCGGCTACACCAACCAGGCCGCCGCGTTGGGAGGCAACCGCTCGTCGGCGACCGGCGCGCTCGACAGCAGCACCTCCCCCGGCGGCAGCTGGATCGGGCCGTCGGAGGCGTTGAGCACACAGGTGAGCCCGCCCGGACGACGGAAGGCGAGACAGCCGTCGGGACTGCCGTACCACTCGATCCGCTGGCCCGCGAACTCCGGCCGGGTGGCGCGCAGATCGATCGCCAGGCGGTACAGCGACAGCGTCGAGTGCAAGCTCTCCAGTTGCGCTTCGACGGTACGGTCGGCCCAGTCGGCGGGAATCGGGAGCCACGGCGTCCCCGCGGTGAAACCGAACGGGGTGGCCGGGCCCTCCCACGGCATCGGCACCCGGCAGCCGTCGCGACCACGCTCCTTGTGGCCCGTGCGCTCCCAGACCGGGTCCCGCAGCACGTCGTCGGGCAGGTCGTCGACGTTGGGCAGCGCCAGTTCGGCGCCGTTGTAGACGAACACCGCACCGGGCAGGGCGAGTTCGACCATCATCATCGCCCGTGCCCGTGCGACGCCGGTCTTGCCGCCGCCGTAGCGGGTCACCTCACGTTCGATGTCGTGGTTGGACAGCGTCCAGGTGGGTGGGGCGCCCGCGTCGGCGACCGCCTCGAGGGAGTGGGTGATCGCGTCGTGCACGCCCTGCGCGGTGAAGGGAGTCTCGGCGAGGCGGAAGTTGAACGCCAGATGCAACTCGTCGGGACGGACGTACTCGCCGAAGCGGACGTTGTCGTCGACCCACACCTCGCCGATCGACACCGCGTGCGGGTAGTCGTCGAGCACCGTGCGGATGCGGCGGTGGATGGCGTGCACGCCGGGGTTGTTGAAGCGGGGATCGTCGTCGTCGTGCACGAGCATCTTGGTCTCGACCGTCGCCATGTCGGGCAGGCCCTCGGGCTTGGCCATCCCGTGCGCGACATCGAGGCGGAAACCGTCGACGCCACGATCGAGCCAGAAGCGCAGGGTCTTCTCGAAATCGTCGGCGACCTCGGGGTTGTCCCAGTTCAGGTCGGGTTGCTCGGGCGCGAAGATGTGCAGGTACCACTGCCCGAGGGTGCCGTCGGCCTCGGTGATCCTGGTCCAGGCGGGGCCACCGAAGATGCTCGGCCAGTTGTTGGGCGGTTCCTCCCCGTTCGCGCCGCGACCGTCGCGGAAGATGTAGCGGGCCCGTTCGGGGCTGCCCGGTGCGGCCTCCAGCGCTTCGGTAAACCACGCGTGTTCGACGCTGGTGTGGTTGGGCACCAGGTCCATCGTGACCTTGATCTCTCGGTCGTGCGCCTCGGCGATCAATTCGTCCAGCGCCCCCAGCCCGCCGAAGAGCGGGTCGATATCGCGTGGATCGGAGACGTCGTAGCCGCCGTCGGCCTGCGGGGACCGCATCACCGGGCAGATCCACAGCGCGTCGACGCCCAGTAGTTCCAGGTACCCCATCTTCTCGCGTACCCCGCCCAGATCACCGACACCGTCACCATCGGAGTCGGCGAACGAACGCGGATAGACCTGATAGAACACGGCGGTTTTCCACCACGGAGCGGTGCTTGCTTCCCCCGGCACCGGCGAGGCAGGTGTCTGTGTCACACCTGCAATATTGCCAAAGTTCGCCCGCGATAGTCATGGGGGGCAGGACTTTCTGCGAATCTGGCAAATTACCAGCGTTCGCCACGCGCCGACGAAACATCGTGGTAAAAGACGGGATCGTCGGGAAACCCCCGCGCCATCTGCTGGTCATCAGCGAACACCGGGCACCCACACCCTCCCACCGGGCTTCTACGGAGCCGTCCGGAGGTTGACCGCGAGGATGCGGCGCAGGCCTCGGTCAGGTCGCGAGTTCTGCGACGCGTCCGCGGTGTACGCCTGGGTCAGGCGAGTTCTGCAAGGAGGCTGCGGGAGTGCGGTGTACGCCTGGGTCAGGTGGGCGAGTTCTGCAAGGAGGCTGCGGGAGTGCGGTGCACGCCTGGGTCAGGTGGGCGAGTTCTGCAAGGAGGCTGCGGGAGTGCGGTGCACGCCTGGGTCAGGTCGGCGAGTTCTGCAAGGAAGCTGCGGCCATTTGGAAGTAGTCCAGTAGTGCCTTGCGGTGCTCGTCGTCCAGGATCGACGGTTCGATCTCGCCGACGGCGATCCGCATGCACCGCATCCAGGCATCGCGCTCCAGCGGCCCGACGACGAACGGGTTGTGACGCATGCGCAGCCGCGGGTGCCCGCGCTCGTCGGAGTAGGTGCGCGGACCGCCCCAGTACTGTTCGAGGAACATCCGCAACCGGCGTTCGGCCGGCCCGAGGTCCTCCTCCGGGTACAGCGGTCGCAAGATCTCGTCGGCCGCGACCTCGCGATAGAAAACCGACACCAGTCGGCGAAACGTCTCCGCGCCGCCCACGGCTTCGTAGAAGGAGGTCGTTGTCTGCTCACCGGAAGTCACGCGCTCCATTGTGCCCCGATCACCACGGTCACGAACGCGCTGCCCTTCAACGACAGTTCATCCGGAAGTTTGAAAAATAGCCGTGCAATACCGGCGCAACCATGGTCAACTGAGGGCAGTATCGGCCCCAGATACCACATGATCCTGCCAATCATGAAATTGAGGTCAACGAGATGAAGCAGCGACCGAGCGCCCGTTCACACGAGGCGCGCACGCACCGACAACTCCAGCCCGCCGACGTCCACAATCGTGGCTCGGGGGCTATTCCGCTGCACATCTTGTCCGATCATCATCCGGGCGCACACGGTCTTCACGACCTGCCGCATCTCCCCGCGCCACTGCATCTCGCCGGAGACCACGACGCCGCCGCATGGCGCAAACGCCGGGTCCTCCTCCTCAACGCCACTTACGAGCCGCTCACCGCGCTGTCCGCCCGTCGCGCCGTCGTGCTGCTGATCTGCGCCAAGGCAGACGCTGTCCACGAAAACCCCGAAGGACCGGTCCTGCACTCCGCGGGCTCCGCGGTGGCGATTCCGTCCGTCATCCGCCTGCGCACCTATGTGCGGGTGCCCTACCGCGCTCGCGTGCCGATGACCCGCGCCGCGCTCATGCATCGCGACCACTACCGCTGCGGGTACTGCGGCGGCAAAGCCGAGACCATCGACCACGTGATCCCCCGCAGCCGCGGCGGCGAGCACTCCTGGGAGAACTGCGTCGCCAGCTGCGCCCCCTGCAATCACCGCAAGGCCGACAAGATGCTGTCCGACCTGGGCTGGCACCTGCGCCACCCGCTGGTCTCCCCCAAAGGCCCGCACTGGCGACTGCTGTCCACCACCGCCGACCTGGATCCGATCTGGTTGCAGTACCTCGGCGAAGGAGCCGCCTGACACACCGCGCTCTCTCGACTCAGGCGCTCTCGATGACCATCGTCGCCCACGTACCCGGTTCGAGGGCTTCGAAGATGTGGGGAAGATCGCCCAGGTACCGGATGTAATCGCCGGGGCGCATCTCCACGGGCTCGTCGGCCGGGCCCGCCATGGCACGGCCCGCCGCCAGGACGACATGTTCGACCACCCCGGGCGTGTGCGGATCCGAGCGACGGGTGTGGCCGGGTTCGGCCGCGATGCGGTACACGTCACAGCGGGTGTGTGACTGGCCTGCTGCGAGCAACGTCACCCGGTAGTCGGCATCAGCCGACGGGACCGGCGCGCCCTCGTCGGCGCGGATGACCTGGACATTGGCCCGCGGCGGATCGAGCAGCCGGGAGAACGGCATCTCCAGGGCCACGCACAGCGCCCACAGGGTTTCCAGACTCGGGTTTCCCGTGCCCGATTCCAGTTGCGACAGTGTGGATTTCGCGACTCCCGCGCGATTGGCGACCTCGGTCAACGACAAGCCGGCGCGGGCGCGTTCGCGGCGCAGCGCCGCGGCGATCACCGCTTGGGGCGGTCCGACGACAGGGTCCTGCCGGTCCATCTACGTCTCCTGAGGGCTGGCGATACCGCGTTGACTTTACCCACCCGTCGCGTTCATTATGAGAAACATGCGTTCGATATGGCGAACACTCGATCGAGGAACCGTGACGGCCGTGGCCGCCGCGTGCCTCGCCGTCGGCCTGTTCGGCGTCTCCTACGGCGCGTCGACGATCGCGGCCGGCTTCCCGATGTGGATGCCGATCGTGATGGCGGTGACGGTGCTGGCAGGCGGGTCGGAGCTGCTGTTCTTCGGGATCGTCGCGGCCGGGGGTAGCCCGCTGGCGGCGATGGTGGCCGGGCTGCTGCTCAATGCACGGCATCTGCCGTACGGGCTGTCGGCGCCGGAGGTGTTCGGACGCGGCTGGAAACGCGTGCTCGGCATCCACGTCCTCAACGACGAGTCGGTGGCCTTCGCCGCGGCGCCGGGCGATCAGGAACGCAAACGCGCCGCGTACTGGGCGTGCGGCATCGGCGTGGCACTGTGCTGGCCGCTGGGGGCGACCCTCGGTGCGGCCCTGGGTTCGCTGGTGCCCGATACATCGGCGCTCGGATTGGACGCGGTGTTCCCGGTGATCCTGCTCACGTTGATCCTGCCCGCCCTACGCGATCGGGCCACCTTGCGCCCGGTGCTGGTCGGCGCCGGATTGGCGGTGATCGTCGCGCCCTACGTCCCCGCCGGACTACCGGTGCTGATCGCACTGGCCGGGCTGGTCTTCGCCCTGCGCCCACCGGCCCCGGTCGCCGAGTCGGCAGCGGCATGAACACGCCCTACCTCCTGCCCGCCATGTTGGCACTGGCCGTCGGCACCTACGCACTGCGCTGGACCGGCCCCGCGATGCGCCACCGTATGCGCCTGTCTCCCCGGACAATTCACCTACTCGACACCGGCGCCCTGATCCTGCTGGCAGCATTGGTAGCGACAGCAACCCTGCCCACCGGCTCGGGCCACCTCGGCATCGCCCTGCCCGCCGGCGTCACCGTCGGCGGAGTCCTCGCCTGGCGCCGTGCACCCTTGCTGGTCACCGTCCTGGCAGCGGCAGCCACCACGGCACTTCTGCGACTCGTCGGCGTGCACTGACCACCGCCGGTCCCGTCACCCCGCACCACCTTCAACGCTCCCCGCGACACCGACCAGCCGCATGATGGGGCCACCGAACCCGGAATTCCCGATCACCCCGATTCAGCTGGGCGACAACGGAATCCCACCCCCCAGCCGACGAGCCACCGATCCGTAGCGAGCGTCCAGCCGCAGCCAGGTGCGGGTAGCGCGAACACGAACCAACTCCGACGGCTGGATCCGCCGCGACTCCGTCTTCTCCCCCGCATGCGGGATGAAATCCATCGCGGTCAGCGCGAAGACGACCCGCATCGGCACCTGCACCTCGATATCGCCAGGGCCGGTGACGGTAAGGACCGACTGGTCGAGCAGCGAGGCGGGCGGCCCTTTGGGACCGCCGTGTTCCCGGGCGACGTCCGCCCCACGCTCGGCCAACTCGACCAGAGTGCGAGCGGGAACGTCGTCGACGTGGGTGAAGCCTTCGGTCGGCGGGAGGGCACCGCGCCAGGCGGAGTCCATCGAGTATCCGAGGTCGATCGGGTGGCCGGTACTCAGACCCGCCAGAACCGCGTCGGCCCCGACGGTGACATCGTCGACCCCGAGTTCGGCGGTGATGGTGCGCACCGCGAGAGTCTCGAACCCCGTTGCCACCCATGCGGATACAAGGCTGGATCCCCGTCGCCGCAACCGGACGACAGCGGCGGGATCGAGCCGGATGGCGCGGGTGAGGAAGGTGGCCAGGTTCTCGCGTTCGGCCGGGTCGGGGGTATAGAGCACCCGCTGTTCGGAGCTCACGAAATCAGGCCCGCCACAGTGCCAGGTAGTCGCGTTCGGACTCACTGAGCCTGCGCAGACGCTGGGTGTCGATGTCGAACGCGGCGAGTTGGGTGGTCGCGATGACCGCGGGTGGGGAATCCGGGGCTGCCCCGTTGGCACGCACCTCGTAGCCGATCGTGAAATCGACCGCGCGCAACTGCTTGACCCACATGGCGATGTCGAGCGGTGTGTCCTCGTGGCGCAACTGGCCGCGGTACTTCACATGCAGGTCGACCAGCACACAACCCTGCCGCCCCATCGATGCGGTCGGCTTGTCGTCGTCGAACAGCCACGGAATCCGGGCCTCTTCCAGCAGCGTCACCATTCGGGCGTGGTTGACGTGCTGGAACACATCCATGTCCGACCAGCGGATCTCGACTTTCGCGTGAAAACGCTGCGGCAACACCAACTCCGGTGCGGCTGTGGCGGTGTTGCCGTGCGGCGAACTCGTCACCGTGGTACCTCCGATTGGGCGCCCACCCCGCTCACCATGCTCCGCACCTGTCGCGCGGCAACCGACAGTGTGGCGAGGTCGTGGGTCCCGGACTCGAACAATTCCGACAGTGCCGCGCGCGCACGGCCCAGCCGGGACTGGTTCTTCGACTCCCAGTATGCAATTTTCTCGTCGGCAGTTTCCTCCGGGTCGCCCCCCGACAGCACATCGAGGGTGAGCGAGCGCAGCGACGCGTACATGTCGTCGCGCAGGGCGAGCCGGGCCAACGCGTGCCAGCGGTCACCGCGTTCGAGGTGACTCACGGCCTCGAGCAGCCAGTCGATCTTGAGGTGCTCGTTGAGCGCGTAGTACAGGCCACCGACCTCGGCGCCGTCGCGATCGGTGATATCGGCGATGTCGACGATGTCGAGCAGCGGGAACAGTCCGAGCAGCCCGAACACCTCTGTGGCCAGGTCGGTGGGTGCGCCGCGAGCGATCAACTCGGCCGCGCCCTGGGTGAGCGAGGTGACGTGGTGCCCGCGCAACCAGCCCGGCACCTGCGGCGCGAGTTCCTGCACCCGGCGGTGATACCGGTTGATCTCGGCGCCGACCGCGATCGGCTGCGGCCGGTTGCTCAGCAACCAGCGCGAGGCCCGGTCCAGTGTCCGCTTCGATTCCAGTTCCAGCAGGTCGCAGACCAGGGCGGGAGCATCGGCGCTTCGAATGCGCGACCACACGCCGTGCAGCCCGAAGATCTCGGTGGCCGCGGCGAATGCGCGCACCGTGTCGGTGGTGGTGGCGCCGACCTCTTCGTTGAGCCGATGGGCGTAGGTGATGCCGCCGTAGTCGACGACCTCGTTGACGATCATCGTGGTGACGATCTCGCGGCGCAGCCGGTGCTTCTTGATCGCCGCGCCGAACTGGTCGCGCAGCGGTGTCGGGAAGTACAGGGGCAGCTTGCTCGCGAAGAAGGCGCTGTCGGGCATGTCGGTGTCGAGCAGGTCGGCCTTGAGTCCGAGCTTCACGTGCGCGAGCAGGTTGGCCAGTTCGGGCGAGGCGAGCCCGGCGCCCGCCTCACTGCGACGAGCCAGTTCGGCGGTCGACGGCAGCGCCTCGAGCTCCCGATCCAGCCCACGCCGCCGTTCGAGATCGGCGATCACCCGGCCGTGCACATTGAGCATCTGGGGCGCGTCGGTGCGGGCGATGCCGATCAGCACGTTCTGATCGACGTTGTCCTTCAACACCATTCGGGCGACCTCGTCGGTCATCGAGGCCAGCAGCGGATTGCGATCGGCGGGCGCGAGACCACCCGCGCTGACGACGCCGTCGAGCAGCACCTTGATATTGACCTCATGGTCGGAGCAGTCGACGCCCGCCGAGTTGTCCAGGGCGTCGGTGTTCATCTTGCCGCCGTTGCGGCAGAACTCGATCCGGCCGAGCGCGGTGGCGCCCAGGTTGCCGCCCTCGCCGATCACCTTGACCCGCAACTGGCTTCCGTCGACGCGCACCGCGTCGTTGGACTTGTCGCCGACCTCGGCGTTGGATTCGGTGCTCGCCTTCACATAGGTGCCGATGCCGCCGTTCCACAGCAACTGCACCGGTGCGAGCAGGATCGCGCGCACCAACTCCGGCGGCGAGAGCGTCTGCACCGAGTCGGGCAGGCCGAGCGCTGTCCGTGCCTGCGGCGAGATCGGCACCGACTTCACGGTCCGCTCGAACACGCCGCCGCCCTCGCTGATCAGGCTGCGGTCGTAGTCGGCCCACGAGGATCTCGGCAGCGCGAACAGCCGCTCACGTTCGGCGAAGGAGCTCGCGGCGTCGGGGTTCGGGTCGAGGAAGATGTGCCGGTGGTCGAAGGCGGCGACGAGCCGGATGTGCGGCGAGAGCAGCATGCCGTTGCCGAACACGTCACCGCTCATGTCGCCGACGCCGACAACAGTGAATTCCTGGCTCTGGGTGTCGATGCCCATCTCACGGAAGTGGCGTTTGACCGCTTCCCACGCACCTTTGGCCGTGATGCCCATGGCCTTGTGGTCATAGCCCGCGGAGCCGCCGGAGGCGAAGGCGTCGCCGAGCCAGAATCCGTAGCGGGCGGCCACATCGTTGGCGATATCGGAGAAGCTGGCGGTGCCCTTGTCGGCGGCGACCACCAGGTAGGTGTCATCGCCGTCGCGGCGCACCACCCGGTCCGGGGGCAGCACGGCCCCGGTGGCCATGTCGACATTGTCGGTGACGTCGAGCAGCCCGGAGATGAAGGTGCGATAGCAGGCGACGCCCTCGGCGATACTGGCCTGGCGGTCGACCGCCGGGTCACCGATCGCAGCCGGCGGGCGCTTCACCACGAATCCACCCTTGGCGCCGACCGGCACGATCACCGCGTTCTTCACCGCCTGCGCCTTGACCAGACCAAGGATCTCGGTGCGGAAGTCCTCCAACCGGTCCGACCAGCGCAGACCGCCACGGGCCACCGAACCGAACCGCAGGTGCACGCCCTCGACCCGCGGCGAGTACACGAAGATCTCGAATTGCGGTCGCGGCTTGGGCAATTCGGCGATCTCGCGCGGCTCGACTTTCAGCGCCAAGAAGTCGCGTGGGCGACCTTCGTCGTCGAGGACGTAGTTGTTGGTGCGCAGTGTGGCCTTGATCAGACCGAGCATGGCGCGCAGGATGCGGTCGGCATCCATGCTGACCACTTCGTCGATGCCGGCCCGCACCCGTGCCTCGAGCTCGACCGCGACTTCGTCGGAGACGGTGGCCGGATCGAATCGGGCGGCGAACAGGTCGACGAAGTCGCGCGCGACTTCCGGATGAGCCAGTAGCACGCGGGCGATATTGACCTGAGAATACGGGAATCCGGCCTGCTGCAGGTATTTCGCGTACGCCCGCAGGATCGCGACCGACCGCCACGGCAGACCAGCGCGCAGCACGAGTTCGTTGAGACCGTCGGCTTCGGCCCGGTCGTACCAGACCGCTTCGAAGGCATCGGTGAACCGGGTACGCAGGGCGTCGACCTCGCCGGGTGCTTCGAGCAGCGCGGCGTCGAGGTCGCCGCCGAGGGCGTTGCGCAGCAGTTCGAGGCGGGCCTGCAGACCGAAATCGTAGATCCAGCGCTCGGTGCCGCCTTCGTGTTCGAGCTGGTAGGGCCGTTCGTCGACCACTTCGACGCCCAGGCTCTGCAACACGGGAAGCACCTGGCTCAGCGACACCCCGGAACCGGCGATGTAGAGGCTGAACCGCCACGAACCGGGTGCCGCCTCGGGCCTGCGGTACAGGTACTGGTCGATGCCGCCTTCGGTGAGACGCTCAAGGCGCACGATATCGGCCAGCGCGCGGGCGGGCGCGAAGTCCTCTTTGTAGCCCTCGGGCAGTGCCTCCGCGTATTGCTTGACCACCGCGGGATCGAGCACCGCGGAGGAGGCGACGGCGTCACCGATTCGGTCGTCCCAGGTGTGACTGGCCGCGTTGAGCAGGGACTGCAGGCGCAGCCGGTTGTCCTCGGAAGTGTCGGGGGCGGCATCGCCGGTGGCCTCGGCGGGCAGCATCACCGTGAAATACACACTGGCGAGCTCACTTTCGCTCACCCGCGCCGAATAGTCGATGTCCACGCCGCCGAGTTCGGCGACCAGGATCTCCTGCATCTGCAGGCGTACGGCGGTGGTGTAGCGATCGCGCGGCAGGTACACCATGCAGGCCACGAAGCGGCCGTAGCCGTCGCAGCGCAGGAAGAGCCGGACCTGCCTGCGCAACCCGACGCCGAGCACGGCCACGGCGGTGCGACGCATGGTCTCGGTGTCGGCGGAGAACAGTTCGGTACGCGGGAACGACTCGATCACCTCGAGCATCGCCTGCCCGGAGAAGGAGTCCTTGTCGAACCCGGCGCCCTCGATCGCGGTACGCACCCGCCGATTGATCACCGGGATGTCGAGCACGTTCTCGTGTACCGCGCTGACGGTGAACACCCCGATGAACAGGTGCACACCCAGCACCGCACCGGCCTCGTCGACATCGGCGACACCCACGAAATACGGATACACCGAACGATGCACGGTCGCGCGCACCAAGCCCTGGGTGAGCAGCAGCAACGGGCGGTCTTCGCCGTTGATGGGCACCTGGAAGTCGGTACCGATGTCGGGGCGAAGGACGCCGAGGCTCGCGCCGGGTACCGCCGCGGACACCGTGTGGCCGTTCTCTACGCCACGACGGTAGTGGGCGTAGCCGAGCAGGGTGAAGTTGCCGTCGGCCAGCCAGCGCAGCAGCTGGGCGCAATCGGCCACCTCGACGCCGGGGAACGGCGTGGAGCCCGCGGCAGCGGACCGGTCGAGCTTGTCGGCCAGCGAGCTCTGCACCGATGCCATGGCCTCGGTGTCGTCGATCACCTGGCGGACATCGTCGATCACCTCCGGAATGGTGTGTTCGAGATGATCGAGCTGGTCCCGGCTCGTCGACGGGTGCAGTTGCAGGTGCATCCACGATTCGGTCAGCCCGGTCGCGCCGTGCCCGTCCACCTCGTGCGCCGCGGCACCGGTGAGGTGGCCGTTCTCGTCGCGGGTGACCTCGAAGATCGGGTGGATCACCTCGGAGACGCTCACCTGCATCCGGCCCAGCGCCGCGGTGATCGACTCCACCAGCAGCGGCATGTCGTCGGTGACGACCTGCACGGCCGCGCCCATACCGGTCCCGTCGTCGGGGTGGTGCACTCGCACCGTGGCCTTACCCGGGCGACGAACGGCGGCCAATTCCATGTGATGCCGGAAGATCTGGGTGATTCCCGGGATCGGGAAGTCCACGTCACCGGCATCGACGTGTCGGAAATACGCCTCCTCGAGAGTCGCGAGATCGCCGCGCAAGCTCTGCGGCATTCCCGCGGCCCACGCCGCGCTGGAGATTTCCGACGAGACCGTCATCGTTTAGCCCACTCCCATGGATTGTGGTTCGCTTCGATTTCGCAACGCAGGTGACGCATTTTCGAGACTAGCTCCGGCTACCTGAACACGCTGAGGGATTTCAGGCTTGCCGCGCCGGTAACTTGCGGAATGCTGGATGAACGCCAGGGGTCCGATCCACACAACGCCGACGGCCCGGCGGATCGACCGTTCACAGATCGTTCCACCGGGCCGTCGTGCCGACCGCGCGTGTCAGTCGCGGGTCAGCTTGCGGTGCGTAACACGGTGCGGGCGAGCGGCTTCAGCGCCCAGACGCTCGATCTTGTTCGCCTCATACGCCTCGAAGTTGCCCTCGAACCAGTACCACTTGGCGTCATTGTCGTTGTCGCCCTCCCACGCCAGGATGTGGGTGCAGGTGCGATCGAGGAACCACCGGTCGTGGGAGATCACGACGGCACAGCCGGGGAACTGATCGAGCGCGTTCTCGAGCGAACTGAGGGTTTCGACGTCGAGGTCGTTGGTCGGTTCGTCGAGCAGGATCAGGTTGCCACCCTCCTTGAGGGTCAGCGCCAGGTTCAGGCGGTTGCGCTCACCACCGGAGAGCACACCCGCCGGCTTCTGCTGATCCGGTCCCTTGAAACCGAACGCGCTGACGTAGGCGCGCGAGGGCATCTCCTGGTTGCCGACCTGGATGAAGTCCAGACCTTCGGAGACGACCTGCCAGACGTTCTTCTTCGGGTCGATGCCGCCGCGGTTCTGGTCGACATAGCTCAGCTTGACCGTCTCGCCGACCTTCACCTCACCGCTGTCGGGTGATTCCAGACCGACGATGGTCTTGAACAACGTCGTCTTACCGACACCGTTGGGTCCGATGACGCCGACGATACCGTTGCGCGGCAGCGTGAACGACAGATCCTTGATGAGCTGACGATCGCCGAAGCCCTTGTCCAGGTTCGACACGTTGACCACGATGTCGCCCAGTCGCGGACCCGCGGGGATCTGGATCTCCTCGAAGTCCAACTTGCGGTGCTTCTCGGCCTCGGCGGCCATCTCCTCGTAGCGACCCAGTCGAGCCTTGTTCTTGGCCTGGCGGGCCTTGGCGCCGGACCGCACCCAAGCCAGTTCGTCCTTGAGGCGCTTCTGCAGCTTCTGGTCCTTCTTGCCCTGGACCTCGAGGCGCTGCGCCTTCTTCTCCAGGTAAGTGGAGTAGTTGCCCTCGTACGGGTAGGCGCGGCCACGGTCGAGCTCGAGGATCCACTCGGCGACATTGTCGAGGAAGTACCGGTCGTGGGTGACCGCCAGCACGGCGCCCGGGTAATCGGCGAGGTGCTTCTCGAGCCAGAGCACACTCTCGGCGTCGAGGTGGTTGGTCGGTTCGTCGAGCAGCAGCAGATCGGGCTTGCTCAGCAGCAGCTTGCACAGCGCGACGCGGCGGCGCTCACCACCGGAGAGATTGGTGACCGGCGCGTCCGGCGGCGGGCAACGCAGTGCGTCCATGGCCTGCTCGAGCTGGGAGTCGACATCCCAGGCGTCGGCGTGGTCGAGGAACTCCTGGAGCTTGCCCATCTCGTCCATGAGCTCGTCGGAGTAGTCGGTGGCCATCAGTTCAGCGATCTCGTTGAAGCGGTCCAGCTTGACCTTGACCTCGCCGAGGCCCTCCTCCACGTTGCCGCGGACGGTCTTCTCCTCGTTGAGCGGCGGCTCCTGCTGAAGGATGCCGACCGTGGCGCCCGCGCCGAGGAACGCCTCACCGTTGTTCGGCCGGTCCAGTCCCGCCATGATCTTCAGCACGCTGGATTTACCCGCGCCGTTGGGACCCACCACACCGATCTTGGCGCCGGGAAGGAAGTTCAAGTACACGTCGTCGAGGATGACTTTGTCGCCGTGCGCTTTGCGAACCTTGATCATCTGATAAATGAACTCAGCCATACGCGGAAGCCTATCGGTGGGGGAAACGGGGGCGGGATGGGGAAGGGACGAGTGCCGCGGAAACGACCCTCATGCGTCGACCTGCTCGGCACCGTTGGTGCTCGACACCACGTCCGGCGATCGCGCGGGGAGAGGATCCGCCACGGTCGTAGAGGCTACGGCAACGGGTTCGGTCGGCGCATACCCGGTGGCAGCGTCGTCGGCCTTCGCCAGAGCAGCGCCGTGAGGATCGGAAATATTCCGCACCGCCGCGTGCGGCAATGATCGCAGGCCCTCGGACCGGCGAATCACGCTCGCGTGGCATCGCGCCAGATCGGGCCCGACCGCGACCGCGCGCATCTCCAGATCCCGCCGCTCGGTTCCGTCCTTGCCGCGGTACTCGTGCGAGCGCAGTTGCCCGTAGGCGATCACCGGATCGCCGCGGTGCAGCGATCGATCCACCCCGGCCACCAGCCTGCGCCAGCACGAGACCGTGAGATACAACGTGCCGTTGTCGGTCCACTCCCCCGTTTTGGCGTCGAATCGACGCGAATTACTCGCCATCCGGAACGTCAGCATCTGCTCGCCGTTGCTGAGATCGCGCCGCATCGGATGGGTGATGACGGTCCCGATCACCGTCGCGTGTGCCTCGTACATCCTGCTCGCCCCCGCTCGAATCCACCGTTGTCGCTCTGACCACCCAAGAATGACCTGGCGAACGGGGGTGTGGGAGGCGCGCGGTGAATCTGTGGATGAATCGGGCGGTTGTGGACAACGTCGATGTCAGAGCACGGGAAGCTCGGTGTTCGCCCCGCACAGGACCACGATCGGCCGTACACCGGACTCGGGCTTGTACACACCGCTCTGCACGGCGGCCAGCGCGGCGGCACCTTCGAGCTCGACCACCACGCGGAACTCGCGCCAGAGATATTCGCGGGCGGCGGCGACCGCGTCGTCGGCCACCGCGACCGCGGGCATCCGGTGGCGCTGGGCGATATCGAAGGCGATATCGCCGACCCTGTTCGCGCACAGCAGTTCGGTGGCGTGCGAGGGCACGTCGATATCGACCGGCGCGCCCGCCGCGAGCGCCGCGGAGAGCACCGGGATGTGCTCGAATTCGATGCCGATGATCTCCCTGCGCTTGCCCAGCGCCGCCCCGAGGCCCGCGATCAGCCCACCGCCGCCGACCGCGGCCAGCACCGGCGGCCTGCCGCGCACCTGTTCTTCCAGCTCCAGCCCGATGATGCCGGCGCCGGCCACCACCGCGGGCATGTCGTAGGCGTGCAGATGCTCGGCTCCGCGCTCGGCGGCCAGAGTCAGCGCCCGGCGTTGCGCCTCGGCGTAAGTCGTTCCGTGCCACAGCACTTCGGCGCCGTGCGCCCACATCGCGGCCACCTTGGTGTGCGGCGCGGACTCCGGCACGACGATGGTGCATTCCTTGCCGAGCTGCGCCGCGGCCAGCGCGACCGCGATGCCCGCGTTGCCCGCCGAGGCGACAACCACATGGTCGGCGCCACTGTCGGCGGACAGCAGGGCGTTGAGCGCGCCACGCACCGTGAATGTGCCGCCGTGCTGCAGGAACTCCATCTTCAGAGACACCGGCACCGGCCCGTTCGGCCCGTCCACACTCGTGTGGAACACCGGTGTCTTGCGTACCCGCCCGGCCAATCGCCGCCGCGCCGCCCGCACATCGGTGCGCAGCACCCGCGGGGGCTCGGCTCGCTCGGTCGATTCACCCGCCGACACACCGAATCCGCTCACCGGCGGACCTCACCGTCGCGACGGGCCAGCTCGGCGTACATCGCGTTGTAGGCGGTGAGGTCGGCGTCGTTGTCGCGGTCGGCGGCCCGGTCGGTGCGCTTGGCCAGCCTGGTGTCGCTGCGTGACCACTGGATCAGCAGGGCGAGCATCACCACCACCAGCGGTACCTCGCCGCTGGCCCAGGCGAAACTGCCGCCGTTGCGCTGATCGGCGAGCAGGTCGATGTTCCAGCCGAGTCCGAGGGCGCGATAGAACCAGTCTCCGAGCACGGTCGTCATGCTCATCAGCGCGATGCCGAAGAACGCGTGGAACGGCAGCGTGCCGAACACCATCGCGAGCTTGGTCAGCGGTGCCACCTCGCGAGGCTTGGGGTCGATGCCGATCACCACCCAGTAGAACAGGTAACCACTGAGCAGGAAGTGGGTGTTCATCATCAGGTGGGCGGCGTGCGAGTCGACATAGGTGTCGAAGATGCCGCCCAGGTACAGCGCGTAGAACCCGGCGACGAAGATCACCGACGCCACCACGGGCTGGGTGAGGAACCGCGAGACCGGGCTGTGCACGGCCGCCAGAATCCACTCGCGCGGACCGGGCACCCCACCGCGTCCGGCGGGCGGGAGCGCACGCAGTGCCAGGGTCACCGCGCCACCGAGGGCGAACAGGATCGGCGCCAGCATCGACAACGCCATGTGCGCGCCCATGTGCACGCTGAACATCGCCGGCGCGTAGCGCCCGACCCCCGACGACGTGGCCAGCAACAGCACCACGCACCCACTGCACCAGGCGATGGTGCGCCCGATCGGCCACGCGTCGCCGCGCTTGCGCAGTCGGCGGACACCGAGCAGATACAGCGCGGCGAGCACGATGGCCAGGGTTCCGAAGATCAGATCGAAGCGCCAGTCGAACAGCAGGCGACCCATGGTCGGCGGGCCCGCCAGGTTGTAGCCCAGCTCCACTTCGACCGGCGTCGGCACCGTGGTCGGCGGCGGTGGCGGGGTGCGACCGAGACCGACGGCCAGGCCGATGGTCGCCGCGAAGATCAGCATCTCCACTCCGGCGAAACGGATGAGCGCACCGCGGTCACGCGGGTCGGCGGCCAGCGCGGGCAGCGAGGCCCGCCGCTGCAGGTAACCGATGGCGGCGAGCACCACCAGCGCGGCCGCTTTCGCGAGCACCAGCCTGCCGTAGGTGGTGGTGAACAGGTCCGAGACAGGCACTCGCACCCAGGCGTTGATCACGCCGCTGATGCCGATCACCACGATCGAGACGGTCGCGGCCACCGAGAACCGCCGGGCGGCGATGTCGGTGTCCGCCCCGCCGCGCATCGCGTGCGCCAGCACCGCGATCAGCCCGCCCACCCAGACCGAGGCCGAGACCATGTGCAGGATCAGCGAATTGGTCGCCACGTCGTGAGAGCCGCCCGAGGACGAGTGCCCGGTCAAGGCCAGCGGCATCATGGTCGCCACCGCCCCGGCCAGCAGCACCGGCGTCCAGCCCCAGCGCAGCGCGCATCGGCAGCCGATCGCCACGATGAGCGCGATCAACACCGTCGTGCGCCAGGCGCCCGCCACCTCGACCTGGGTGATCACCGGCCACAACACTTCCGGTCGCCAGATGGCGCTCACCGGCTGACCGGTCGTGTCCGACACCGTCAACGGCACCAGCAGCGCCGCACTCGCAGCCCACACCAGTGCGGCGTCGGAGGCCCGCCGCACCGCTCGATACCCACCGACCTCCAGCAGACCCCCGTCGCGCGGGGGAAGCAGAAACGCCGCGAACAACAGGGATCCGACTGTCACCGCGGCAGCCAGATCCGCCACCGCGCGCAGCGCGGGCAGTCCATAGGTTGTCAACGCTCCCGGATCGGGAATACCGAGCAAACTGAGCGCTTGCGCCGCCGACAAAGCGACCACGATAGCCGCGACCACCGCGGCGATACACCCGGCCACGACGCTGAGCACACCGAACGACGACGCCGGACCCGCTTCCGCCGGCGGCCCGCCATCGACGGCCGGTCCAGCGGAGGGGTCCTGCGATAACGACATGACAACGAGGGTAGTTCGACGTGCCCGACCACGCCCCGAGGGGGCGCTACACCCGAGCCCCCGCCCGACGATCCGGTCGGTCGCTATACTTTTCGAGCTGGACAGCCTGGCCGACTTCGGCCAAGGTGGATGCGACTGCCTCCGTAGCTCAGTTGGATAGAGCAAGGGCCTTCTAATCCCTAGGTCGCAGGTTCGATTCCTGCCGGGGGCGCAACCCTCCACCTGCATTTTCGCAGGTGGAGGGTTATTTTTAGTGTCGCAGGTTCGATTCCTATGGGAACCGGAACGTCGTTCAAGCCCCATATTCGCCGCAAACGCGCAGGTTGAACTACTTCCTGGCACGAATCGACAGCAGACAAGAACCAGGAACTCGCGTCGACACGGGCGTCAGCACGGATCGACATCGCCACGATCCTGCATCCAACCCGACAGCGCGGCCATCGCCCTGGCCTGCGCAGCAGCGATACGTTCGCCTTCCGCTCCACCGACGTACCGAACATGGTAGGACACCGTGATCCCGCCGCACACCGCGTCTATCGCCGGCACCTCGCGATCCGCTCCGTCAATCGACTGTTCGTGGTCTCCACCCACAGCGCCAGCCGAGCTCCGGCATGCCGGTACGTCCGACTCCGAAATCACCGGGTCAATGGGATCGACCTGTTTGTCGACAGCCACGCCCGACATTCTCGACGAGTTCACACTCCAGCCCAGGCAGCCTCGCGGGGTGGATGCCGTCCACGGACTCAGTCAGAGTCGGACTGGACGATCCATCCGTACAGAACCGACTCCGCAGTGGCCTAATTTCGATGCAGTCCGATATCCGTGGCGGCGGTATTGCGGACCCACCGCGCAAATTGGGTCGAAACAGCCACGGCCGCAACTCATGTCCGGACGGAAGCGCTCCGCAATTGCTGGTTCAGCCGTTCGACCCGTGCCGCGTTGTCATCACGCACCAGCCGCATTCGTTCGATTCCGTCGATGCCGCGTGTAGCGGGAGCATCGGTGTCCGAGCCTGGACGGCAACCCGCTCAGGTGCTCGAACACTCGACTCGCCGCCGGGGACTTCGATGAGGTCGACGCGCGGGAGCGATCGGCGTGGGGCTCACCGTCGGTGGCCGCTCCCCACCTCGTCGAAGACCTCGACCGATAGTCCATTCAATAAGCGGCGGGGTTGATGGCGAGCTGCGACTTTTGCCAGTAATGATGACGGAAACAATCGATCGGGCAAGCGACCTCGGGTCCGATCCGGTCGGCTCCCGTGGCGTGGGCAAAGGTTGGCGTGGTGGATCAGCCCGCGCAGGGCGTCGGCGATCTGGGCGGGCCAGCACTACCTCGGCATACCAAGGCTGGTTGCCCATGAGATGAAAGCATCTTCTTCGTTCGATCTTGGCGTCAACGGACGCTTACAGTAGTTGAGGATATTCACAGCGGGCCCCAGTGTCGCGCCCAGCATTGCCTTGAAAGCAGCGTTTTGGGACGAGAAGTATTCGTTAAAAATAGCCAGCGTGGTCGTCTCGAAGATTTCGAGATCTATCTCGTACATATCGTTGGCTATGGCCGTTATGCCGGTCGCCATGTTCAAAACCGAGCAAATGTCGGTATGTATACGTACGAACAGTTCCCCCACTCGTAATGCCGGGCTCCATACGGTCTGGTCATCGACATCGAATACGTAGCTCATCATGCCCACTCTACTAGAATCTGGACGCCGGGGTTTTTGGCACGCATGCCTTCAACTGCTGTCTCTACCGCTGCCCGGAACTCTGGATCAGCGTCAGGGGTAGTGAACCGGAGTCCGATGGGGGCCTGCTCATAGCCATCGATATGCTGGCGAGCCTCTAGGTAGGATCCTAGCTTCTTTTCCACCTGTTTTGCAACCCATTTATCGACATCGGCGGCGTTCGTGGCGGATTTCTCCTCCCAGAGGACGCCATCCTTGACCTCGTCGATATCCGTAAGAGTTCTGGAAGTATCATTCGGATCATCAATCTGTACCTCTCGGTCCCCGTCCTTCACATGATATTTTCCGTCGCTGCCAAGGTGCGGTCTGCGTGGATCAGTGAACGTGACATCCTTCTTAGGATCCGTTGCATCGACCAATATCGGCAGTTCCACAATGGTCGGCAGCCCGCCCGTCGTCAGGACAGGCGCGGAAAAGGTGAATCCGCCGAGCGCGGTGAGGAATGTGTTGGCAGGACCAGCCAAAGCTCCGGCAGCCTGGTTCAGGAAGTCGATGTCGTCTTGGCGTTCGCTGGGCGTCTGTTGATTGCTCGGTGTCTTTTGCTTCGTCGGTGGCTCTTTGACCCGCACCAGCGAAGTCCCGATCTGAATAGCGGTGACGACCACCACCATGGCGAACTGAGTGTTCATGTCCGAGCGCATCGTGGCCAAAGCGACGTTGTGGGCGTCGACTCCGGCCGCGATGCCGCGGGCGGCAGCTTCGATGTCGCCAACGCTGGTAGCCAGCGTACGAAGGTGGCCTACCAGGTTGGGGATGTCTTTCGGGACATTGGATCCGTAGCCACGCTCCAGTCCGGAGGCGACCATTAATAGTCGTGCTTTGCCGCCGTATACAGGGTCTGACTGAGCGAAGGTCTTCCATGAGGTTGCGGCGCGCGCGAGCTTGTCGGTGTCCCCGTCAGGGACTTCGCCACCGGCGACAAGCGCGGTGACCTTGTCTTGTAGTTCGGTCCAGTCTGTCTCGAGTCCGCGACTGTAAGTTCCCGAGGACGCGACACCGGTTACTATGCCCGGGCCGTAGGGTAGTTCCGAGGGGAAACCGCTCGGCAACGATGGTGGGGCACCCTTGTTGGGTCGCGGTTGGCTTTGTACTCCGCGCACTTCCAGTTATAGCCAGCCGCAGTCAATACGTCCCCGAAGTGTTGCAGGGCCCGCGCGAAGTTGGTCGCCACCAGCGTCACTGCGGCGGCGCGGTCGTCGTAGGCTTTCGACCATGTCTTGACCGCCTGGTAGCCGCCGGCCATCGCGCTGGTTTCTAAAAGGACCGTTTGCAGCGAGTTGTAGACAGTTTGGAATTTCTCCGACAGATCGTAGCATTCCTTAGCCGCGCTCTCATAGGACTGCGGGGAGATAGAGCCCACTGAGTTCAGCCACCGCTCATTCTCAAATTCATCTCCGCTGCCGCACTGTAGGCGTCGCGGGCGGTGACGGCTGCGTTGTACATCTCAGTGATTCCTTCAACCACCGCGGCTGCCCCGGTTGCCCATTCTCGGTAGGCTTCCTCCTGGGCGGTGGCAGCGGCTCCCTGCCAGTTTTGTTGGATGGTGGCGATTCGGTGGTTGAGTCCGTCGAGACTTTCAGTGAGGAACCCAATGAATCCATTGGCGCGAGTGACGAGCTGGTCCGACTCATCGATATCGAACGTGAAGTCCCGGAAGTCGTCGACCATCACATGTTCAGTTCCGGTAGGTCTAGCGAATTAAAACTCGTTGCATTGGAAACATCGCGGCCAGCAATGGTCTTGCTTGCTACGCCAAGAAGTCCGCCCATGGCCGCGAGAGAATCCAGTACGGTGGCAGCGCCCTCCTTGGCTACCGTCCAGCCTTCACCGAATGCGCCTGCCGCCGACCCCTTCCAATTGTCGAGGAACGCTCGAAACCTCGCGGTCGAGCGAATTCAACCCGTTGATCAAAGAAGTAGCGACTTGCTCGACGTAGACGCCCGCATCGGTCACCTCGTCCGGAACAATCGCGAAATCTGTTCCGGGCGAACCCTGCTCGATTGACACACGAACCCCCCTCCTCCAGACATCAGGAAAACCTTAGCCACGACCGATCCCGAAACGCAACAGCATCAACTCTTCCAGCAGTCAGTTGGACCTCGTGGTCGCGCGGATAGGCAACACAGTGCCGTGCCGGTAGTGCGCGTAGTCCCGCAGCCCGTACTGAAGCGCTCGTCCGATGGCCTGCGCCGCGTTGTCCAGCGACCAGGTAGGTGTAGGTGTCGAGGGTGGTTGTGTTGTTCTTGTGTCGCGTGCGCCGTGTCACGTCCGCCCAGCCGTAGGCCCCGTCGGCCAACAGCAATCTGTACAGGTGGCGGAGCGAGTGAAAGCCCATCTGCTGGCGCATCTTCCCGTCGGACCCAACGACACCAACTTCGCTGGATCCCCGCCGAGCTCTAAAACCGCAGCGTAGAAGCATCCGCGCCGTCCGCCCACCACCAGCCCAGTCTGCGCCAATGAGAGTTTCGGCTCGCTGGGTAATCGGAACGCCGGTGACTGCCCGGCAGGTGTGGGCTGTCGCGATCTCAGTGATTGTCGGCGCTCCACGTGCCCGTCCGCTCGCATGCAGCCATGTACAGAACGGCTTGGATACGAGCCCATCTGAACGCACTCTCGACCGCCGCCATGGTCTCAGCCTCCTACGCGAAACGGACAAGAGTGCGCTGCCACCACCCGCCTGCAACCGTTGATAGTTGCACCGCCCCCGCACGTTGCCACCCACCCACCCACCCACGGGGACAATTACCGTCCGCGACCACGCGGAAGCGTGTAGACGTAGACACCGCCGCACACTCAGATCCGGTACGCCCCCATGATGACCAGGCGTTTTCCGGTTGCCCATGTTTTGTGTGTCCTGCCGGGGGCGCATCTTTGTGCTGGTGAGGGGCTTGCGGGTACTGCACCCGTGAGCCCCGAAACCGGCCGACCCGTCGTTTATTCATCGTTGATGTGCAGAGGTTCCGGTCTGCGGGTCACCGTCAGGGGTGCCGCGAACAACGGCGTCGAGAGCGTCGGCGGCGGTGCGATGGACTCCCCCGCGACCGAAATACACATCGCTGGTCATCGACACTTTGGCGTGCCGAGGACATCGGCCGCAACCCTGGCCGACAGGTCGGACCCGTCGATCGTTGTCGCCACCGTTTTCCTGAAGGTGTGTGCCGACCGGCCCGAACCCGATCGCTCCCCGGATTCGTGCCCAGTGTGCCGAAAAGGTGTCAGGGTCGACCAACGTTCCGACCGTCGTCACGAAGATCAGGCGTGGCAAGTCGGCGTTCGCCTGCACAGGTACCGGCCGGTCCGGGTCGAGTTGGTCTCGGCGGCGGCGGTCGAGCATCTCGCAGGCGAACGCAGGCAAGGCGATCACGCGCTGACTCGACTCCGATTTCGGCTCTTCCTCCAGCACGAGTTCGGATTTCTGCTCGGTGGCGTCGACTTCCCCGGTCCGCCCTGCACGGACGAGATGGCGACGGATCGTGAGCGTCTGGTCTTTCCGGTTGTAGTCCGACCAAGCCAAGGCCAGCGGTACGGAGCGGCGGAGGCCAGTCGCGGCCAGGAGGGTAGTCGGGTCGGCAAGGTCGACGTCGCGGGCGTACTGAGCGACCGAGCGAGATGCGCGCGCCTGTCAGCGGTCACCGCCGGGCCTCGGGCCCGGTATTCGATGTCATGGCCGTGGTCGCAGTCTCAGCTCGGAGCGTCGGCCGCAGTCTCGACATCCAACGACACTGGTCTCTTGCACAATTCCTGGGCATCGTCACGCGAGAGGCCAAGTGCGACAAGTATTCCGACGGTCATCTCGTCCACGGTCACAGCACAATCGCGGTCGGGTTGCTGTAGCAGCAGGCGCCCGAGGCCGAGCAGTGACCCGGTCACCAGCGCCATCGCCAGATCGGTGTCTTCGATCACGAAGCGTCCCGCGCGTGTCGCGGCGGCGATGTCTCGTGCGGCGCGAGGCGCGAGGCCGTGCTCGGATTCGATCAGCGAGCCGCCGGAGTTGATCAGGACCCGGCTCAGATCAGGCTGTAGCCGAAACAGTCGCCCGACGATCCGGAAGGACTGGGCGAAGATCTCCGCCGGATCGGCGAGGTCGGCTGTGAGTGAGTCGAGGTAGTCGCCCAGCGACTCCAACGCGCTGTCGACCGCCGCGACGAACAGTTCTTCCTTGCTGTCGAAGTGGTTGTAGAACGAGCCCAATCCCACGTCCGCGGCCTGCGTTATCTCGAGGATGGGCGCGTTGAGCCTGCCCTCGGCGATGAAGCGTTGCCCAGCGGCGATCAGAGCCGAGCGGGTGCGAGCTTTGCGTCGTTCGAGCCTGGTCGCTGCGGTGGACATCTTCGTTGGTCACCTTCTGACAGTGGTTTCAGCTGCCGCGATCTTAGTCGACCTTCACATCTGACGACTCTCTCAGAACCCTTGACTGATCGTACAGTCATAGATGACGATATCATCAGAACATCACATCGGGTGCTATGAGGAGGAGTCGAGATGTCGGAAGGCCGCAGCGACACACATCGCGACCTGCACGTCGACCAGGGCGCCCTGCCGGGCGAGCACCCCGGCCGCGCCGGGAATCCGATCATCAAGGTCGCCGACCTCGCCTGGCTCGAGTTCCGCAAGCCCGATCTGTTGAAATCCGAAGTTTTCGCGCTGGATTTCGGGTTCTCTGTCGCCTACCGCGCGCCGGAGGAGATCCACCTGCGCGGCACGCAGGCGGGCACGGCGTGCGTGATCATCCGCAAGGGAGATCGCACCCGCTTCGTCGGCGCCGCGTTCGAGGCCGCGGAGGAGTCCGACGTGCTCAGGCTCGCCGAGGTCACGGGTCATCGCGTCGAACGGTTACCCGAGAGCATCGGTGGAATCGGCGTCACCCTGCACGATCCGGGCGGCAAGACCGTGCGCGTCGTGGCCAGCGCACGCCAGCTGCCGCAGCTACCGGGGCAGCGTGCCCACCCGCTCAACGTCGGCGACTCAGCTGCGCGGGTCAATGCGACGCAGCGGCCACCGCGCGTGCCTGCCGGTGTCGAAAGGCTCGGCCATGTGGTGCTCTCGCGCACCCGCTACCTGGAGAACCTGAACTGGTATCTGGAGCATCTCGGACTCATCGTCAGCGACTTCCTGTACTACGACGGGCAGCGCGAACGCGGGCCTGTGATGGCATTCCTCCGCTGCGATCGCGGAAACACGCCCACCGACCATCACACCCTCGCCATGACACTCGGCCCCTCGGACCGCTACGTGCATTCGGCGTATCAGGTGTGCGACCTCGACGCGCTCGCCGCCGGTGGCGAGTTCCTCGCCGGACGCGGCTATCGCCGGTCCTGGGGCATCGGACGTCATATCCAGGGCAGTCAGATCTTCGACTACTGGCGCGATCCCGACGGTTTCCTCGTCGAGCACTTCAGCGACGGCGACCTGTTCGACAGCTCCCTGGAACCGGGCTGGGCGCCGATGACGGCCTCGGGCCTGGCGCAGTGGGGCCCACCGGCGACCAAGGATTTCCTCGGCATCGCACCGGGGCGCCGATCGCTGCGGGAACTCCGGTCCATCTTCTCTTCGCTGCACCGAGACAACGAATTCGACGCCCAGCGTTTGCGGGGCCTACTGAAAGTAGCCAACTCATGAGCATTTCCGTGCTGCGCACCGCCGACGCATGGTGGGTGCAGACCCCGCACGGCGCCGTCCGAATCGACACCGACGCCACGACCACAGCCGAGCTCCTGGCCGACCGAACCGCGATCGAAGCAGCGCGCAGCGGCAGCGACACCACGCCCGTGGAGAACCTGGCGCTCATCTCTCCCGTGACCACGCCGTGTCGGGTCGTCGCGCAGATGACCAATTACGTGTCGCACGTGAAGGATTCAGGGATGAACCCGGCGACCGTGCCGCTGACGTTCTTCCGCAAGTCGTCCGGATCCATCAGCGGTCCCGAGGACGATATCGTCAAACCAACGCATGTGCGGTTGCTGGACTACGAGATCGAGATCGGGCTGGTTTTCGGCGCGACGCTGCCTGTGGGCACCGAACTGGACAGCTCGAACATCGGCGACTTCATCACGGGGTTGGTCATCACCGACGATGTGTCCGCCCGCGACGTCCAACTGCCCAAAACTCAGTTCTACGAAGGCAAGTCATATCCGACATTCACTCCGGTCGGTCCGGTGCTGCTCCTGCTCGAGGCGGGTGAATTCGACAGATTCCGCGACCTCTGCCTGACGCTGCGTGTCAATGGCGAAGTGCGCCAGAACAGCACGGCGGCAGAGATGATCTACGGTCCGCTCGAAACCCTGCGCGCCCTCACCCGATTCCAGCGCATGGACGCGGGTGATCTACTGCTGACGGGCACCCCCGGCGGAACGGCCTTGAAGGCTCCCGCCAAGCCCATCGAGATCCTCGGGTCGCTGGTACCGCCCGCGCTCAAGTGGAAGATCTTCTTCAACAAGCAGGCGTCGAACCCGCGCTACCTGCGAGACGGCGATGTGGTGGAGCTGACCGTCTCGACACCCGACGGCGCGCTCGACCTCGGCATACAGCGCACGACGGTGCGGCATGGGCACTGATCGAGGCTTGGTCGAGCACTACCCGGTCGTGATCGTCGGTGCGGGCCCAACCGGCATGACCGCGGCATTGCTGTTGGCGCGGTACGACATCGAGTGCCTGATCGTCGATCGCTGGGACGAGGTGTACCCGCAGCCGCGAGCGGTGCATCTCGACGACGAGGTGTACCGCATACTGGCCGATCTCGGACTCGGCGACGAGTTCGCCGCAATCTCGCGGCCCGGCCGCGGCCTTCGACTGGTCGACTCCGCCATCGCCACGCTCGCGGAATTCGACCGCGACCCCGACCGGATGCCGCACGGGTTCCCGCAGGCCAACATGTTCGACCAGCCAGATCTCGAGCGCGTGCTGCGGTCCAGACTGGCCGCGACGGAGGGCGTGCGGATACGGGGTGGGTGCGAAGTGCTCGAGGTGGCGAACCTGCGTGATCGCGCTCGTGTGACCTACCGCGATGCCGAGACAGGTGAACGACGAGCTGTCACAGCGGATGTCGTCCTCGGCTGCGACGGCGCCAACAGCGTCGTGCGCGCGTCGATCGGTTCGCGAATGCGCGACCTGGGTTTCGAACAGCGATGGCTGGTGGTCGACATCGCCACCGACGCCGACCTCGGGCAGTGGGAGGGCGTGTACCAGGTGTGCGATGCCGAACGCGCCGCCACGTACATGCGCATCGGCGCATCACGCTACCGCTGGGAGTTCCGCCTGCGCGACGACGAATCCGCGGGCGGGTTCGCCACACTCGACACCATCGAGCCGCTCCTGTTTCCCTGGCTGCGCGAAGTGCGAGATCCCGGGCTGACCCTGATCCGGTCCACCGAGTACACCTTCCGCGCCCAAGTAGTCGACCGATGGCGGGACCGCAGGATCTTTCTGCTCGGTGACGCCGCGCATCTCACCCCGCCGTTCATCGGGCAGGGCATGGGCGCCGGTCTTCGTGACGCCCAGAACCTGATCTGGAAACTGGTCGCCGTCATGAGCGCGCAACTGCCCGACGACGCCCTCGACACCTATCAATCCGAACGTAAACCGCACGTCACATCGATGATCGGCCTGGCCGTCGCCGTCGGATGGGCAATGACGAGAGGCGCGGCGGCGGGTGAGGTGACCCGCAAGCGGGTGTGGCCGCTCCTCGGCCACGTTCCGGTCGTCAGGTCCAAGGTGACCGACAGCGCCACACCGCGCCTTTCCCGGTCGATGTTCGTTGCGCGACAAGCTTTTCGACCGTTCGACCTGGCCGGCTCGCTGTGTCCGAACTGCGTTGTCGAAGAGGGTACGCGAGTCGACGAGATCGCCGCAGGACGCTTTCTCTTCCTCACGACCACCCCGCTCACCCGCGAACAGCGGACTGAACTCGACCGGCGCGGCGCCGCGATCCTGGCGGTACCGGCGTCCTCCGAGCTCGGCGAATGGCTGCGCCGCGGACGCGCGACAGCTGCGATCGTGCGACCCGACAAAACCGTGCTGGCGACCTCCCGATCGATCCCCTCCGTCCACACTCGCGTACCGAGCTGCCCCGCTCTGTCCACCACTTCCACGCACAGGAGTTCCCATGGCGGTTGACATCTCCATCCCGCGATATCGCGAGAATCTCTTCAGCACCGCGGCGATCCTCGATCCGTACCCGCACTATGCGGCACTACGCGCCACCGGTCCGGTGGTGTGGCTTCCGCGCCAGCACGTCTTCGCGATCTCCCGATACGCCGAGTGCAAGGCCGTCCTCCGGGACGACGCGACCTTCGTCTCGGGCAACGGGGTGTCGCTGAACCCCGTTGCCAACCGCCTCGGCCGGGGCACCACGCTCAACAGCGACGCAGAAGAGCACGCCACCAAACGGTCCGTTCTCGCACACCGACTGACACCGAGGGCACTTCGGGAAGTCACCGACACCATCGAGCGCTTCGCCGAAAGCGTCGTGGACAAGGCGTTGGCGAACAACCGCATCGACGGGGTCGACGATCTCGCGACCGCACTGCCGCTGTCGGTGGTCCCGGATCTCATCGGCTGGCCGCACGACGGGCGCGAGGAACTGCTGCGCTGGGCCAGTGCGACGTTCGACTCGATGGGGCCGATCAACCGACACTCCGTCGGCGCGGCGAGGGCGGCCTCCGAAATGCTGTCCTTCGCCCGCCGTGTCGCGCGCGATCGATCGGTTCTCGACGACAGCATGGGCAGTGACGTCTTCCGCGCCGCCGACGAGGGCAAGATCGACAAGAAGTCGTGCCCGGCACTCTTGATCGACTACCTGGCCCCGTCGCTGGACACCACGATCGGCGCGATCTCGAGTGCGCTCTACCTGTTTTCGCAGAACCCCGGGCAGTGGCAGGCCGTGCGGTCGAATCCGGGACTGATTTCCCAAGCCGTCAACGAGGTCGTGCGGATCGAATCTCCGTTGCGCGCGTTCTCTCGCACGGCCGCACGCGATACCGACATCGGGGGGGTGAAGATCCCGGGCGGTAGCCGCGTACTGGTGCTCTTCGCCTCCGCCAACCGGGATCCGGCCGAATGGGATCAGCCCGAGTCCTTCGACATCACCCGCGACGCGGCCCGCCAGCTCGGCTTCGGCTGGGGTGTGCACGGCTGCGCGGGCCGGACGTTGGCACGGCTCGAAACCACTTCGATACTGCGGGCACTGGCCGATCGTGTCGAACGTATCGAGCTGGTCGGCACACCGAAGTGGGCCGTCAACAACATCATTCGCAGGCTGGAACGTCTTCCGCTCGAGCTCGTCCCAGCAGACCGGAGATCGGCATGAAGACAGCGATCGTCACCGGGGCCTCCTCCGGAATAGGACGGGCCGTCGCCACCGCCTTGGTCGCTCGCGGTTACCGCGTGCTCGGGACAAGCCGCGACAGCTCGACCGTGGCCGATCCAGTGCCGGGCGTCGACTACCGCGACCTGGATCTCACCGATCGTGGCTCGATCGCCCGGTTCATCGACGCGCTCGACGACCTGGCCGTCGATGTACTGGTGAACAACGCCGGTGAGAGCCAATGCGGACCGCTCGAAGAGCTACCGATGGATGCGGTGCAGAGGTTGTTCCAGCTCAACGTTTTCGGTGCCATCGAACTGACTCAGTTACTCCTGCCGGGGATGCGTCGGCAGCGTCACGGCAGGATCATCAACATCGGTTCGATGCTCGCGAGCTTCCCCCTCGCCTACCGATCGTCCTATGTCGCAACCAAGGCGGCACTCAAGGGCTTCGCAACCGCCGCACGGTATGAACTGAAGCCGTACGGAATCGACATCACCACCGTCGAACCAGGCTCCATCGCGACCGGTTTGTCCGGACGCCGCACCAAATACATCAGCAGCGACTCCCCCTACGTCGAACAGTTCACCTCGGCGATTGCCGTCCTCGACGCGAAGGAAGCCCAGGGAATAACGGCAGACGAAGTCGCCCGCACTGTGCTCGAAGCTGTCGAAGCTGAGCAGACGTTGCCGCTCTATGCCGTCGGCAGCAATGCACCGG
Organism: Nocardia sp. NPDC058633; assembly: GCF_042717045.1. NCBI lineage: Bacteria > Bacillati > Actinomycetota > Actinomycetes > Mycobacteriales > Nocardiaceae > Nocardia > Nocardia sp. NPDC058633. The sequence goes on from NZ_JBHXRA010000017.1 coordinate 142,801, forward strand.
CAGTGTTCCTGGCCCGTAGATTGTTGCCGCGCAGAGTGATCGAGGCCGTCATGGCCAAGAAATACGGCGTCGGGGCCGCGCGAACACGACGTGTGCCGTAGGTGTCCTCGCCGAGAAGTCGCACGCAGCCGCGACCCGAGGCGGACACCCGGCCTGTTCGGGTCGGGTGCTGACCTCGTCGCCGCCGCGCTCGACCTCACAATGTGCAGCGGGCGTCCGGGGTCGTCTTCAGGTTGATCAGGTAGTCGGCGACGATGTCGTTCACACAGGGGCTGGTGCCGGCCAGGGCGATGGTGTGTTGTTCGCCTTCGACGGTGAGCATCGTGCCGCCGAGGGCTTCGGCCAGGCTGATGCCGCCGTCGTAGGGCGTGGTGGGGTCGCCGGTGATCGAGATCGTCAAGGTGTCGGGCAGGCCCTCGATGTCGGTGGCATAGGGGTAGCTCAAAGTCGGCTCGGCGGGCCAGAACTCACACGGGTCGCGGGCACCGTCGGTGCCACGGCCCGCGTCGGTGTAGGGGGCCGCCTGCTGGATCCGGCCTTTGAGGTCGCGTTCCTGCTCGGGGGTGTGGCGCTGCTCGTCCATGCAGTTGATGGCGAAGAGCGCCTCGTTGAAGTTGCTGTAGTGCCCGTCGGGGTCACGTCCGGCGAAGGCTGCACCGACCGCAAGGAGGGTGTCGGCTTGCCCGGCTCGGATCTCCGCGATGCCCTTGTAGAGCGCCGGCCAGGCCCTGGAGTCGTACAGGCCGGCGGTCACCGCGCCATAGGCGGCGTTGAAGTCCAGTTCACGTCCGTCGGCGGTGACGATCGGCTGGTCTATCAGTGGCCGGACGAGGTTCTGGAAATTCTCGGTGGCCTTGGCGGGGTCGGTGCCCAGTGGGCAGTCCGGACGCGTCGCGCAGTCGGCGGCCATCTGGTCGAAGGATCGCTGAAAGCTCGTGAACTGGGAGATTCGCCGCTCGGTGGTGCCCACGTCGGGGTCGATGGCACCGTCGAGGACCATCGCGCGCACATTCTGGGGGAAAGTCTCGGCATAGACCGCACCGAGGCGGGTGCCGTAGCTCTGGCCGAGGTAGGACAGCTTCTCCTCGCCCAGCGTGGCGCGCAGGATATCCATGTCGCGTACCGCGTCCCTGGTGCCGATGTTGACCAGGACGTCGGGGCCACCCGAGCCCTCGGCACACCGGGCGAGAAGCCGACGGTTGTCGTCTTCGGTCCGGCGCCCGTCACCGACGGTCACGGTGGTCATGCTCTCACCGTTGTCGACTTCGGCGTCGGTGAAGCAGTCGACGGCCGGGGTGGAGGCGCCGACGCCGCGTGGGTCGAAGCCGATCAGGTCGAATCGTTCGGTGATCGGGCTGTCCGCCCAGGACTTCGCGGCGACGGCAGCCATGCTCATCCCGGGACCGCCGGGTCCGCCGGGGTTGAGCAGCAGTGATCCGATCGGCTCACCGCGCGCGGGCGCTTTCAACAAGGCGATCCGCGCGGTCCGCTGCCCTGGTTCGTCGTAGTCGAGCGGGACTTCCATACGCGCACACTGGAATCCGGGACTGCTCGCGAAAGCGGTGGCGTCGGCGGCGGTCGTGGCATATCCCTCGCACGGACCGAACGACAGTTGCTGATCGTAGAAGCGCTGCAATTCCGGCGAAGGCTGCGGCGGACCGGGCGACGGAGTCGCGCTACAGGCGACGAACGCCGGCAGCAGGACGAGCGCGGCGGCGACCCGATAGCGGAGGCCTGTCGGCAATGGCATGTCGATTCTCCCGATCTGTCGGTGGGGCGCCGCAAGTAGACGGCGCCGCAAGTAGACACTGTGCCGTTACGGCACAGTCAACGGCAGAATCGATATCGACCACGCCGCAGCGCCGCGCCCACCGCCGTCCCCGAGGAGCCGACCATGACGTGGAGCACTCGTGAGCTCGCCGAACTCGCGGGCACCACCATCCGGACCGTGCGGCACTACCACGACGTGGGACTTCTCGAACAACCCGAACGTGGTACCAACGGCTACAAGCACTACGGCGTCGGGCACCTGCTCCGGGTGATCCGGATCAAACGGCTGTCCGAGCTGGGGATCCCGCTGGCCGAGATCGCCGCCATGGGCGAGGCCGACGAGTATCCGCACGAAGCGCTCCGGAATCTCGATGCCGAGTTGGCCGCCACCATCGAGCGCCTGCAACGCATCCGTGTCGAACTCGCCCTCACGATGCGGCAGGGCAGCCCCACCGATCTCCCGCCCGAACTCGGCGCGGGCACCGCCGCGTTGACCGACGCCGACCGCGCCTTCACCCTCATCCTCACCCGGGTACTGGGACCGACGGGACAAGACGCGCTGCGGGCTGTGCTGAACACCGATCATCGCGATCCCGGCATCGCCGAATTCGACCACCTGCCCGCCGATGCCGACGAGCGCGTGCGCGCCGAGCTGGCCGAGCGCATGGCGCCCTACGTCCGGGGTCTCTACCGCGAACACCCCGGGCTGAACCAGACCGCCGACTCCCCGGTCGGTGCCGAGCGCGCACACCACACGATGGCCGTAGCCATCAGGGACCTCTACAACGAGGCCCAGCTCGACGTCTTGATCCGCGTGCACCACCTGCTCGAGCTACCCGGCGCCGACTGACAACGCGGCAGGTCAGGGCACTGGCGGACGGTCACGCCGAGGCGATGCCGAGCCGAGACACGGCGACAGGTAATCTTTCGCCTCATGTGGATCATCCTTGCCATCTCCGTGGTCAGCTCGGTCGCCATCGCGATCTTGTTCGCGACAGGCTTCCCGAAGGACTGAGCATCGATCGGTAGATCCAGCACGGCCGAGCACCAGCGATCCGAGCCGTTCTCGTCCTGTTTCGCGGCGGTCGGCCTAGAGTTGAGTGATTGTGCGGGGCAGTGTGGCGGGGGATGGTGGGCTTGCTTTCGCGGTGCGGCGTCGTCGCAAGCCTGGGGCTTTCCGGGTGTATTGGACGCTGGCGCGGGCGGGTTTCAAGCGGCAGGCGCAATACAAGCTGGCGATGTTCGCCGGGCTTTTCACCAACTGTGTTTTCGGGTTCGTTCGCGCGGCGGTGATGGTCGCGGCGGTGCGTGCCGCCGGTGATTTCGGCGGATACGACGAGGGAACCATCGGCGCCTACGTCTGGTTGTCGCAGGCCTTGCTCGGCGCCACCCAGTTCATGGGACCGCAGATCGACCTGGTCGACCGGATCAAAACCGGTGACGTGGCGATCGATTTCCTGCGCCCGGTCGACGTGCAGCTGGGCTACCTGGCCACCGACATGGGCCGCGCCGCCTGCACCATCCTGCCGCGCGGGGTCCCGAGCATCGCGATCGGCGCAGCCACTTTCGGCTTGTCGATGCCGAGCACGCCGGTGGCCTATCTGGTCGGTCTGATCAGTGTGCTGCTCGCGGTGGCGTTGTCGTTTCTGTGCCTGTTCGCGGTGGCGCTGATCGGGTTCTGGGTCGTCGAGATCCGCGGCATCCGGGTGCTGTACCAGATCGTCGGAACGTTTCTGGCCGGGCTTTTCGTTCCGGTGCACATGTTCCCCGACTGGCTGCGTGTCGTTGCCATGTCTACGCCGTTTCCCTCCATTCTGCAGGCTCCGATCGATACGCTGTCAGGGCGGGCCTCGGGGTCGGAAGCCTTGTACATCGTTGCGATACAAGGCTTCTGGGTGCTGGTGATCGGACTGCTCGGCAGGGTGTTGCTGCGAGTGGGACAACGCAGGCTGGAGGTACAGGGTGGCTGAACCAGTTTCCGCGCGCGTTGTAGCCGGGACCTGGTTCTCCCCCTATCACGCAGTATTGCGTTCGCGCGTGAAAGCACAGCGGGTGTACCGCCTTTCGTTCGCCACCGAAGTGTTCAGCGCCTTCCTCATCGGACTTGTGGAGTTCGGCGAGGTATGGGTGATCTTCCACAACGTCGGCACCCTCGGCGGTCTCGATGTCGACGCGGCGCTGCTGCTCTTCGGACTCTCCAACACCTCGTTCGCGCTGGCCCAGGTCGCGGTCGGGCATCTGGACTCGCTGCCCTCGATGATCCGCATGGGCACGCTCGACGCCTATCACCTTCGCCCACAGCCGTTGCTGTTGCAGTTGGTGACCAGTGACATCTCGTTGCGCAGACTCGCACGGGCCGCGGTCGCGGTGATCGTGCTCACGATCGGGCTGTGGCGCAACGATATCGACTGGGGCATCGCCCCGGTTACCTTGATCGTGATCACCCTGCTCAGTGGAATCGCGCTGTTCTGTGGCCTTTTCGTATGCGCAGCCGGACTACAGTTCTTTCTGATCGACGGTGCCGAGCTCACCAACAGCTTCACCTACGGCGGTTCGTTCGCCGCGATGCAGCCGGCCTCGGTGTTCCCGACACCGCTGAAACTGTTGTTCGGGTTCGCGATTCCTGTCGCGTTCACGGCATACGTGCCGACCATCGCCCTGCTCGGGCTGCCGGGGCCACCGCTGCTGCCCGCGTGGTCGGCGTGGCTGACACCGCTGGCCGCGGCGTGGGTGTGGCTGCTCGCCTCGGCGGCATGGCGGATCGGTACGAGGCACTATCAGGGAGGAGGGGGATGATGGACGACAACGAATGCCAGGAACCGATCATCGACATCGATGACCTCACCCGGCAGTTCACCGTCTACCGCAAGAACGGTCGCCATTGGCGCCGACATCGCGACACCATCACCGCCGTCGACCGAATGAGCTTCCGGATCGAACGCGGCTCGGCAGTGGGCTACATCGGCGCCAACGGCGCGGGCAAGTCGACGACCATCAAGATGCTCACCGGTATCTTGGTGCCGACCACCGGAACCGTGCGCACCTGCGGCCTGGAGCCGGTGCGCCAGCGCAGGGAACTCGCCTCGCGCATCGGCGTCGTGTTCGGACAACGTTCGCAACTGTGGTGGGATCTGCCGCTGCACGAGTCGTTTTCGATTCTGGCGGCGATCCACCGCCTCGATCCCGATATCGCCGACAAGCGGACCCACGAACTGGTGGAACAGCTGGAGATGGCCGACACCCTCGAAACCCCGGTCCGCCAACTCTCGCTCGGTCAGCGGATGCGCGCGGAAGTTGCTGCCGCGCTGTTGCATTCGCCGGAGCTGGTGATACTGGACGAGCCCACGATCGGCCTCGACGTGTTGTCCAAGCAGCGATTACGCGAGTTCCTGCGCGCCGAACGGATCGAGCGCGGCACCACCCTGCTGCTCACCACCCACGACATGGGCGATATCGAACGGCTCTGCGATCGGGTGCTCGTCGTCGATTACGGTCGGCTGGTGTACGACGGTTCACTGGCCGGGCTGGGCGCCACTGTCGGCGCGCGCCGGGTCCTCGTGGTCGACCTGGCCGCCCCCACACCGGATCTCGACGATCTGCCGTCGGGGGCGCAGCTGTTGTCCAGCGAGGCGGGTGGCATGCGCCAGCGTCTGGCGTTCGACGCCGAGAAGACCACGGCGGCGGCTTTACTGGCGGCGGTGTCGGACCGGGCGCAGGTGCGCGATCTGTCGATCGAGGAGCCCGATATCGAGGACGTGGTCCGCCGGATCTACGAGTCGACCCGCTGAATTCAGCTCGGCCCGTCGGGGTTTCCCGCGTACATGCTCACCTCGCCGCCCTCGCCGAGGAAGGCGTTGACCAGCATGATCCGTTGGGTGCGCAGTTCCTCGTCGTCGGGTGCGCCGGTGGTGATCGAAATCTGCGGGATGGCGGCCCAGTTCACGACGTAGCGCTCGGGCGGGCCGTCGTCGTCGGACAGTCGAGCGAGCCGAAACACCGATACCGCACGACGTTCCATGAGGCCGCGCACGACATCGGCGATGCGCTCTGGGGCTTCCAGCGCGAACAGGAACCCGAAGGTCAGCTCCGGCGAGGACACGTAGGCGGGCACAATTATCGACATTAGTGCATGTGGCGCCGAAATGATTGCCGGAAATATGCCACCGCGGTGACCACGGAGTGCCCACGGGGAGACCCGGCCGTGACGATGGATAACAATTCCTGCCGACCGCCGAGTTTGTACACCATACTATTGCGCGCCGCAGCCGGATCGCGCTTTCCTGAAAGGGTCCCGATTTTCCCCGGGCCGTCTTCCTCACCGCAGCGTCGCGGACTTTCGTCGACGCCCGGGCGGGGCTACGCCGGTGCCGGGGAGCGGCCCACACCTTCTCCTCGGCCCTGGCGTATCCGTGTACACAGCGTTGTCAGGGGCAGCCACCATGCCGATCGATCACGGCCATCGCCTGGGCGCCGCACAGTTTCCGACACCGTCGGCACTGTTGCGAGCGTTCCTCGAAACCGACCACCCCGACCCGACGCGACACCGCGTTCTCGACGCCGCGAGAAACCTGGCCGGCTGTCACGAACGTCGGCGCAGAGCCCTCGAGCAAGCACGCGACCCCGCCGCGTCGAACAGCACCGGCGCGGCATGCGCGCGCTTGGTCGACGACATCGACGACGACCGCGTCGCGCTGATCGCCCACATCGACGACTGGGTGGCCACCCATGTCGAACACCGTGACGGCGCCTCGCTGCACACCGAGACCTTGGGCGCGGTGATCGACCGGATGGCCGCGAAGTGGGTAGCCGCCCAGCAGGCCATGGCCGGGCCCGCACAAACGCCGACGACACCACGGCAGCGGGAGGCTCGCACCCATCTGCAGTGGTGTCGTCTTGCCGAACTGACCGACGGCTACCGGGACCTGATCACCGATGTCACCGAGCACCGCAGGCGGCTGCCGGTGTGGTGAGAATCAGGCCTTGTCGCCGGTGATCGGGGCCTTTTCCTCGTGTGCCGGGGCCTTGTCGCCCTCGACCGGATCGTCGAACAAGGTCGCCGCGCCGAGGTCGCCCTCGGCCGGAGCGTCGAGGTCGACGACCTCGGTGTCGGTCTCGAGGAAAGCCGCGTCGTTCTCGGCGTCACGACGAGCGGCCGCCGCGGCTTCCTTCATCTCGATCGCGTCGGTGATGAACTCACCGATCTCGCGGGCGACTCCGGCGACGGTTCCGGTGATCAGGCCGACGATATTGCCGACCCGATGCGCACCGGAAGACGTCAACTCTTGGACAAGGTCCTTGTTGCTCTCGAATTTCCCGACCATTTACCCGCTCACAGGGGAGGATTCCGGCTGATTACGCATAACGATAACACCAGGCTTCGGCGCCCTCTTCACGAAACGATCAGGCAGCGAGAGCTGGAAGATCTTGGCCCAGACCGAACCGATCTGCTTGGAGAAACGACCGGTGTTGTAGGGCAGGCCGTACTTCTCGGCCAGCGCCTTCACCTCGGGCGCGATCTCCGGGTACCGGTTCGCCGGGAGATCCGGGAACAGGTGGTGCTCGATCTGGTGCGACAGGTTGCCCGACATGATGTGGAACAGCCGCGAGCCCTTGATGTTGGCCGAGCCGAGCATCTGGCGCACGTACCACTCACCGCGGGTCTCGACCTCGGTCTCCTCCTTGGTGAACGTCTGCACGCCCGAGGGGAAGTGACCACAGAAGATGATCGAGTAGGTCCACACGTTGCGCACCAGGTTCGCGGCCACGTTGCCTGCCAGCGTGTGCAGGAACAGCGGACCGGTCAGCGCCGGGAACATCACGTAGTCCTTGAGGACCTGCTTGCCCGCCTTCTTGCCCTGTCCCTTGAGCAGCGGCTTGACGTCGGACCACTTGCGGTTGCCCTTGATGATGTTGTCGGCCTCGAGGTCGTGCATCATCACGCCCCACTCGAACAGCATCATCAACAGGAACGCGTACACCGGGTTGCCCAGGTAGTACGGGTGCCACTTCTGGCCCTCATCGATACGCAGGATGCCGTAACCGATGTCGCGGTCCATCTCGTGGATGTTGGTGTAGGTGTGGTGCATGTAGTTGTGCGAGTGCTTCCACTGGTCGGCCGGGCAGACCGTGTCCCAGTCGAACTCGCGGGAGTTGATGCCGCGCTCACGCATCCAGTCGTACTGGCCGTGCATGACGTTGTGGCCGATCTCCATGTTGTCGAGGATCTTCGACACACCGAGCGCGGCGACGCCGGCCAGCCAGAACGGCGGCAGGAAGCCCAGGTACATCAGACCGCGGCCGGCGATCTCGAAGCCACGCTGGGTCTTGATGATGTTGTAGATGTAGTCGCGGTCGCGTTCGCCGAGGTCTTCCACGACGCGGGCGCGCAGCGCGTCGAGCGCGGCGCCGAGCTCTTCGACCTGATCCGGGCTCAGGATGACCGGGCCGTCTTTACCTTCGGTGAGGATCGTCATGGCTGTATCTCCTCTTGTTGTTTCTGGTAATCGTTTGTCTAGATGGCGATGTCGACGTCGCCGACAGGTGCGTTGATGCAGATCTGGATCGGCTTGTCGGGGTCGGCGTCGAGTTCGCCGGTACGCACGTTGCGGGTGCAGCCGGAGACCTTGGTCGCGGTGCAGGAGAAGCAGATCCCCATGCGGCAGCCGTACTCCGGGGTCAGGCCGGATGCTTCGGCCTGCTCGAGCAGCGTTGCTCCAGTGTTGTCGGCGGCGACGTCGCTGTCGGAGAAGGTGATGGTGCCGGTGGCCTCGGACGGGTCGGTCGGGATCGTGGTGAGCGTGAACTCCTCGCTGAGCACCCGATCTTCGAGACCCTCGGCTTCGAAGATCGTCTTGACCGCCCGCATCAGCGGCGGCGGCCCACACACGAAGGTCTGCGCGTCGGCGAACCAGGGTGCGACCCGCTCGAGCTCGTCGTAGTCGAAGAACCCACTGCCGGTGGAGGTTTCACCGTCGATCACCGTGCCCGGCTCGACCGGGTACCGGTATTCGATACGGAAGTTGGCGCGACGCTGCGCGATCGAGGACAGTTCCGCACGGTGCGGCACCATTTCGGGCTGACGCGCGTAGTGCAGGAAGGTGACCTCCCCCGAGTACCCCTCGGCGTCGAGGGTACGCAGCATCGACAGTACCGGCGTGATGCCGCTGCCGCCGCTGACCAGCAGCACCTTGTCGGGCCGCTGCTCGGGGAGACGGAAGACACCGGAGGCGGGCGCCAGGTCGACGACCATGCCGGGCTTCGCGTTGGCGTGCAGGTAGTTCGACACCAGCCCGCCCGGGTGCGCCTTGACGGTGAGCTGCAGGTAGCGGTCACCCCGGCTCTCCGGGTCGATCGGCGAGTAGCAGCGGGTGTGGCGCACGCCGTCGATCGAGACGCCGATCTGAACGTACTGACCGGCGGCGTGGCCGCGCCACTGCCGCGAGGCGCGCAGGGTGAGCGTCACCGAGCCGGGCACCGCGTGCGAAACATGAGTGACCTCGGCGCGCAGCTCCCGGGCGGTGAGCCCGGGGCTGACGAGCTCGAGGTACCGGTCCAGCGGGTGCGGCGTCGTCAACGTCTGCACCAGATCGATCAGTCCCACCATGTCGTGTTGCCCCTCTGCGAAGTCCTTCGATGTGCGCTTCAAATTTCAGTGCACGTCTGTACACTCACTAGTGTGCCCGATGACCCCGGGCCGCTGTCAACCGGCAATAATGTGAGGCGGACAACATAATGACAAAGGCCGCTATGGTGAACGGATGTATGCTCACCGATGTGACTGAGCAGGCAGGAACCCGCAACGAGCGCAAAGCGCATACTCGGGCAGCCTTGCTCGAGGGCACCCTGGCCTTGGCCTCGGAGCGCGGATTCGCGGCATTGAGCCTGCGTGAGATCGCCCGTTCCGCCGGCATCGTGCCCACAGCCTTCTACCGCCACTTCGCGTCGCTCGACGATCTCGGCGCGACCATCGTCGACGAGGGCGTCACCGCGCTGCGGTTGGCATTGCGCGAGGTCAGGCGCAAGCCGGATGCTCATCTCGCCGATACCGTGCGCTTCGTGTTCGAGCAGGTACGCGCCAAACGCGCCCTGTTCGGTTTCCTCATTCGCGAGCGTCACGGTGGGCCTGCCGCACTGCGTCAGGCCATCGCGATGGAGATGCAGTTGATCGTGCGCGAGATCGTCGCCGATCTGTCGCGGCTGCGTGCGCTGGACTCGTGGAGCACCACCGAGTTGGAGATCGCCGCGGATCTACTGGTCACCACTGTCACCGACGGTATTGCTGCGTTCGTCGCGTCCACCTCCCGTGAGGAATCGGCGATCGTGGAACGCACCGTCATGCAGATGCGCCTGATCGCGTTGGGCATCGCGGGCTGGGTACCCAAAAACGCGAGCTGAACTCAGAGCACGGGCGTTCACACAATGCGGCGCCGCCTCATCGGTGATACGTCACATAGCGGAGGACGCCACGCGGGCCGGCGCGCGAACCGGGAGCAGGACCACCAGCCCCGCCGCCAGGACGACGAGGAGTCCGGCGATCCCGGCGCGGTCACTGTGGAAAGCCCAGACGAACAGCCCGAACAGGGCAGGTGCCAGGAACGACACGGCCCGCCCGGTCGTGGTGTACAGGCCGAACAGCTGACCTTCCCGCCCCGGCGGTGCGATGCGCGCGAGGAACGAACGCGCCGAGGCTTGCGCGGGCCCGACGAACACGGTGAGCGCAAGGCCGAAGATCCAGAACATCGTCGAGCCCGACACCATCAGCAGCGCGACACCGCACACGAGCATCCCGGCCAGTGACGCCACGATCACCCGCTTGGGCCCTAGGCGATCGTCGAACCGTCCGGCGACGATCGCGGCCGCGCCCGCGACGACGTTCGCCGCGATCCCGAACAGCAGTACATCGGCGGCGGCGAAGCCGTACACCGTCACCGCGAGCACCCCACCGAAGGTGAACACCCCCGCCAGCCCGTCACGGAACACCGCACTGGCCAGCAGGAAGTACACGGTGTGCCGATCCTGACCCCACAGCTCCCGCACGTCTCGCCACAGCACCCGGTAGGAACCGACGAACCCGACCTTCGCCGCGCCGGGGTCGGCGCCGGTGCGCGGCATCTCGGGCACCGCGAACAGCACCGGCAGCGCGAACACCGTGAACCACACGGCCGCGAGCACCACGACCAGGCGGACGTTGAGCCCCTGATCGGTGGGTATCCCGAACAGTCCACGGGTGTCGCCGTCACCGGCGAGGAAACCCACGTAGCAGATCAACAACAGCACGATGCCACCGAAATAGCCCATCGCCCAGCCGAATCCGGAGACCCGCCCGACCGTGGCCGGCGTCGAGACCTGCCGCATCATCGCGTTGTAGGGCACACCGGCGAGCTCGAAGACCGCGGAGGCGAACGCGAGCAGGGCCAAACCCAACCACAGGTCGTGATAGTCGTCGCGGACGAAGAACATCAGCGACATCGCGCCGACCGTGAGCGCGGTCAGGGTAGCCAGGGCCCGTTTACGTGAGCCGACCGCGTCGAAGTACTGCCCGCAGACCGGCGCTGTCAGTGCGACGACCAGTCCCGCCGCGGCCAGCGCCCAGCCCAGCCACGCACTCGCCCCGATCGACCCCGGCAGGTCCTTGCCGACCTTATCGGTGAGATACACCGAGAACACGAAGGTCAGCGTCACGGCCTGGAACGCCGACGAGCCCCAGTCCCACAGCCCCCACGCCACTACCTGCCCACGTCCGGCCGCCTCGCCGACGGTCTCGGCCGCGCTCACCTCGGTCATAGGCCGAAGAGTAACGGCGATCCAACACCCTCGCCGCTCATAACGCCGTGCATCCGCGTCACCGCTTGAGGGTCGTGATCGATTCATATGAACCTGGTTGCATAGTACCCAGCGTTCCGGATACCCTGACCTCATGGCACTGGAGCACGCGCTACTGGTCTCGCTCACCGAGCGGGCCGGCTCGGGGTATGAGCTCGCACGCCGATTCGACAAGTCGATCGGCTACTTCTGGAGTGCCACCCACCAGCAGATCTACCGCGTTCTCAAGCGGATGGAGTCCTCCGGCTGGGTCACCGTCGAATCGGTGAATCAGCAGGGCAAGCCCGACAAGAAGGTGTACTCGGTGGCTGCGGCCGGTCGGGCCGAGATCGCCCGCTGGCTCGCCGAGCCCACCGACGCCACCCCCGCCCGCGACGAACTGGGCGTGAAGATCCGCGCCGCCGCGTACGGCGACATCGATGCCGTCTGCGCCGAGGTGGCGCGCCATCGCGCCCAGCACGCCCAGCGGCTCGACGAGTACCGCCTCAGCGAAAAGAAATTCTTCCCGGTGCCGGACCAGCTCTCCGGCACCGCTCTGCACCAGTATCTGGTGCTTCGCGCGGGCATCCGCGCGGAGTCCGGCTACCTCGAATGGTGCGACGAAGTACTGCAGGCCCTGCGACCGCGAAAAGGTGAACATCGCCCATGACTGCCTATCCCCATCTGTTCGAGCCACTCGACCTCGGCCACACCACGCTGCGCAACCGCGTGGTCATGGGCTCCATGCACACCGGCCTGGAAGACCGCGCCTGGGACACCAACAAGTTGGCTGCCTATTTCGCCGAACGGGCCCGCGGCGGCGTCGGCCTGATCATCACCGGCGGTTACGCCCCCAACCGCACCGGCTGGCTGCTACCGCTCGGCGGCAAACTCACCAACAAGACCGAGGCCTACCGGCATCGCACGATCACCAAGGCGGTGCACGCCGAGGGCGGCAAGATCGCCATCCAGATCCTGCACGCGGGGCGCTATTCGTATATGCCGACCAGTGTTTCGGCGTCGGCGATCAAGTCCGCGATCAATCCGTTCAAGCCGAGGGCGCTGTCGTCGAAAGGTGTCGAGCGCACCATCGACGACTACGCGCGCTGTGCGGGCCTGGCGAAGTTCGCCGGGTACGACGGCTGCGAGATCATGGGCGGTGAGGGCTACTTCCTCAACCAGTTCCTCGCGCCGCGAGTGAACAAGCGCACCGACAAGTGGGGCGGAACACCGGAGAACCGGCGTCGGCTGCCCGTCGAGATCGCCCGGCGCATCCGTGCCGAGGTGGGTCCCGATTTCATCATCGTGTTCCGGTTGTCGATGGCCGAACTCGTGGAGAAGGGGCAGACCTTCGACGAGATCGTCGCCCTGGCCCAGGAATTGGAAGCTGTCGGCGTCGACATCCTCAATACCGATATCGGCTGGCACGAAGCGCGGGTGCCCACCATCGTCACGTCGGTGCCGCGCGCGGCGTTCGTGGAGTTCACCGCCAAGATCGCGCGCAAGGTGAACATCCCGGTCTGCGCGTCGAACCGGATCAATATGCCCGAGATCGCCGAGGAGATCCTGACTCGCGGCGACGCGGCGCTGATCTCCATGGCCCGCCCGCTGCTGGCCGATGCCGAATGGGCCAACAAGGCGCAGAGTGACCGGGCCGACGAGATCAACACCTGCATCGCCTGCAACCAGGCCTGCCTCGACCACGCCTTCGGCAACAAGAAGGTGTCGTGCCTGGTGAACCCGCGCGCGGGTAGCGAGACCACGTTGAATCTGCTGCCGACTCGTCGGGCGAAGCGGATCGCCGTCGTCGGCGCGGGACCGGCCGGGCTCTCGGCCGCGGTGAGCCTGGCCGAGCGCGGGCATCATGTCGATCTGTTCGAGTCCGACGACAAGATCGGCGGTCAGTTCGACATCGCCCGCCGCATCCCCGGCAAGGAGGAGTTCGACGAGTCGATCCGCTACTTCCGCCGCAAGATCGACCTCACCGGCGTCACCCTGCACCTCGAAAAGCGCATCAGCGCCGCGGAATTGATCGCGGGCGAGTACGACTCGGTGATCCTGGCCACCGGTGTGCGTCCGCGTATCCCCAACATCCCCGGTATCGACCACCCGATGGTGCTGTCCTATGCCGAACTGGTGAAGCAGGAGAAGCCGGTGGGCAAGAAGGTCGCGGTGATCGGCGCGGGCGGTATCGGCTACGACGTGAGCGAATACCTCACAGTGGAAGGGCATCCCACGCTCAAGCTCGACGAGTGGAAAGAGGAGTGGGGCGTCGATTCCGAGAACGAGCAGGCTCCCGGCCAGCTCCGCAAGCCCAAGCCCTCCCCCGCGGCCCGCGATGTCGTGCTGCTGCAACGCAAGTCGACTCCGTTCGGCAAGGACCTCGGCAAGACCTCCGGTTGGGTGCACCGCGCGGCCCTCAAGGCCAAGGGCGTCGAGCAGGTCGGCGGCGTGAACTACGACCGCATCGACGACGCCGGGCTGCACATCAGCTTCGGCGAGAAGCGCGAGAACCCCCGCGTGATCGAGGTCGACAATGTGATCGTCTGCGCCGGACAGGAATCCGTGCGCGAGCTCGAAGAGCCCTTGCGCGCCGCGGGCGTGGATCTGCACCTCATCGGCGGTGCCGACCTGGCCGCGGAACTGGATGCCAAGCGCGCGATCGCCCAGGGCACGCGCCTGGCCGCACGCCTGTAAGCAACCGAAACCCGGTCGTCCGACGCGACGGACGACCGCCGCACCGCCCCGCGCCGAACTCGCATCCGGCGCGGGGCGGTGTTTCGTTCGGGTGCCGACCCCGCGAAGGTCTCGGACGGTGGATCGGCTTCGACCGGGCCGGTATCGGCCGTAGTCCAGCAACTGGCTCGGGTCCGATGACCGCGGCTTTCGGAACGAATGCCGGCTCAGTTGAGGGCTACATCGCGGATCAAGTCACGAAGGTCGCGGCCATCGGTGGTTTCGTACCAGCGCAGATGGCCGAGAAGCCAGTCGTAGTAGGCGATTTCGGCATTGCGCGAGTCGTGGGCGACGGTCAGGAAATAGTCGACTTCCGAGAGTTCGTAGCCGACGTGGACCAGCGGGAGCAGGTCGGGGAGCAGCCTCTGCTCGGCGGCCGACAAGGGGCGCACCGATCGATAGCCCTCGATCAACGCGGTGATCTGGTCGGTGCGCACATGGGCGCAGCCGCCGTCGCGCAGCGACACCCAGTCGACCGCGGTGCGTTCGATGGCGGTGGCGAGGTCGAAGACGGCCGTGGTCCGATCCGCCAGCCCGAAGTCGATCACCGAGGTCACCTCGTGGTCTTCCCACAGCAGGTTGGTCGGGTGCCAGTCCCCGTGCGTCCACAGGCGCGGCACGCCGGTGAGGCCGACTCGCAGCTCGGGCACCTCCGCGCGCCAGTTCCTCTCACCCAGGAAGCGGGCGACAGACGGTCGGCGAGCGATATGCCACTCGAACGCGCTCACCACATCACCGTGCATGCTCGCCACCAACGGCCGGGCGGGTCGAGCGGGAGCGTCGAAACCCGTTGCGGCGACGTGTAATCGGCCCAGCATCACGCCCGCGCCCACCGCATCGTCGATCGCGCGATACGGCGACCACGAGAAGTCCGCGCGATACCGATCCTCCCCGGGCCCGCCACGATGTACCTCGTACACGAACTCGTCCGACGCGGGATCGCCCGCAGCGGGGGTGCCCTCGATTACCTCGCCTGCACGGGAGGGGTTCGCCCAGGCACCCACGGCGGCGTGCACTTCGGGCACCGGGACACCCCGGTCACGCAGATGCGCCATGAACCGGTGCTCCTCGGCCAGCGCGGCCCCGTCACGCAATCGCACCGGCATCCGCTTCACGACCAGCCGTTGCCCGTCGTCCAACCGCACCCCCACTGTCGACGACAAAGGTCGCGCCCCGCGCCATTCGATCGCCGCGAGCGCCGATCCGCGCCACGTCGCGGCGATCGCGCGAGCGATCTCGTCTTCGGTCAGCGCGGGCCACGTCGGCTCGGCCAGCGGGTCGTCGCCCATTCCGAACACCTGGTCCTCAGCCACGGCCCCCATGCTATTGCCGGGTCACCGGTATTCCGGCGATCCACCGACGCCCGCTCACCGCGCACCGGTGGTCGACGCGGGCATCACACGACCACGGCCGATCCCCTAAGCTCCCCTCGTGAGCTTGCCCTCCCCCACTGCAGACAACCGTGCCGTCGTCACCGGCGCATCCTCCGGCATCGGCACGGCGCTGGCCGCCGAGCTGGCCGGGCGCGGCTATTCGCTGATCCTGGTCGCGCGCCGCGGTGAGATCCTCGCCGAGCTGGCCCAGCGGTTGACCCTGGCCCACGGCATCACCGCCGAGATCCGCGCGGTCGACCTCGCCGATCGCACGCAGCGGGCAGGCCTGGTCGACGAGCTCGCGGTCCGCGATATCGCCGTGCTGTGCAACAACGCCGGTGTCGCGACGTTCGGCCCGGTCGCCGAGCTCGACTTCGCCTACGAGCGTGTGCAGATGGAACTCAACGCCACCGCCGTGCACGACCTGACCTTGGCCGTGCTGCCCGGCATGATCGAGCGCAAGACGGGCGGAATCCTGATCAGCGGTTCGGCCGCGGGCAATATGCCCATCCCGAACAACGCCACCTACGCGGCGTCGAAGGCGTTCGCCAACACCTTCTCGGAGTCGCTGCGCGGTGAGCTCAAGGGCAGCGGCGTGAACGTCACTCTGCTGGCGCCCGGCCCGGTCCGTACCGAGACCCCTGCCCCCGAGGACCAGTCGATCGTCGACAAGATGGTCCCCGACTTCCTCTGGGTGTCGTCGGAGTACACCGCCAAGGTCTCCATCGACGCGCTGGCCCGCAACAAGATGCGCATCGTCCCTGGCCTGATCAGCAAAGGCATGAGCGTCGCGGGCAACTACGGCCCCCGCTCGTTCACCGCCCCGATCGCGGGCGCGTTCTACAAGAAGCTGGGCAGCTGAGCGCACGTCAGCAACTCGTCAGGTTCGGTCGCCGGGTGGTCAAGGACCCGTAAACACCGAGTTCACGAGCTCGCGGACGGCGTAGTCATGGAAGTGGCCCCGCCGTCCGAGTGCGGGGGCGTCCTCCTGGAGGAGACCACCGTGACGTTGCTCGATATCTTCCCTTCCCTGCGTGCGAGTGCGGTGCCCCGGCTCGACCCCACGGTGTGGCCCACCGACACCCACTACGACGGCGACGGCCGGGTCACCCTCGGTGGCGTGGCACTGCACGACATCGCCGACCAGTACGGCACTCCCGTGCGTGTGCTCGACGAAACCGAGGTGCGGCGTCGCTGCCGCGTCTACCGCGAGCTCTTTCCCGACACCGAGATTGTCTACGCGGGCACCGCGCTCATGCTGCGCGCCGTGGCCCGCTGGGTCACCGAGGAGGGCCTGGCAGTGCAGGTCGGCTCGGCGGGCGAGCTCGAGGTGGCCCTCGCGGCGGGCATCGATCCACACCGGATCATCCTGCAGGGCAACGGAACCCCCTTCGACGAACTCCGGGCCGCGGTGACCGCGGGAATCGGCCGCATCGTCGTCTCCTCGCTCACCGAGATCACCCTGCTCGCCTCGCTCGCCACGCGCCGACAACAGGTGCTGTTGCGGGTGGCGCCCGGGATCGAGGTACCGGGAGGCTCGCGATTCGGGTTCCCCCTCGGCGGCGATTCCTGCGCGGCGGCCGTGGCCCGGATCATCGCGCAGCCGAAGCTGATCCTGTCCGGGCTGCACTGCCACCTCGGCGCACAGATCCGTGACCCCGACCTGTATGCCGAGGCGATCCGCCGAATGATCGGCGTGATGGCCCGAATCCACACCGAGCATGCCGTCCTGCTCACCCATCTCGATATCGGCGGCGGGCACGCGGTGGCCGCCCGCAGCGGCGGTGCCGACATCGACCTGCGCGAACTCGCCGACATCCTCGACGACGCACTCGACGCGGGCTGCGCGCGCCATCATTTCCCGCGCCCTGTCCTCACGATGGAACCGGGGCGCGCGATCGTCGCGCGCGCGGGCGTCACGCTGTACCGGGTGCTCGCCGTCACCGAGGTCGGAAACGGTGGCACGTGCGTGATCGTCGACGGCGATTCGGCCGGTCACGGCGTCGGCACCGCACTCGTCGTCAACCGGCATCCGGCCGGGCCTCAGCTCGCCGCGTCGGTCGTGGGCAGACACGGGGCGGCGGGCGAGCTCATCGCCGACGAGGTCCGGATACCCGCCGATCTGCGTGCGGGCGAGGTCCTCGCGGTGCCGTGTACCGGCGCCTACCACCCGTGCGGGGCGGGGTATCGAGCAGGAGGAAGTCCGCCGGTCGTCGCGGTCGCCCACGGCCGGACCGACCTGCTGCTCCGCCGAGAGACGACCGCCGACCTGTTGACGCGCGAGTCGGCACAGTGACGTCGGCGATGGCTCGCACGACCTGCGCGACGGGACCCGCGAATCGACACCCCGGCCCGCCGATCGACGGGCCGCGCTCGCTCACCTGCGACGGGTGCCGAAAATGCTGCGACTGATCTCGCGCCCGGCCGCACTCGCCGCCGAACGCAGGAAACTCTTCACCGCCGGGTTCGTCATGATCCGCTCGGCCGCCGAGTCCTGCTCCGGCTGGGACGCCGAACGCCCCGGGGCCGGCACGGATTCCGCTGCCGGTTCGGCCGCGGCCATGCTGGCCAGCAGCATCTCGTAGGCCGATTCCCGGTCGACACTCTGCCCGTATCTGCCGTGCAGCGCGCTCGACAGCGCCTTCGATCTGATCGCGTCGTCGCCGATCGTGTCCATCAGCGAGCATGGTGGCGCGATCTTGGTCCAGGCGACGGGAGTGGGCGCACCGGTTTCCGAGAGCACGGTGACGATCGCCTCGCCGGTGCCGAGCGAGGTCAGTGCCTCTTCCAGGTCGTACACCGACGACTTCGGATACGTACGCACCGTCTTGGACAGCGCCTTCTGGTCATCAGGGGTGAAGGCGCGCAAGGCGTGCTGCACGCGGGCGCCGAGCTGGGAGAGCACCGGGTTGGGGATGTCGGTGGGCAACTGTGTGCAGAAGAACACACCCACGCCCTTGGACCGGATCAGCTTCACCGTCTGCTCGACCTGCTGCAGAAACGCCTTGGACGCCTCGGCGAACAACAGGTGGGCCTCGTCGAAGATGAACACCAGCTTCGGCTTGTCGACGTCGCCCACCTCGGGCAACGTCTGGAACAGATCGGCCAGCACCCACATCAAGAACGTCGAGAACAATGCGGGTCGCGCCGCCTGCCGGCCGAGCTCGAACAGCGTGATCACGCCGAGCCCGCCCGCGGAGCGCAGCAGATCCGCCGGATCGAGTTCGGGTTCGCCGAAGAACGTATCGCCCCCGTCGGCTTCCAGGTTCACCAGCGACCGCAGGATCACCCCCGCCGTCTGCGAGGACACGCCTCCGATGCCCTTGAGGTCTTCCTTGCCCTCGGGACTGGTCAGATGGGTGATCACCGCGCGTAGATCCTTCAGATCCAGCAGGGCGAGGCCGCGCTGATCGGCCCAGTGGAAGATCAGGCCCAGCGTCGATTCCTGGGTGTCATTGAGGCCGAGCACCTTGCTGAGCAGGATCGGGCCGAACGAGGTGATCGTCGCCCGGATCGGCACCCCGATGCCGCCGGTGCCGAGCGAGACGAACTCGGTGGGAAACGCACCCGGGGCCCAATCGGTCGCGCCGGTCTGCGCCGCGCGCGCCCGGATCTTCTCGGTATCGGCGCCCGGCTCGCTCAGGCCCGACAGATCACCTTTGATGTCGGCCATCACCACGGGCACGCCCGCGCGAGACAGATGTTCGGCGATGCCCTGCAGGGTCTTGGTCTTTCCGGTACCGGTGGCTCCCGCGACGAGTCCGTGCCGGTTCATCATCCGCAGCGGAATACGCACGCGCGCAGCAGGATCGGCCACCCCGTCGACCATCACCGTGCCGAGTTCCACCGCCGGCCCCCCGAAGGCGTAGCCCGCGGCGATCTCCGCTGCCGGGCCTGTTGCCGCCGGATCACTCGGTGCCGCCGAGGGAGCGGGCTCACCACCCGCGGTCGCCGATTCACTGTTCCCAGTGGTCGATTCCTCGGTCGCCGCCGCGGCCTCCCGTTCGGCGGCCTCCGCGGCTGCCATGGCCTCGGCGGCGACCCGGGCCGCGTCTTCGGCCGCCTTGCGTGCCGCTGCCGCTTTCTCCTGTGGGGTGGTCATTCGCGCGTCCTCCGTCTGCTCACTGGCACGTACGCAAGAAATGCTCGAAACATCGTCGGGGAATTCCAGGCAAACTGTATCCGTGCCGGTCACCCGGTCGGCGAACATCGAGGGATGTCGTCGGCAAACCCCGCGCGCCTCGCCCGCGCGACACACCTGCCGTCCGGGTGCGCGGACCCACCGTTAGGGTGACTCCCGTGTCAGACAAACTCCTGGTCTGGATGGATTGCGAAATGACGGGGCTCCGTCTCGACAGCGACAAGCTGATCGAGATCGCCGCGCTCGTAACCGACAGCGACCTCAACATTCTCGGTGACGGTGTCGACATCGTCATCCACGCCGACGACGCCGCCCTGGCCTGCATGCCACCGGTCGTCGCCACCATGCACGCGAAATCCGGTCTGACCGAAGAGGTTCGACGTTCCACGGTCACCCTCGAGCAGGCCCAGCAGCAGGTACTCGACTACATCCGCGAGTACGCGCCCACCGCGCGCACGGTGCCGCTGTGCGGTAACTCCATCGGTACCGACCGCGGCTTCATCGCCCGCGACATGCCCGAACTCGACGCGCACCTGCACTACCGGATGGTCGACGTGAGTTCGATCAAGGAACTGTGCCGCCGCTGGTACCCGCGCATCTACTTCGGTCAGCCGGAGAAGGGCCTGGCTCATCGCGCGCTGGCCGACATCAAGGAATCCATCCGCGAACTCGAGTACTACCGCCGCACCGCGTTCGTCCCGCTGCCCGGGCCCTCGACCACCGAGATCGCCGCCGCCGCGCAAGCAGCCACCGATGCCGTGGATGTCACCGGTTCGAGCCCTCTACCAGCGGATTAGGGGTTGACGCTACACACACGCTAATATCGACGGCGCCGGTGATTCACCGGTGATGGTGACCGTAGTTCAGTTGGTAGAGCACCAGGTTGTGATCCTGGATGTCGCGGGTTCGAGTCCCGTCGGTCACCCCGAAGAGAAGGCCCGGTCCTGTTGGACCGGGCCTTCTTTGCTGCTCGGGCCGGATGTCACACTCGCGTTCCCTGCTTCGTCTACCGGGTATGAGCATCAACGATCTGCGCACCGAGATCCAGGGAAACGTTCTCCTGCCGGGAGATCCGGCCTTCGACCTCACCGCCCGCCCCTGGAACACCGCGATCGCCCAGTCGGTGGCGGCCGTCGTCGAGGTCGCCGACGTCGACGATCTCGCGAACGTCGTGCGCTACGCGAACCGCGCCGGCCGTACGGTCGTGACCCAGCCCACCGGCCACGGCGCGACCGGCGACATCGACGACGCGATCCTCGTGCGCACCGGCAGACTCGACACCGTCGCCGTCGACCCGGCCCAGCGGGTGGCCCGCATCGGCTCCGGCGCCCAGTGGGGTGCCGTGCAGGCCGCGGCCGCCGCACACGGCCTCAGCGGCCTGGCGGGCAGCAACCCCGTGGTCGGCGTCACCGGATACACCCTCGGTGGCGGCTTCGGCTGGCTCGCCCGTCAACACGGTTGGGCGGCCGACGCGGTCCGCGCGTTCGAGATCGTCGACGCCGACGGCCGGCGCGGCCGGGTGAGCGCCGACTCCGATCCCGAGCTGTTCTGGGCGCTACGGGGCGGCGGAGGTGACTTCGCGATCGTCACCGCGCTCGAGATCGATCTGTTCGAATTGCCACAGCTCTACGGCGGTCGGGTGAGCTGGTCGGCCGACCGCACCCACGAGGTGTTCGACGTCTTCACCGAACTCACCGCCGATGCCCCGCCGCAGCTCTCGGTGTGGCTGCAGCGCTACCAGATCCCCGGCGCCGCCCCGACCGTCGCGATCGATTTCGCCTACCTCGGCGACGAAGCACCGGGCCGAGACCTGACCCGCCGCCTCGACACTGTCACCGGAGCGCTCTGCGACACCCGCACCACCATGACCCCCGACAGGATCGGCACCATCACCGCCGAGCCCACCGACCCCGGGCCGTCGCTCTCGCGCGGCGAACTACTCACCGACTTGGGCGACACGGTCGTCAAAACGCTCGTCGACGCACCGGTCGCACCCCTGCTCAACATTCAGATCCGCGCCCTCGGCGGCGCCCTCGCCGACATCACTCGCGATCGCGGCGCCCGAGGCCCTGTCACCGAGCCGTACGCCCTCTACCTACTCGGCCTCGGTCTCCCCCACCTCGTCGGCGATGTCGAGACCGCCTTCGCCACGATCGTCGACGACCTGGGCACCCACATCACCGGCAGCAAGCCCTACACGTTCCTCGCCCCCGGCGAATCCGCCGAAGCCGCCTTCGACACGGCCACCCTGACCCGCCTGCGCGAGATCAAGCAAGCACGCGACCCGCGAAACGTCTTGCGCGCCAATTTTCCCGTCCGGGGTTGACGGACCGCCCCCGGGGCGCGGGGTCGAGCCCTGTCGGCGGCAGGCCCCGCCGCCACCGGACTCGGGGCGTTCGACGAACAATGTGAAGCCGTGGCTACGGTCCGACCTCGGCGGGACGGCCGTCGGCGACCACTCGGCTTGCCCGGTGCCTTCTGACGGCGGACCGGTTCGCGCAAGCCGGGCTGCAGAACCGTTGCCTGCCGTTGCGCGAGGTGTCGGCGTACACCCGCGAGCACCCGTCCGCCGCACACGCGCCGAGGCGGTCCATCCCGAGCCCGGTCAGGTGCAATGCGGTGCCGACGGTGATCAAGGCGGCGATCTGACGGTCCGTCGCCACCCCGGGGTCACGGAAGTGCAGATGCCAGCCGTCGCCCACGTGGTCGGTCAGGCGGGGTGGCGACGCGTACTCGGCCAGCAACACATTGAGCAGCGCCGCCCGCTCGGCACGGTCCGCGCACTCCACCACCCCGCGCCAACGCCCCAGGAAGGCCGTCACCGCCGTGAGATCACCCTCGGACACCGGCGTACTCAGCACCAAGCCGGCACCCACGCAGCGCCGCGCCAACTCCTCGGCACTCGAACACGGATCGTTGAGCAGGTCGACGCCCAGCAGCACCGGCTCACGCCCGTAATGGTTGTAATGCACAATGCCATTACATCAGACTCGAATCATGAACAGCCACCCCGAACACACCTGGCAGATCGAGTCGCGTCACCGGACCAGCGAGGGCGTCGTGGCCTATCAGCGCTGCCGCTGCGGCGCGCGCAGGGTGGTCGTCGACCACCTGAGCGTCGCCTCCGAGATCCACCGCGACGAACCGGGCCTGGCCGCCACCGGATAACCCTCACCACCATGACGCACGTCACGTTCGGCCGCTACACTTTGGACCGCTGCCCAGATGTGGGGCAGATCTCGCCATCGCGTCACCGCTCGACCGGAAAGACCCCTTGATGAAGCGTTCCACCGTCGTCGCCATCCTCGCGGCCGCCACCGTGCTCGGCCCTGTCGCGGGTACCGCGGCGGCCTCACCCGGCCTGCCCCTCACCGACTTCACGGCGCAGGCCCCCCACGACGACTTCGGCCTGCCCAGCACTCAGCCCGAATCCGGATCGGCACAGAGCGGCTCCACCACCGGCCTCGAGACCACCGGCTCCTCCGGCACCGGCTCGGCCGGCCTGCCCAACCTCGACCGCCTGCTGTTCGGCGGCCGCATCCTGTGCGGCGCATTCGGCAGTGCGCTCGCGGTCGCGGGCGAGGCGATGATGGACTGCAGCGAGCTGCCCACACCGATCTGATCGACCCACGGACGCAATAAAGGGGCACCGGAACTTGAACTGGTCCCCGATAGTTGGACTGGCCAAGTAAGAGCCTAAACCGCGAGGGCCTGAGCCCGGTACTGCACCGGACTCAGGCCCTCGAGCTTTG